>JBDTQT010000073.1:0-15965 GCA_039932055.1 Thermoanaerobaculia bacterium
CGTGCTTCCGGCGTCACGGCCTCCGGGTGTTCCGGCGGCGTGAGCCGCCGGACGTCGTCAGCCCCCGGCACCCGGGCGAGCTGACTGAACGGCGCCTGCTTCCGGGCGCCGGGTCGAGGAGAGCCCCATGAGACTCAACCCATTCGTTGCCTTCGCCTTCGCCACTACCCTGTCGATCGTCACCTTTCCTTTACCGGTCTTTTCGCAGGAACCTGCACCGCCGCCCGCCCCGACCCAACCCGCGCCGCCGGCTTCGAGCAACGCTCCCGCCGAGGAGCCGGAAGGCTCCTTCTATGACTCGACGACCGTCACCGCGCTCGGCCGCGAGGTCGACGTTTTCCAGGTCTCGACGCCGGTCACCGTCATCGAGGAGCTCGAGATCGCGCGGCGCCTACCGGACAACGCCGCCGACCTCCTCCGCGAAGAGCCTGGAGTCGACGTCAACGGTGTCGGAGTCAACCAGGCCAGGCCGGTGATCCGCGGCCAGCGCGGCCTCCGCATCCTCTTCATGGAGGACGGACTACGGATGAACAACGCGCGGCGGCAGACCGACTTCGGCGAGCTCTCGGCGCTGGTCGACGTCGACGACGTCTCTTCGGTCGAGGTCGTGCGCGGCCCCATGTCGGTGCTCTACGGCAGCGACGCCATCGGCGGCGTCCTCAATCTGGTGACCAAGCCGGCGTTCGCCCCCGGCGGCCGCAACTTCGCGGTCGACACGGAGCTGCGCTACGGCTCGGCGGGCGACCTCATGCGCGGCCACGCCGGCGTGCGCGGACAGGCGGGACGCTCGCGCTTCGCGCTCTCCGGCTCCTATCGCGACGCCGACGACTACAAGTCGGCCGCCGGGAGGTATGGCGATATCGACCTCGCCGACCCGGCGACCGTGGTCGACTCGGGCGTACAGGACGACAGCCTCTTCGGAGTCTTCACCTTCGACGTCAACGAGCAGCAGTCCCTCACCCTCAAGCATCGCCGCTACCATGCCGGCGAGACCGGCTTCGGCCTCGTCGATCCCGCTCTGATCGGCGGCGACGACGCCTTCCAGATCCGCATCACCTATCCGTTCCAGAATTTCGACCGCTCGACGCTCGCCTACACGGGCTCAGGCTTCGACACTTTCCTCTTCGACAGCCTCGATGCGCAGGCCTACTACCAGAACAACAAGCGCGAGCTGGCGAACGACATCAACATCAACATCGGCCCGATCTTCCCCGGTGCCCCGGATTCCTCGGTCGCCTCGAAAACGCTGAACTCGACCGACCTCGGGTCGCTCGGCTTCCGCGCCCAGGCGGTGAAGGTCATCGGCGACAAGCAGATCCTCACCTGGGGCATGGAGGGCTTCCGCGACGACTCGACGAACACCGATCACTCGGTGACCACGACGACGATTCGCTTCCCGTTCCCGCCGTTCGCCCGCGAGCGGGTCACCGAGGACAACATCGCCAACGCGCCGAATGCGCGGAACAGCTCCTACGGGATCTTCCTGCAGGACGAGGTACCGTTCGGCGAGCGCCTCAAAGTCGTCGCCGGCGCGCGCTGGCAGAAAGTCGATACGCGGGCCCAGTCCACTCCGGGTTGGAACATTTCCGGACTCGACTTCTCTGACGACAACCTCGTCGGCGCAGTGAGCGCCCTCTTCCAGGCGACCGAGTCGCTCAACTTCCTGGCCTCGTGGGGAACGTCGTTCCGGGCGCCGAACATCATCGAGCGTCTGTTCAACGGCGTGACGCCCGAAGGCTCCGGTTACCAGATTCTCAATCGCGACCTGGTCTCCGAGACCGGCGAGAACTATGAGCTCGGATTCAAGTACCGGCGACGCGATGCCTGGATGGAGGCTGTATGGTTCCATACCGACCTCACGGACGGCATCATCCAGGACTTTCTTTCACCCGAAGAGATCGCCGCCCTCCCGCCGGACGTCCGGGCCGACATCGCCGCCAGCGGCGCGCAGTTCGTCGTCCAGCAACGCAACGTCGACCGACTGCAGTACGAAGGCATCGAGACCGCGCTCGGTTTTCGGGTGCGCGACAGCTTCTCGGTGGGCGCCAACTACACGCACCTGACGGCCAAGCGCACCGGTCAGGCGGCGGTGCCGGTCGACGACCAGTACAACGACAAGCTGAATGCCTTCGTGCGCTACGAGCCGCGGGGCGGACGGTGGTGGGCGGAGTACAACGTGCGTCACAACTGGGCCGCCGACATCACCCTCGAGCCCGGCGAACCGACACCGGCGGCGGGAAATACGCTGCCGGCCTTCACCGTTCACGGTCTCGGCGGCGGCGTGACCCTCTTCCAGCGCGGCACGCAGGAGCACTCACTGACCTTTGCAATCGACAATCTCACGGACGAGCTCTATGCCGAGTTCTCGAACGTGACCTTCTTCCGCCCCGAGCCCGGGCGGCGTTTCACCGCGAGCTACCGCATCCGACTCTGAGCCGAAGTCAGTCGAGGCAGCTGCGGAGCGTGATCCAGAGACCGTCGCCCGGCACCAGCCGGGCGGCGTAGTCGCTGTCGGGGATGAGGTAGACCGGAGCAGGGTCGGCGGCTTCGGATGGCGGTGGCGCGAGCTTTGGCGGCCGGTACGAGGCGCCCGGGATTCTCTCCTTGAGCTCCCGGACCAGCGCCTCCTGTTTGGCGGTGATCTGATAGCCCTCGAAACGCACATAGATCGACAGCAACTTCGCCCCCGGCTTCGAGCTCGGGAAGCCGAGGCTCAGACTCAGAGTGTTGCGTTCCACGGTCACCATGTAGGTCCGGCAGCCGCCCCCCGAGGACGAGCCCGGTTGCATCGCCAGCGTGATGCCAGTGCGACGTTCCACCTGGACTGACGACATGCCGAGCGCGAGGCCGTCCCAACCGGCTTTGCCGGCGCCCGCCTCGAGCTCCGCCAGCGGCGTTTCCGACGCCTGCGCCAGCAGCGAGCCGGCCAGGAGCGTCCCTGCGATGCCGAGTCCCCATCGAATCATCGTCGTCCACCCCCGCCTTCGACAAAGCAGCCAACCGCGCACTCTCCCACCAGTCGCAACGGATACGGAGGCTAGGATAATCGTGTTTCATCGGCGTTGAATGCCGCGACGCGGCATCCGTCGCGATAGACTGCGGGACTCAAAACGGAGGCTTCCCCGGCATGCCGCAGATCATTTATACGATGAAGAAGCTGCGCAAGACGACTCCCCAGGGCAAGGAGATCCTGAAGGGGATCTGGTTGTCCTTCTACGAGGGCGCCAAGATCGGCGTCCTCGGGCACAACGGCGCGGGCAAGTCGACGCTGCTGCGCATCATGGCCGGGCTCGACAAGGACTACGACGGCGAAGCCTTCCTCTCCGAGGGCTACACGGTCGGATTCCTGCAGCAGGAACCGCCGCTCGATCCGGCGAAGAACGTGCTCCAGCATGTCGAAGACGCCGTCTCGGCGAAGAAGGCGATCCTGGCGCGCTACGAAGAGCTGTCGATGAACTACTCCGACGAGACCGCCGACGAGTTTTCGCGGCTGCAGGATCGCATCGATCACGAGAACCTCTGGGAGCTCGACCGCCAGCTCGAGATCGCCATGGACGCCCTGCGGTTGCCGCCGCCGGATGCCGACGTGACCAAGCTCTCCGGCGGCGAGCGCCGCCGCGTGGCGCTCTGCCAGATCCTCCTCCGCCAGCCCGACATGTTGCTGCTCGACGAACCGACGAACCACCTCGACGCCGAATCGGTCGCTTGGCTCGAGCGCCATCTCGCCGAATACAAGGGCACCGTCGTGGCGGTCACCCACGATCGCTACTTCCTCGACAACGTCGCCGGCTGGATTCTCGAGCTCGACCGCGGCGCCGGCATCCCCTGGGAGGGTAACTATTCCTCCTGGCTGGCGCAGAAGGATGCGCGCCTCGCGCAGGAGGAAAAGGAGTCGTCCACCCGCCGGCGCACCCTGCAGCACGAGCTCGAGTGGATCCAGCTCTCCCCCCGCGCTCGCCACGCCAAGGGCAAGGCGCGTATCAACGACTACGAGAAACTGCTCGCCGAGGAACAGGCGCAGGAGTCGCGCCGCGATCCCAACGAGATCCACATTCCACCCGGCCCGCGGTTGGGCGACCTCGTCGTCGAGGCGAAGTCGCTGGCGAAGGCTTACGGCGACAACGTCCTCATGGACAAGCTGTCGTTCATCCTGCCGCGCGGCGGCATCGTCGGCGTCATCGGCCCGAACGGCGCCGGCAAAACGACCCTCTTCCGCATGATCGTCGGCCAGGAGAAGCCGGATTCGGGCGAGCTCAGGATCGGCGAGACCGTGGCACTCGCCTACGTCGACCAGAGCCGCGAGACGCTCGCCGGCAGCAACACTCTCTGGGAGGAGCTCTCGGACGGCGGCAAGGATCTGATCCTGATCGGCAAGAAGGAAGTCAACTCGCGCGCCTACTGTGCGGCGTTCAACTTCCGCGGCGCCGACCAGCAGAAGAAGGTCAAGGACCTTTCGGGCGGCGAGAGGAACCGCCTGCACCTCGCCAAGATTCTGAAGAGTGGCGGCAACCTCCTGTTGCTCGACGAGCCGACCAACGACCTCGACGTCGACACCCTGCGCGCGCTCGAAGAAGCACTGCTCGAGTTCGCCGGCTGCGCCGTGGTGATCAGCCACGACCGCTGGTTCCTCGACCGCATCGCGACCCATATCCTGGCGTTCGAGGGCGACTCCGAAGTCGTCTGGTTCGAAGGCAACTACCAGGACTACGAAGCCGACCGCAAGCGCCGTCTCGGCACCGACGCCGACCAGCCGCACCGGCTCAAGTACCGCAAACTGGTGCACTAACCGGGGGCGGCGCCCTCCAGTGGGGTTGGGTCGGGCCTACTTCTTCTTGCGAGTCGGCTCGACCCGTAGGTCGACCCGGCTGAAAGAACCTGGCTCCGAAGTGAAGGAACGGCAGGCGGAAGGCACGGGCGTACCGAGGAGATGCACGGAAATCCACTCCGGACTTCCCGGGTCGACGAGACAGACGGACCAGGGCCCCGGTCCGAGTCTCGGTACGACCAGACGGCCATTGGCGAAGTCTCGAAGACCGCCGTCCGCCTCGTTGAGTGCTGCCCAGGCCTGAAAGGGCCCGAACCACTCGCTGGCGCCGCCGTGCAGGAAGAAGACCGACTTCCATGACTCGGGAGGGTACAAGACCTCGACGGCACCGCCCGCGATCGAGAGGTCCACGCGGACATTCGCGTCGTTCAAGTCGTGTCGCCGCAGATACATCGACCGTCCAGGTGCGCCAACGCGAACGTGCGCCATCGACACCTCTCGCGGCAAGGAGACGGCGAAGGAGCCGTCGACCGCCGACAAGACCTCCTCGCCCCGGTTGAGAACTCCTCCAAACTCACGGACGAAGGTCGTCGCCGCAGCGACAGGCCCGAAGGAATCCGCGACAGACCCTCGAACGCGCCTCTTGGGCCGCACTACGAGGCGCACCTCTGCCGCGAGGTCTTCCGAGACCTCAACGACCTGGGTCTCACTCTCCGCGGAGTCGCTCGCTGCCCGAATCGTGACGGAGCCCTGCGGCAAACCCCGGAACGAGAACTTTCCGTCGCGATCGGCTCGCGCGGCAATCGCAGCTTCATCCGGCCCTTCGGGCCTCAGTTCGACGAGAGCATCCCGCACGCCGTTCGAGGACTCGTCGACGACCTCGCCCTCGATCTGCCCATCCGTCAGATCGATTTCGATCTCCGCCGTCGACTTGCCTTTCGGCTTTCGTACCTCCCTTCGCAGCAGCGAGCGCTGCAAGGGTGGAGAGTCCGCTGATATCGCGATGCCGTAAATTCCCGCTGAAGGCAGAGCCCCGCGGAACCTGCCCTTCGAATCGGTCGTGAAACGGGCCGTTTTCGGCCCCTGCCCGCCACTGAACTTGATCTCCGCCTCGGGCAGAGCCTCTCCGCCGAGCGTAACGATACCCTCGAGCGGAAGCAGGTCGAGCGTGACGAAGAACGTCTGCGATGGCTCGGCTACCTCGATCTCCTGCGTCAGGAAAGGTGCCGGCGAGCGCCCGTCCAGAATCAGAACGCCGTACTTGCCCGGCGCGAGTTGCGGGAACTCGACGAATCCGAGCTCGTCGGCGACCTTCGTATCGATGGGGAGAATGCCCGTGGGATCCATCTGATCCAGGCGCACGCGCCACGGTTCACCTGCCGGCCCGAGCGCCGGGTCGAGCTGAATCGAGGCGCTACGAGGCTTCGAAAGGGTGAGAGGCGCAAGGAGCGCGGTTTCCAGACCTTCGCGTACCGCGACTCTGGATGCGACGGCATCCTGATAGCCCTTCTGAGAGGCGACGACCTCGTAGTTGGCTGCGGCGAGTTCCGAGATCTGAAAGAACCCACGCGAGTCCGGCTTGACCTCGAGCTCGTCCTGCGCCTGACCGGCTCCCAACGCTTTTCTCTCGACTCCGAAGCGCTGAAGGCGGGCGCGAACCGTCGCGGAGGCGTCCAGAGCACGCCCATCCTCAGTCGAGATCGACCCGGCGATCGACGCTCCCGGAACCAGGAGCAGCGCTCCCAGGTCGACTCCGTCGCGCTCGCTGGCCTGACCCCAGGCGTAGTGGGCGACGAACCCGCGCACACGAGTTCGAAGGTCCAGGCATCCTGTCGGAACCGTGCAGGAGAGCTTTCCAAGCCTCGAAACCGGGCAGACGAGTTCGCCGAGCGGCTGACGGCTGCCGCAGCGCGAGACGCGGACGACTGCGTTCGACGGAAGCTTCTGCAGCTCCTCGCTGACAAGAGCAGCCCGGAGTCCGACTCCCGGCTCGAGCTCAAAGTCAGCACGTCCGGGAATGGCGACTTCCCTTGGCGCCGAGTAGATACCGGTGCCACGCACTTGCAGGGTCCAGGTGCCAGCGGAGGGCAGTTCGAACTTCGACGAGGCCACCGGCCCCAGAGTCAGCGGCTCTTGGTGCCAGGGCGAATAGGCCACCAGCGCGGCATCCGAGGGCAGCGCGAGGCCAGTGGGCACACGGACAGTCATTTCCACGACCCTTTCGCCACCTCGAACCTGAACCGCGAGAGCCATGAGCGAAAAGAAATGCAGGACGCAGATGCGGCGCACCATGAGCTTTCGTCCTCCGGGAGCAAGAGGCCCCGCCGGCGGAGGTAGCGCCGGCGGGAGACCAGCGTCATCTTGGAGCCTACCTACATGCCATCTCCATCGCGACTTGACGCTCGCCGTTTGCGTCAGGGGCAGGGACCTCCACCAGAGATACACCCGGCCTGCCAAGCGTCGCAGGCCACATCCCCACTGGTCTGCGTATGGCATTCCCCCGCCCTGCAGAGGTAACACGGATCACTCGAGCTCATCTTTGAAGCGAAACTGAACATCATCAAGGCGAAAACGAGCAGCGTGGAAACAAGTGGGATGCGCGTCTTCATGTGAGGGCCTCCTTGGAATGCGATCTGGCTGATGAACTTCGTCAGGGAGTGTTCGAAGGAATCTGCCCTAGTCGGCGCAAGTCGGGGGGCCTCGTCCGAAGCCCAGACTACTCCGACTGCGGGCCTCGATCAGAGGTCTGGCGAAGATCAAGCAATTGTCGCTCGACAGGCTTGACTTCATATCGTCGGTCCCACGCACGAACTGAATCTGCCCGGAGAGAGCCGCGACTCAGCTTTTTCGAGCGTACCCCCCCCCCGCCGGCCGGGTCAAGGGGAATGTTTGCCGTCGATAAGGGCTCGGTCTACGGGCGTAGCGTGCCGGAAACCGAGCCAACCTCTGCGCCTCGACCTCAACTCGGCGAACCTCACGGGGATGGGCGCCTCGTCGTCAGACTCCGGCTTCGGCCCTGCAGGCCAGATTCTCTGCGGAGCTGCGAAATCCGCTAGGATCGCGCTCCAAGGATGATCGTCGCCGTCATCAGCCGCAAGGGCGGGGTGGGCAAGACGACCAGCGTCGTGAGCCTGGCGGGGGCGCTCGCGCGCCTCGGCAAGCGGGTGCTGGTGGTCGATCTCGACTCGCAAGCGTCGGCCTCGATCAGTTTGGGCATCGCGCGCGGCGACCTCGCACCGTCGATCCACGACGTGCTGTTCCGCAAGATGCCGATGACGCAGGCGATTCGCCCGACGCTGACGCCGCTGGTCGACCTCGTCACCGCCTCCGCCGACCTGATGCACGCCGATGTCGAGCTCGCCCAGGTGCGCAACCGCGAGGCGCGGCTGCGCGAGGTGCTGCAGCCGGTAGCCGCTGCCTACGACTGGGTCCTGCTCGACTGCCCGCCGTCGTTCAACACTCTCGCCCAGTCGGCCCTGATCGCGAGCGACCACTTCATCGTGCCGGCCGTGCCCCACTTTCTCGCCTTCGACGGCATCCAGCCGCTGCTCGAGGCCTCGGAGCGCCTCGCCGGACGCTACGGCCGAGCGAGCGGCTTTCTCGGTGTACTGCTCACCATGGTGGACAACCGCACCAAGTCGGCGCGCACCCAGGCGACGCTGCTGCGCGAGAAGCTCGGCGACAAGGTCTTCGACTGCGAGGTCCCGGTGAACGTCCGGCTGGCCGAAGCGCCAGCGAGCGGGCAGACGATCTTTCAGTGGTTTCCCCAGGCCGCCGGCGCGCATGCCTACCGTCTCGCCGCCGTCGAGCTGCTCCACCGCACCGGCCAGGAGCCCGCCGATCCGGAGACCGCGCCACCCATCGTTGCGAAACCGGCGGCTCGACCCGCGGTCGCTCCTGCAGCCACCCCGCCCGCCGTCATGGTCCCCGGCACCGCTGCGGAATCGTCTCCCGCGCTCGGCGCCGATACCGAAGGCGTGACGAAGCTCGAGTTGGACGACACGACGCCCGCGCAGATCAACTGAACCGGGCTGGTCCGGCCCGGCGCCGCGTCCCCTACTCGAGCTCCTCGGCCTCGATCGACTGCTTGAGCAGAACGCGCGGCAGATTGAGCGTCCGCGCCTCGCGCTCGACCTCGGCCAGATCGCCGCTCTTCAACTCCGCCAGCTGGCCTTCGAGCTCCTTGAGCTTCACCGCGAGCTCGGCGGCGACTTCGCGCACACCCTGGGTCGGCGCCCCTTCGCCCCAAAGCGCCGAGACATAGAGGAATGCCAGGTTCGAGTGCAACTGCGTGCCGCCACGCTGCTGCAGGATGTCGTACACGATCTCGGCCCGCGGATTGTGGAACCGGGCTTCGAGTGCCGCGGCGGCCACGCTCACGCGCTTCGCGGCGCCGACCAGGTCGGCGGCTCGCCCATCGCCCGTCAACCGCTGTGCCAGATCGTCCGCCTGCGCCTGGATCGCCCGCAGGTCACCGATACCGGCGACGACGCGCTCGATCTGGCTCCGCACATCGAGCGCGAACGCCAGCTGCGCCGCGAGATCGGCGGCGCTCACCCGGGAGCGCGGGTCGGGGAGCACGGAGAGCGTGGTCTCTTCCGTCCGACCGCCGGCCGTGAGACGGAGACGGTAGGTGCCCGGTGTCGCGAGCGGTCCGACGGTCGGATCTCCCAGGTCGACCTTGGCATTCTCGAGCCGCCGGGCACCTTCCCAGCGCAGATCCCAGACGGCACGATGGAGACCCGCCGCCGGCGAAAGCACGGCTTCCGGCTCCTTCATCGGCTCATCCGGGTCGTCCGCCGGGTAGATCTGCGGCTCCGCGATACTCGAGAGTCGGCGCACTCGGCGGCCCTCTCCGTCGAAGACCTCGAGGACCACTTCGCCGTCCACTTTCGCTGCCAGGGAATAGTGGACGATCGCCCCACGCGGCGGGTTCTCGCCCACCGCCTCGGCGCTCCACCCGTTCTGGATCTGGAGACGCCGCGCCGGCTGGGTCGGGAAGAGATGGAGCGGCTTGGCGGCGGTCTCGCTACTCCAGGCGCGCACGGCGGAGAGATCGTCGAGGATCCACAGCGAGCGTCCGCTCGTCGCGACGACCAGGTCACTGTTCTTCACCTCGATGTCGGTCACCACCACCGGCGGCAGGTTGAGCTTGAAGGCCTCCCAGTGGTCGCCGCCGTCGCGCGACAGGAAGAGGCCGACGCGCGTCCCGAGATAGAGCAGGCCGGGGACCTCGGGATCCTCGCGCACGGCGAGGACATAGGCGTTGGCGGGCAGGCCCTGGACGACGTTCTCCCATGTCTGCCCGCCGTCACGGGTGCGATAGAGGTATGGGCGAAGATCGTCGAGGCGGTGGGCGTCGACGGCGGCCCAGACGGTGCCGGAGGCGCTCCCGGAGAGGGCGATCGACTCGACCGTGGCCCACTCCGGAGCCCCCGCCGGAGTCACGTTGGTCCAGTTGGCGCCGCCGTCGCGGGTCACCTGCAGCAGCCCGTCGTCGGTGCCGGCCCAGAGCTCGCCAGCCGCGAGCGCGGACTCGGCGAGCGCGAAGATCGTGTCGTAGATTTCGACTCCGGTGTTATCCCCGGTGATCGGACCGCCTGACCACTTCTGCTTCTCCTTGTCGTTGCGAGTCAGGTCGGGCGAGATCTGCTTCCAGGTCTGCCCACCGTCCGCCGTCCGCAAGAGAATGTTGGAGCCGTGGTAGAGGACGCCGGGCTCGCGGCGCGACGCCAGCAGCGGCGCCGTCCACTGGAAGCGGACGCGCAGGTCCTCGGCGCCGTGTCCGGAGGGATTCGTCGGATAGTAGGAGATGTTGCGCTCGTTGCCGGACTTCTCCTCCCATCGGGTCATGATTCCGCCGTACTCGCCGGCATAGACGACCCCCTCCGCGCCGCGGTCGAAGACGAAGTCGCCGGCCTCGCCGCCGCCCGCAGCCTTCCAGTCGCCGAGGATGATCCCTTCGGCGCGCAGACTGTCGGAGGGGCCGGTCGCGGTGCCTTCATCCTGCACGGTACCGCCGACATGGTAGGGCTGCCGATCGTCGGCGTCGACGTTGTAGAACTGCGACCAGGGCTGCGGCGGCGCGAACCAGTGCCCGCCGCCGTCGACCGACAAGTCGATGCCACCGTCGTTGCCGATGATCAGCCGTTCGCGCACCCGCGGATCGATCCAGAGATCGTGTACGTCGCCGTGATGGATGCCGTCGACCGACTGGATCGTCCGCCCGCCGTCGATGGTGCGCAGCAGCGCCACCTGCGGAAACCAGACGACGTCGGCGTTCGTGGGATCGATGGTCAGCGTCGAGTAGTACCAAGGACGCTGGCGCAGCGCATGGTGGCCGCTGGCGAGCCGCCAGGTCGTCCCGCCGTCGTCCGAACGGAAGAGACCGCCTTTCTCCGCCTCGATGAGCGCGTAGACGCGAGCGCCATCGGTCGGCGCTACCGCCACCCCAACCTTGCCCCAGATTCCTTCGGGCAGCCCTTTACCGGTGAGCCGGGTCCAGGTCTCACCGCCGTCGGCCGAGCGATAGAGGCCGCTGCCCGCCCCGCCGCTCGTCATCCCCCAGGGGAAGCGGCGCGCCTGCCAGAGGCCGGCAAACAGGATGTGCGGATTCCCGGGGTCGAAAGCGACGTCGGAGGCACCGGTGTCGGCATCGACTCCGAGCACCCGGGTCCAGCTCGCGCCGCCGTCGAGCGTGCGATAGACGCCGCGCTCCGGATTCGGCCCGAAGGCATGCCCGAGAAGTGCGGCGAAGGCGACTTGCGGATCCGTCGGGTGCACGACGATCTTGCCGATCTGCCCCTCCTGATCGAACACATGTTTCCAGGAACGGCCGGCATCGGTCGACTTGTAGATGCCGTTGCCGGGCTGGACGTTGCCGCGGATATTGGCCTCGCCCGTGCCGACGTAGACCACGTTCGCGTCCGACGGCGCGATGGCGATGGCGCCGGTCGAGAGCAGGGTCTGCTCGTCGAAGATCGGCTTCCATTGGTGGCCGCCGTCGATCGACTTCCAGACACCGCTCTGCGCCGTCGCGGCGTAGAAAGTGAGCGGATCGCCGGGGACGCCGGTGACCCGGGAGACACGCCCGCCGACGGCCGGACCGATCGACCGGAACTTCAGCAGGTCGAAGTTGCCCCCGGCGTGGGCCGCCCCGGCGAACAGCAGCCCCGCAGCTACCGCCAGATTTCCACCCAGCCGACGAGCGAATCCGCCACCGCTTCCGAAGTCGTGCATGCTCGGCAACCCCCTGTAGAATCCTTCGCGGAACGATACGACGGCGCGCGCGAAGCGGTCAAACCGGAAGGCGAATTTGATAGCCTCGCCACCTCGTGCAGAACTCGCACCAGCCCCATCCCGCGGGCATCGCCGAACTGATCCACCAGCTCGATCGCGCGGTCGAGCTCGGCGACGTCCATCGCACCACGGCGGCCGTCAAGCGCGCGCTCTCGGATCTCATCCGGGCCGGGCGCATCCAGCTGCCGCAGCGCTACTTCGAGCCGCTGTCGCATACCTATGCCCGCCGCCTGCTGCACCGTGACGACGCCCGGGGGTACGACGCGATCGTCATGACCTGGGGACCGGGCCAGGGAACCGCGCTGCACGACCACGGCGGCATCTGGTGCGTCGAAGGCGTCGTCGCCGGTGAGATGTCGGTCGTCCAGTACGAGATCGTCGAACCGGCCGGAGCCGGCGCCGCACCGGCCCCCGAGGCTCACAACGGTCTCTACCGTTTCGCCGAGCGGGGCCGCGTCCATGCCCTGGCCGGATCGTCCGGCGCGCTGATTCCGCCGTTCGAGTACCACACTCTGACGAACGCCCTGCCCGACCGGGTTTCTGTCACCTTGCACGTCTATGGTGGCGAGATGAAACTCTGCCATCTATTCGAACCGGCCGAAGACGGCCGCTTCCGCCGCGTCGAGAAGCATCTCGTTCTGAACGGCTGAGCCCATGTCGCGACGCTCAATGCCTGCGACACCTGGGCGCACGCTCCACTCCCTGCCATGAACCGCCTGCTCGTCGGCCTCACCCTGACCGGGATCTTCGCCGGCGCCGCTGCCTGGGCCTCGGGTTTCGGGATCACCGCCGACATCCTCTGGGCGGCGACCACGGCGGTGATGCTCGTGCCGCTCACGCTCTCGGTCATCCGCGACTTGCGCCGCGGCAAGCCGGGTGTCGATGTCATCGCGCTCCTCGCCATGGCGGCGGCGCTCGTCGTCGGCCAGTACGCCGCGGGAGCGATCATCGCCCTCATGCTCTCGGGCGGCCTCGCGCTCGAAGCGTTCGCCGACGCCCGCGCGCGACGCGAGCTCGACGCCCTTCTCGCGCATGCGCCGCGCATCGTGCATCGCTACGAGAACGGCGCCCTGACGACGCCCGAGATCCAGGACGTCCGTCCCGGCGACCTTCTGCTGGTGAAGACCGGCGAGATCGTGCCGGTCGACGGCTTTGCCGTCAACGGCTCCGCCGTCCTCGACGAGTCGACGCTCACTGGCGAGTCGCGCCCGGTCACCCGCGCCGACGGCGACCCGGTGCGCAGCGGCGTGGTCAACGCCGGCGGCCCATTCGACCTGCGGGCGGTGGCCAGCGCCGACGAGAGCACCTACGCCGGCATCGTCCGCCTGGTGCAGGAGGCGCAGACCTCGAAAGCGCCTTTCGTGCGGCTTGCCGACCGTTACGCCCTGATCTTTCTGCCGCTGACTCTCGCGCTGGCGGCATTCGCCTGGTGGTGGAGCGGCGATCCGGTCCGCGCCCTCGCGGTGCTGGTCGTGGCGACGCCCTGCCCGCTGATTCTCGCCGCGCCGGTGGCGATCGTCGCCGGGCTGTCGCGTTGCGCCTCGCGCGGCATCATCGTCAAGGGTGGCGCGCCGCTCGAGACCCTGGGCAGGGCGACCGTCCTGCTGCTCGACAAGACCGGCACCCTGACGACCGGCCGTCCCGCCCTGCGCGAAGTGCACGTCTACGGCTCGTTCCCGCCTGACGAGATCTTGCGTCTCGCCGCTTCGCTCGACCAGGTTTCGCCGCACGTCTTCGCCGCGCCGTTGGTCGGCGCCGCCCGCCACAAGGGGCTGGCGCTGTCCTTTCCGACGGCAGTGCTCGAGCATCACGGCGAGGGCATCGAGGGCGAAGTCGACGGCCTGCGCGTCGCTCTCGGCAAACTCGCCTGGGTCGCCCGCGACCGGCCGCTCACCTCGGCCATGCGCCAGGTACGACGCAGCACGGCTCTCGAAGGCACCTCCAGCGTTTGGGTGGCGATTTCCGACGAGACCGCCGCGACGCTGGTGCTCCACGACCCGATTCGCACCGATGCCCGCAGCACCATCCGCGCCCTGCGGCGCTCGGGAATCGAGCGCGTGGTGATGATTACCGGCGATCATCCGGAGGTCGCCGAGACCGTCGGCTTCGGCGTCGGCGCCGACCTCGTGCTCGCCGAGCGTTCCCCGTCCGAGAAAGTCGACGCAGTGCGCAGCGAATCCGGGCGCGGTATCACCGTCATGGTCGGGGACGGCCTGAACGATGCTCCGGCGCTCGCCGTCGCCAACGTCGGAGTCGCCATGGGAGCCCGCGGCGCGACCGCCTCGGCGCAGGCGGCCGATGTCGTCCTGACGGTCGACCACCTCGGCCGTCTCGCCGAGGCGATGGAGATCGCCCGCCGTTCCCGCGGCATCGCGCTGCAGAGCGTGGTCGTCGGCATGGGCCTGTCGCTTGCCGCGATGCTCTTCGCCGCCGCCGGTCGACTGACGCCGGTCGCCGGCGCCCTGCTGCAGGAGGCGATCGATGTCGCCGTCATCCTCAACGCGCTGCGCGCGCTTTCAGGCGGACGGCGCCCGCCGGCGGCTCCCGATAGCAGTCGCGATCTCGGCGAGCGTTTCCGCGAAGAGCATGCCTCGCTGTTGCCGAAGGTCGAGAACCTGCGTGTCGTTGCCGACCAGCTCGACCAGTTGCCGCCAGAGGCGCTGCGGGCCGCGCTCCGGGACCTGCGCGCCTTCCTCGACCACGACCTCATTCCGCACGAACGCCAGGAGGACGCGACGGTCTATCCGCTGGTCGCGAGCCTGCTCGGCGGCGACGATCCGACCGGCACGATGAGCCGCGCCCACCTCGAAATCGCCCATCAGGTGCGGCTCTTCGGCCGCCTGGTCGACGAGCTCCCCGAGGGGCCGCTGGCGCCGGAAGACAAGACGGATCTCCGCCGCATCCTCTATGGCTCGCACGCCATTCTGCGGCTTCACTTCGCCCAGGAAGAGGAGCAGTATCTTCCCCTCTTGAGCGCCGGTGTCGAAGCGGCCAAGCACTCCGGCCAGGCAAAACCGCAGAAGACCTGATGGCGATCCCCGAACTGGTCGCTCCCGAGCCGCTCTGGCAGGGCCTGGAGAGCGCGCGCGGGCGCAGGTCCTGGAGAGCGTGGCGAACGGCAAAGGAGATTCCGGCATGTCGCTGATCCGCAGAAGCTCGACCCTGGCAGTGCCCGTCGGCGGCGTGACGGTCGGCGGCGGCGCCCCGATCGTCGTGCAGTCGATGGCCAATACCGACACCGCCGACGCGCGCGGGACCTTCGAACAGTGCCTGGCTCTCGCCGAGGCAGGCTCCGAGATGGTGCGCATCACGGTGAACGTCGCCGAGGCCGCCGCGGCGGTGCCCGAGATCAAGCGCAGCCTGCTCGACGCCGGCTGCAACGTGCCGCTGATCGGCGACTTCCACTACAACGGGCATCTCCTTCTTACCCAGTTCCCGGACTGCGCCGCCGCGCTCGACAAGTACCGCATCAATCCGGGCAACGTCGGCTACGGCAGGAAGCGCGACGAGCAGTTCACCACCATCGTCCGGATCGCCGCCGAGCGCGGCAAACCCGTGCGTATCGGCGTCAACGGCGGCTCGCTCAACCAGGAGTTGGTGATGGCGAGGATGCAGGAGAACACCGACCGCGACCTCGGCCTCTCCTCGGAGGAGATCCTCAACGACTGCATGGTGCTGTCGGCGCTGCAATCGACCGAGCTCGCGCTGGAGAGCGGGCTCAGCGAAAATCAGATCATCATCTCCTGCAAGGTCTCCCGGCCGTCCGACCTGATCGCGGTCTATCGCGAGCTCGCCCAACGCACCCGCCAACCGCTCCACCTCGGGCTGACCGAGGCGGGGATGGGCATCAAGGGCCTCGTCTGGTCGGCGACCGCCATCGGCGTGCTGCTCGAGGAGGGGA
>JBDTQT010000074.1:0-15937 GCA_039932055.1 Thermoanaerobaculia bacterium
CGCCGTCCATCTGCGCCGCTCCGGTGATCATGTTCTTCACGTAGTCCGCGTGACCCGGGCAGTCGACGTGCGCGTAGTGACGGTTCGCCGTCGAGTACTCGACGTGCGACGTCGCGATCGTCAAAATCTTCGTCGGGTCGCGGCGACCCTGCGACTCCGAGGCCTTCGCCACTTCGTCGTACGGCACGAACTTCGCCCAGCCCTTGTCCGCGGCCACCTTCGTCAGCGCCGCCGTCAGAGTCGTCTTCCCATGGTCCACGTGACCGATCGTTCCCACGTTCACGTGCGGCTTGGTGCGGTCGAATTTTTCCTTGCCCATGGCGCCCGAATTCCTCCCCAGTCAGCCGTGCCCGCGGACGGGCGGTTCGTAGTCAAACTCAGCTACTGCTTGCAGCCCCATCCAACCGGCAATCAAATGGAGCCCACGATCGGGCTTGAACCGATGACCTCTTCCTTACCAAGGAAGTGCTCTACCGCTGAGCTACGTGGGCGCAGACTAACGCCGGACCCGCGCCTCGTTCAGGCAGCCGATCAGCGACGCGACTTTCGGATCCTTTGCGGATCTTGCGGCTCTCTCCTGTTGATCTGCTGCCTTTTGCACCCCAACTCCATGCCGCCGCGTGATTTGCGACGCAAGCGGGGTGGACCGCGAATTCTGGCATCTCAGGGAAGGCTTGTCTAGTCCCCGTGTAAGCAATTTTCCGACCCGACCGGGCCATCCGGACCCTTTTTCTCCATTTGGAGCGAAAAAAACTGCCGCAGAGGGTTTCCGCGGGCGGCCGTCGAGCTAGTCCGGGGGCCGATTGGCGCTCGCCGCTTCGGCGGCGCCCAGCCGGGAGACCGCGAGCAGCGCCCCGCCGAGCACCAGCAGCGAAACGAAGAGCGTCCCGGCGCGGCCGTTCGGCAGGTCGTCGATGACGAACTTGAGCCCCCCGACCGCGAGCGTCGGGTAGACCAGCCAGCCGGCCTCCCGCAGCCGCGGCAGCCGCGCGAGCAGGGCTAGCACCACCGCCGCCAGGCCGAGGATCGTGGTCCGCAGAGCGGCAAGCGCGCCGCGGTCGGCGCCTGCCCCCGGCGCCGCGGCGAGCGCCCGGGCGAGGAGCTCGCACACCAGCGCGCCGATCGCGGTCAGCAGCAGCGCGGTCAGCACCAGGCGGGCAAAGTTCGACGCCCAACGCACCCAGCGGTCGCTGTCGTCGGCCGGTCGCCGCAGGAGGATGCCGCGACAGGCGATGACCACGGCCAGGGCGGCGAGCCCGGCGGCCGACACGCGGACCCACTCATGGTCGGCCGGCGCGAAAAGCGCATCGGCAGCCTGGCGCAAGAGGCCCGACTGCACCGCCAGAACCAGGGCGAAGAAGGCCGACTGGGCCTCGAGCAGCCGGCGGCGGAGAGAGATCCCCAGCCAGGCGGCCGTCGGGGCAAGGAGGCCGACCGCCGCGAGCGCCGCCGCTGGCGGCAGCAGCAGGCGCAGGGCGACGAGCGCCAGGACTGCACCGAGCGACGAGTAGAGCAGCAAACCCGGACGCGGGTCGCGCTCTGGCGCGACCGCGCGGAAGGCGCAGGCGTAAGCGGCAACGGCCAGGACGAGGACGACCGCCCCCAGCGCCCAGGCGAGGGTGCCGGAGGTCAGCCGCGCCGCGCCGCCGATTCCGACGGCGACCGCGACCACCATCTGGAAGACCTCGAAGACACCGACCTGCGCCTCGGCTCCCAGAGTGCGGCGCGCGAGCAAAGCAACGTAGAGCGCGGCAAAGCCGAGCAGCAGGGCGACGGCGACGCCGGTCGACAGCCACTCCGGAGGTTCGTGGCGCGCGGCGAGGAGGAACAGGATCAGCAGGGTGAGATCGACCGCCGTGGTCCCCAGCCAGCGCAGCAGACGCCACTGCCGGCGATAGGTCGCCTGAAGCACCGACGTCCCGAGTGCCAGCAGGGCAATCCCGAGGGGGATCGGGGCGTGAGTGCGGAAGAGCAAGCCGATGGCTGCGCCCAGGCCGAGTGCGACCGTGGCCCAGGCCAGCAGGCGCAGATCGTGCCGGACGGCGACGGCGAGGCCGGCGACGGTGAAGGCGAACAGCAGGGCTGCCGCCAGGGGGGCCGGCAGAACTGCCAACCTCCCGGTGGCCTCCCAGATCAGCGGAAACGAGATCGCGGTCGCGGTCAGACCGTGGAAGACGGCGCTCCGCGGCAAGCCGGCTGCACCCGCGCGGTGGCCCAACGCGAGCCAGATCACGGCGTAGAGCAGGCCCAGGCCGACGCCGAACGCCGGCGTGAGCGTGCCGGCATCGGTCATCGCCCGCAACAGGTAGGCGCCGCCGAGCACCATCAACGAGCGGCCGCCCAGGGTGACGAAGCGCAGCAGGGTGTGGCGGTCGGGGATCGCCAGCCCGGGCGGGATTGCCGTTGCGTCGATACCCGTTGGCAGGGCGGAGGATGCAGCCGCCGGTTCCGCAGCCGCGGAGAAGGCGGCGTCCGGCGGAATGGTTGGCGCCGCCAGGGGACGCTCCGCAAAGCGGGCCTCGAGCACCGCCAGACGCCCGGCGACCGACTTGAGCTCCCCGGTCAGACCTGCGACCGTGGCCTCCAGAACAGCGATTCGCTGATTCACTTGCGCGGCAACGTAACATCGAGGGCCCTCGCCCCAGCCACCCCACGGAGTGGCACCGCCCCGTACCGAAGGGGGTGGGCCTCGACTTCTCCACTTAGGGCGTCACGATCCGGGAAATCGCCTCGCTGCCAGCACCCTCGCTGCCACCCTCGCTGAGCGCGGGCTGGGCTGCACTGCGAGCTTGCCGACGGGCTGCGGCCGCTCTACCTGCCGCCGAGCTTCGCGACCGATTGGGTGGTCTTCGCCTGGGCGGCCTGGAGGTCCGCTGGCGTCAACTTCGCGGCCAGCCGATCGCGCTCCTGCGCGGCGCCCGCCACGCCGTCGGCGGCGGCCAGCGAGTACTCGAGGTAGGCCGCGAGGAGATCCTGCGGCGCGCCCATCCCCAGCGCGTAGACCTGTCCGAGGATCATGTGGGCCTCGGGCAGGCCCTGATCGGCAGCGAGCCGGTACCAGCGGAGGGCCGCCGCGTCGTCCTTCGCCACGGTGAAGCCCGCGGAGTACATCTGTCCGACGGTCAACTGCGCGGCCGGGAACCCCTGGTCGGCAGCGAGCCGGTACCACTTCGCCGCCTCCTTCGGAGCCTTCGCGGTACCGCGGCCGTTGGCGCACATCCACCCGAGGTTGTTCTGCGATGCCGCATCGCCCTCGGCGGCGGCGAGACGCAGCCACTTCACCGCCTCCTTCTCGTCCTGCGGCACGCCCTGGCCGGTGGCGAAGATCCCGGCGAGCATCGCCTGCGCCTCGACGAGACCCTGCTCAGCCGCGAGGCGGAACCACCCGACCGCCAGCTTCTCATCCTTCGTCACGCCTTCCCCGCTGGCGTAGATCATCCCGAGAGACATCTGTGCGTCGGGGCTCCCCTGTTCGGCGGCGAGGCGGTACCACTTCAGTGCCTCGGCCTCATCGCGCGCGACACCATCCCCGAACATGAACGCTCCAGCAAGCGACAACTGGGCCGCGACATCGCCCTTCGTCGCCTCCGCCCGCGTCGCCTCGAGGTCGCGAGATCCAGCCGCGAGCACGCTACCGGCGACCAGCGCTCCGAGGACGATCCCTGCGAACCGGCGTGAGCATTTCATCCGTTGTCCTCCAAAAGTTCTGCGGCCTTCGCCAGATCCAGTGTCCTGGAATCCGACGTTCCCTGGACTCCGGCTCCAGCAGCTGAACCGCAAATGGGCGCGGCGCAGACCGCACCCGAAAGAGCGCACATGATGAACAACGCGAGCGCACCGTGCGATGGAATTCCAACAGTTGACCGTCGGGTGACGAAACCCGTCCAACCGGATCAGGTCGTCGGCAGGACTCTCGACTTGCCGCCTTCGAACGTCTCGTCGTCCCACGAAGCCGGATCGTCGAGGGATTCGAGATGCGTGAAGACCACGGCCTCGGGCAGCGCGCGGCGGATGTCGGCTTCGATCTTCTCCAGCAGCTCGTGGCCGCGATGCACCGTCCAGGCGCCAGGAACGAGAACGTGCGTCGAAACGAACTTCCGGGCGCCGGACTCCCGTGAGCGCAAGGCATGGAATTGAATACCCGTCTGCTCATAGGTCTGCAGGACTTTACGCACGGCGATCATGTCCCTGGCGGGAAGCGCAATGTCCATCAATCCGGCAATCGAGCGTCGCACGATCTGGGTGCCGGTCCACACGATGTTCAGCGCCACGAGCAAAGCCACCACGGGATCCAGCCACAGCCAGCCAGTCAGCGCGACCAGACCGACGCCTGCGATGACGCCGACGGAGGTCCACACGTCGGTCAGCAGATGGTGCGAGTTGGCCTCGAGGGTAATCGAGTTGTGAGCGCGGCCTGCCCGCAAGATCACCAGCGCGACGCCCAGGTTGACGGCCGAAGCCGCGACCGACACCAGCAGACCGAGCCCGACAGCTTCCAGCGGGTGGGGAGAAATCAGTCGCATCACCGCCGCAACGCCGATGCTCGCCGCCGCGACGAGAATCAGCCCGCCTTCGACGCCACTGGAAAAATACTCGGCCTTGCTGTGGCCGTAGGCGTGATCCTCGTCCGCCGGCCGCGCCGCCACGGTCAACATCGCCAGCGCCATGATGCCGCCGACGAGGTTGACCAGCGACTCGACCGCGTCCGAAAGCAACCCGACCGATCCGGTGATGAAATAGGCAGCGGTCTTCAGCCCGATCGTCACCAGCGCCGCCGCGATGGACAGCCAGGCGAACCGGGTGAGCGAGGCGCGGGACACGATGGGCAGATTAGACAGGAATCACGGGCGTTCGCCAACTCCAATCGGCGGCGCCAGACCACGGTGGGCGCAGAACCGAGATCGGAAAGACCTCACCCGTTTCCCCGGCAAATCCCGATCGGCGTCGGCAGCTTCCTTGCAAGTTCGGCAGTCGCGCAGGCCCTCAGGGGCAGCTGCCGCCGCTACCGACCGCCATGCTCCAGGCGCAGATGTCGCCCGATTCGAAGCCGTCCTGAAACGGTCTCGGCGCCAACCTCTGGGCGAAGACGCCGCCACCCAATCCGTCCTTTCCCGGATCGCTGAGCCAGACCGCGACGATGCTCTCGCCGGCGCCGGCCGTAAGGACCGGCACCGTCTGGGCCGAGGTCGTAGAGGAGTTGACCTGGAACTCGCTCCCCACCGCACCGGCCGAGGGATCGAAGCGCTGCCCGAAGATGCCGCTGCCGGAGCCGCTTTGCCCGGCGCTCGTCTAGCCTGACCTTCTCACCGGGTTCGTAGCGAGGCGTCGCAGATGCCCGTGGCTGCAAGGCGTCGCGACCGAGGCCCGCGCAGACGTACTTTCAGTACGTCGAGCAGGCGGGGCACCCGTCCCGTGGACGGGTCGTGAGCGCAACGCAGCAGACATGGGCAGATGCGGCGCCGCAGTCGAAGTCGGTGAAAAGGTCAGGCTAGACCACGACGAAGCCACCGGCGGCATCGGAGCCGATCGCCGGATAGGCCTGATCTCCCGTCGTATAGCTGTTGACCTGGTATTCGGGGCCGAGCAGCTGGGCGACAGTCGGGAGCGGCGCGACGGCAGACAAGAGGGCGAGGAAGGCCATGCAGCTCGAGCCGAGGCGTTCGGAGATCTGCACCGCGCGGGCAAGGTAACACCAGCGTGCGGCGACGCGTGCGAAGTCTGCTGCGAGGACGATCACGCGTGATCCGGCAGTTCTGAGGGATCACTATGCACCCAAGCGGCATCCAGGACGACTCCGCGAATCCCCTCGCTGCTTCGGTGACGCAGGTTTGCCTGGGCGGAAGGCTTCGCAGTCCTCCTCCACCTGACCCCGCCCGAAGTCGAGCGCATCGTCGCTCGGGTCGACGGCATCGAGATGCCTTCTCGCCGTGTCGGCGAAGAGCGCAACGCTCGTCCCCGACTCGAGCTCAGTCGAGAGTTTGGCGCAAAAATCTCCAGGCTGAGCGGGTTGGAATGTCAGCGCCCATGAGCCGGCGTGGAGCTCGGGGCGATCTCCGCTCTTCTGACCGCCACATCCGCCATCAGATGCTGCCATCCCCTTCGATGCGGTCGCGTCCGCTGCGCTTGGCTCGATACATCGCGCTATCGGCGCTGGCCACCAGATCGGACAGCCGGCCGACGTGGCCCGCCTGCTGGCTGGCGATGCCGATGCTCAAGGTCACATAGGCGTGCTGGGCGCCAGGCGCCTGCGGTTGCTTCAAGTCGGCGATGCAGTGGCGCAAATGCTGGGCCAGGGCTTGCGCCTGCCCGGCGTCGGCACCACTCATCAAGACTGCAAACTCCTCACCCCCGTAGCGCGCGAGGTGATGCGGCTCGGGCACCTCCTGTTGCATCGCCTTTGCAACCGCGCGCAGGCAATCGTCGCCAGCGATGTGGCCAAAATGATCGTTGAAGCGTTTGAACTCGTCGACGTCGATCAACAACAGCGACACTGGAATCGGTGAGCGTCCGCGCTGGGACGCGGTCTCGGCCAACAGATGGTCGAAGTGCCGTCGATTGGCGACACCGGTCAGCCCATCGCGTTGCGCCTGGTCGGTCAGGAGCTGATTGTCCAGCGCCAATCGATCAGCGCGCTCGAGAATCGGGCGTGCTTCACGTTCGTGGCGACGCCGCAGGTACCAGCCGACGCCCCGACGACCGCCCCAGGTCAGGAACACCGCGGTCAACAGGATGGCGATCCACAGCAGCGGTCGCCGCTGCCAGGGCAGAGGGTGGACGATCTTCAGGAACGCCGGCCGCTCGGACCAGGGGCCACCGCCGATCCTGCAGGCAATCTGCAACTGCAGTTCACCCCACGGAATCAACGGGTAGTAAAGCGAGCGTTGAGTGCCGGTGTCGGTCCACTCGGAGTCGCCAGTCCAGCGAAAGCGAAAGCGCGTATTGTCGGGCGTCGCCAGGCTGGGCGCGGAATAGTGAATCTCCAGATTGCGCGCCGAAGACTCCAGTTGCAGGCCGTCGGCGAAAAGCACCGATTGACCATCCACGCGCACGCTCTCGATCAGCGGCGTCTTGGCGGCTGAGGTGCCAGCGATCGCCCGTTCGGGGTCGACCATGGCAAAGCCCGACACCAGCGGAAACCACAGGCGGCCGGCCGCATCGACCAGGCACGCCGACTGGGAACCACCGTTCGTTTCGACGGGTGTCAACCCGTCTTCAGCCGCGTACCCGACGCTGGTCAGCGACGCTTCGTGGCCAGCACCCGCTCGCATTTCGCGGGTGATCATGCTGATGCCGCGGTTGCCACTCAGCCACAGTCGCCCACCACGGTCCTCGAGTATGCAGGACGCTACATCGTCGAATAGTCCGTTGGCTTCGTTGTAGATCGACACGCGCCCATCGCGCACCACATTCACGCCTCCGCCGTAGGTCCCGATCCACAGGCTGCCGTCGGTATCCTCGAAAAGTGTGCGCGCAAAACGACTGGAGAGCCCTTCGTCGACTCCCCAGTGCTCGCGCACCTCGCCATCGACGAGGCGCGACACGCCCTGGTCGCCCGCGAACCAGTGGCCGCCCTTGCCGGCTGGTGCGATCCAGTGGACGCGCATGCCGCTCAGTGCGGCTTCGTCGTGTTCAGCAATGACCTCGTGATTGGCATTCAGGCTGACGCGCACGGTCTGCGTGCCCACCGCGACCCAGAGCGTCGTCGGGTCGAGCGGAAAAATCGTGCGCACAATGGCCTTGCTGGGCCAGGTGGTGAGTTGTCGGATGGCCGCGTCCGGATTCGGAAGGAAGCCGAGCTTGCCGTCCGCGGTGCCGATCAACAGGCCGCCTTCGGTGGTCGACTGAAAGGACCACGCACAGCTGCCGGCGAGTTCTCCCAACGTCGGCCAGGAGCGCACCGAGCCGCGCCCGTCGACATGCCGCAGACCATCGCAGAGGAGCCCGAGCCACATTCCGCCTCGACCGTCGCTGGCTATCGGCAGGCCCGGCAGGTCAAAGCGTGCGCGGCGGTCATTGAGCAGCGCGATGCGCGCCGGGCGAATGCGGAACAGACCGCGGCCATTGCTGCCCAGCCAAAGATTGTTTTCACGATCCACCCACTGGCTGTGCACCGAGCCCAGGCCCATCGAGTTCGCCTCGATCGAGTCCTCGTACATTACCGAGGCACCTTCGATCTGGCGCTGCGTGTGACCCGCGGTGTCGCTGAGCCAGAGCTTGCCCGCCGAATCGCGAACCGCAACCGAGATGCCCGGCAAGGGCTGCTTGGCATCGAAGACCTGCCAGCCTTCAGCGCCCAGACGATAGAGGTCATTTTCCAGCCCCAGGACCAGTGTGTCGTCGACCACGGTCAGCAAGGTCGGGCGCGTCCACGCGCTGTCTCCGGGCCCGGCGATCGCTTCCAGCACGTCGCCATGGACTTGCCAAAGCCCGCTCGGCCCGGCGACAAAGTGCTTGCCGGCATGAGTCACCACGAACTCGAGCGCCAGCTCGGGGCCAATCCGCGAGGCGCTCAGATCGTCTGTCTGGATCGCGAACAGGCCGACACTGGTCGCCGCAAGCAGACGCGCATCGGCGAGCAGCAGGCTGCCCGTTCGGCAGCGTTCGGCGCAAACGCCCAGGCGCACGAATCGACCCTCTTCGAGCACGTTGATTCCGGCGTCCTCGGTGCCGATCCACAGGCGTTTCTCGGGATCTTCCAACAGGCTGAGAATGCGATCACTCGAAGGACCCTGGTGCGCCACGCTGCGAAACACGGTGAAGTGCGAGCCATCGAAACGCGTCAAGCCGCCATAGGTGCCCAACCAGAGATAGCCGTCCCGGCTTTGTACGATGGCGTTGACGCTGTTCTGCGGCAGGCCTTCGGCACTACCGAAATGGCGAATCGTGTCGTCGTAACGTGGCGCCACGGGCGCATCGACCCCGCCCGTCGGCTCGCCTGCTGCCGACATTGCCTGCATGCCCATCCATAACGCCATCGCAGCCAACAGGGTCAGGCACCGCTGCCCACGGGCCCGGCACGTCCGCACCTTCCTGGATGGGGGTCGACTGGTCAATTTCGCGGCTCGAACTCGCTTTCGACCGGTCCGAATCCCGCAGGATGCGTCCCGGATACCGCAGTCTGTCGCAATGGGTAGACGCAACTTTCCGGCAGAGGACTTCTGACCGGCCGCCAATCTCTGGTCCACAGTCTATGAGAGATCCGGCGGATCGAATGTCTTCGTCACCTTCGGGCCTGTGGGGCCCGTGGCGCCTGTGGAAGACCCAGAGCGTTTTTCAAGGAGCAGGAACGGTGCTGAGGAACGGTGGCAGGTGGATTTCCAGCGCAACTGGTGGCGCTCCTCCCCGCTCCGCAGCTCAACCCAGCACCCTGAAGGCAGCGGGAAATCACCAGGACTCACCTTTTGCCTCCGGGCCGTCGCGGCTCAAACGGGCAGCACCCCCCCCGAATAAGAGTCGACGAGTGCCGCGCCGCCCATCTCCGCGTCGGCCTTGGCCTCGGCGGCGCCGCCTTTTTCGAGCCCCCCGGCGCAGCCGAACTCGGCCCCCCGGAACTCGAAGGACTCCCCTCCTTCGAGGCCGAGAAAGACCTGCGTGAGCTCACGCTTCTTCGTCCTCGCGACCAGCACCGACTCGATCCTCCTGCCGACGAGATCTGCCATCCAGCTTTCATCACTTGCCTTCTCGAGAGTTCGGAAAGTACGTGGATACACCCAGGGCGGCGTCCGCCGAGGCAGCCGCCTGGCACCCGGCGTCCAGGGAGTTCGGCCCGGGCTCTCCTCTACTTCTGGTCCGGGTGCGGAAGCGCTACGACGCGCAAGTCGTCGATCCCGGCGAAGTCGCGCGGGTTGACGGTGTAGATCGGCAGGTCATGGGCCATCGCGATGGCGGCGATCAACGCATCGTAGGCGCGAGCGGCCGGCTTTCGCCTGGCACGGCGCAGGGACGCGGAGACCCGACCGAAGCAGCGCGCCGCCGCATCGTCGAACGGCAGGGGCGAGAAATCGGCCTCCACCTGCTGCAGCAGGGCGAGCCGGCTTGCCCGTTCGCGCTCGCTGGTGGCGACGAGCGGGCCCACACTCAGCTCGGCCAGGGTCACGGCCGAGATCATCGGGATCGCGGGCAAGCGCGTCGGGTCCTCGAGCCGCTGCATCAGGATGAGGGTGCTGGTATCCAGCAGCCCGGCGCCCGCTGCCGGATCGCTCACAGCGACGGGTCGAGGACGCGATCGAGATCGTGCTTCAGCGCCTCCGCGTCGACCGGGGGCAAGCGCTTCCAGCGCGTGAGCAACGTTTCGCGATCGAGCGCCGGCTTCGCAATCGGCCGGAGCTCCGCGACGGCCGCTCCGCCCTTGGTGACGATGACCGATGCGCCGCGCGCGACCCGCTCGACGACCTCACCACCCCGGTTCCTGAGCTCACGGACGTTTACACTCGACATAGGGCAATTGTATCACGCCGTGATACATATGTGCATCCCTCGAATCGGACGCGGCAGGTGTGGCAAGACAAGGTGCCACAACAAGGTGCCAGCCAGACGATTTCTCCAAAAATGGGCGCAATCAGGGTGCCAATGAGAGTGCCCTTCAGCCCCCTTCAGCTGGTGGTGCGCGCGGGCGATACCGGCGGCGCAACCATCGTCGCCCGCATCGCTGGCATCGGCATCGACCTCGCGCACGGCCGGTAGGTTGAGCTGGCGGTGGCGACCGCGAGGTAGCCCTCGCCAGCGAGGGCGGGCTCGACCACGCCTGTAGACTGAGAGGAAAGGAGTCCTCCATGCGCACCCGTACCGGCCTCGCCCTCGTCCTCTGCCTGCTCGCGGTCTCTCCCCTCCTCGCCCAGCCGCCGGAGGAGAAAGCGACCTCGGGCGCCACACCCGCCGGCGCGACCTTCACCGTGCCGGCCGGCTGGAAGTCGACTGTCCGGGGACCGGTGACCGTACTCGATCCGCCGGAGCCGGACACCCACATCGCCATCGTCGACGTTTCGGCGAAGGACGCCGAGGCCGCCGCCGCCGCGGGCTGGGCGGCCTACCAACCGGGATTCAAGCGCCCTCTCAAGCTCGCCGTGCCGCAGGCGCCGCGCAACGGCTGGGACGAGCGCAAAGCTTTCCAGTACGAGACCTCGCCGAACGAGCGCGTGGTCGTCAGCGCCATGGCCTGGCGCGCTGCGGCCGCCGGCGACGCCTGGACGGTGGTGATCATCGACGGCAGCGAACCGACGATGGAAAAGCGCGGCTCGCCGGTCGGCCTCGCCATTCAGAGCCTGCGGCCGAAGGGCTACACGCGCGAGTCGTTCGCCGGCAAGACGGCGCATCCCTTGAACGCGGAGCGCCAGGCAATCCTCAAGGAGTTCGTCGCCAACGGCATGAAGCTCTTCGACACTCCGGGCGTCGGCCTCGCCTTCATCGACGGCGGCAAGACCGTCTGGGCCGGCGGCCTCGGCGTGAAGGAGCTCGGGAAAGCCGATCCGGTCGACGGCGACACCCTGTTCATCGCCGCGTCGAACACCAAGGCGCTGACGACGCTTCTCCTCGCCGAACTGGTGGACGAGGGCAAGCTGCGCTGGGACCAGCCGGTAACCGAGGTCTTCCCGTCGTTCCGGCTGGGTGACGCGGCGACGACGAAGGAAGTGCTGGTGAAGCATCTCGTTTGCGCCTGCACCGGGATGCCGCGGCAGGACATGGAGTGGCTGCTCGAGTACCAGGAGGAGACGCCCGCCTCGGCCCTCGCGCTCCTCGGCACGATGCAGCCCACCAGCCGTTTCGGCGAGGTCTTCCAGTACAGCAACCTGATGGCCGCGGCTGCGGGCTTCCTCGGCGGCAGCAAGGCGGTGCCCGGCAAGGAGCTCGGGGCGGCCTACGACGAGGCGATGCGGACGAAGGTCTTCGCGCCGCTCGGCATGACGACGACGACCTTCGATTTCGCGCAGGCGCTGCGCGGCAACGTCGCGCAGCCGCACGGCGAGGACGTCGACGGCAAGGTGATGACGGCGCGCATGGGTTTGAACTACTCCGTCGTGCCGGTGCGCCCGGCGGGCGGCGTGTGGACGAGCTCCCGCGAGCTCGCGAAGTATGTCGAGATGGAGCTCGCCAAGGGCAAGCTCCCGGACGGCAAGCGGCTGGTCTCGGAAGCGAATCTTCTCGCGCGCTACCAGCCGCAAGTCCTCGTCGGCGAGGACATGACCTACGGCATGGCGCTGATGGTGGACTCGCGCTGGGGCGTGCCGGTCGTTCACCACGGTGGCGACCTCGCCGGCTACCACAGCGACATGATCTGGCTGCCCGAGCAGGGCGTCGGCGCGGTGATTCTCACCAATGGCGATTCGGGCGTGAACATTCGCGGCCCGCTCCTGCGCCGCCTGCTCGAGGTCCTGTTCGACGGCAAGCCGGAGGCCGAAGCGCAGCTCGAGGTCGCCGCCGCCCAGCGCCAGGCCGGCATCGCCAAAGACCGCGAACGTCTCGTCGTTCCGGCCGACCCTGCCGCCGCGGCGAAGCTCGCGCCGCGCTACGTCAGCAAGGATCTCGGCACGCTGACCGTCCGCCAGGAAGGGAACGCGACGATCTTCGACGTCGGCGAATGGTGGAGCACCGTGGCGTCCCGCCAGAACGACGACGGCACGACCTCCTTCATCACCATCGACCCGACGATCTCCGGCTTCGAGTTCGTCGTCGCCGACCAGGACGGCAAGCGGCGATTCGTCGTCCGCGACGCCCAGCACGAGTACACCTTCGAGGAGGAGGCGGCAGCGCCGAAAAGCTGATCGGAGCCTGGAAGCGCGGGCCCAGGACTCCCCTGCCCGCAAAAAAACTTCGGAGGATTGCGCTTGTCGACCCCAGACGACCCCACGGCACCAGGCCCATCGTCCGCGATTCCGCGGCGAATCGCCGACGACGTGACGCTCGACCAGGTGCCCCTCGCGCAAGTCCCCACTCTCGACGGCATGCCTACCGGCACCCCGCCCGGGACCTCTCCCGGCGCATCTCCCGGCTGGCCCCGGGTCGCGGACTCGGCGCCCCAATCCCGCGAGTCCTCCGACTCCGGTGCCTTCAGTGACTCCGCCGCCCCCTGGATGCTCGGCACCTTCCGCATTCTCGGCAAGCTCGGCGAGGGCGGCATGGGGATCGTCTACGAGGCGGAGCAGCAGCACCCGAAGCGACTCGTCGCGCTCAAGGTCATTCGCGGCGGACGCTTCGTCGACGAGCAGCACATCCGGATGTTCCAGCGCGAAATCGACACCCTCGCGCGCCTCAAGCACCCGCACATCGGCGCCATCTACGACGCCGGACGCACCGACCAGGGGGAGCACTTCTTCGCCATGGAGCTGGTGCGCGGCCGCCAACTCGATGCCTTCCTCGCCGCCCGGCCCGGTCCGCTCGACGAGGCGGAGATCCGCTTCCGGCTCCGCCTCTTCCTCTCGCTCTGCGACGCGGTGCACTACGCCCACCAGCGCGGCGTCATCCACCGCGATCTCAAGCCGTCCAATATCGTCGTGCCGGAGGTCGAGGTGGTTGCCTCTCTCCACTCGCCCGCCGCGACTCCTTCGACCTCCTCGCCAATTCCGAGTGCCGCGCTCGACCCGGCGCAGCACTTGCCCGAGGTGAAGATCCTCGACTTCGGCCTGGCGCGCATCACCGAGGGGGATTTCGACCAGGCGACGGCGATGACCGAGGTCGGCACGATCAAGGGGACGCTCCCCTACATGAGCCCGGAACAGGCGCGCGGCGACTCCGACGCCATCGACGTGCGCTCGGATGTCTACTCGCTGGGCGTCATCCTGTACGAGATGCTCACCGGCGCGCGCCCTTATGACACCGCCAAGGGGTCGCTCATCGAGTCGCTGCGGATCATCTGCGAACAGGCCCCGAAACCGTTGGCGAAAGCCTGGCGCGGTAGCCGCGGCCCGGACCCGGACCTCGAAACGATCACCGGCAAGGCGCTGGAAAAGGAAGCCGACCGGCGCTATGCCAGCGCCGCGGCGCTCGCCGAGGACGTTGGGCTGTACCTCGATTCACGGCCGATCCTGGCGCGCGATCCGAGCACGATCTACCAGCTGCGCAAGTTCGCGCGCCGCAACCGCACTCTGGTCGCGGGAATTGTCGCGACACTCCTGGCACTGGTCGCTGGCGTCGCGGTGTCGACGAACTTCGGCCTCCGCGAGGCCGCCCAGCGCCGCACCGCCGAGCAGGCGCGGAAAGACCTCGAGACGGTGGTCGACTTCCAGCGCGAGATGCTCGACGGCATCGACGCACAGAAAATGGGCACCCGCCTCGCCGGCGACCTGCGCTCCCGTCTCGCCACGTCTCTCCTCGAGCGCAAGGCCACCGCAAGCGAGATTGCAGCCACCGCGACAGGGCTCGACGCCGCCCTGCGCGAGATCAATCCGACCGACGCCGCGCTGCGGATCATCGACGAGAACATCCTGCGACGCGCCATCGACACCGCGAAACTCCGTTTCTCCGCTCAGCCCCTGGTGGAGGCAGAGGTTCTCCACTCGATCGGTACGACCTACGAGAAGCTGGGCCTCTTCGAACGCGCGGCAGAGCCGCTCCTCGAGGCGCGCGCGATCTCGGAGCGGCTACTCGGAGCGACCGCGCTGCCGACGCTCGCTCTGCTGCACGACCTGGGTCGCGTCTATCTCCGGCAGGGCCGGATCGCGGAGGCCGAGCCGCTGCTCCTCGCGGCGCTCGCGGGCCGTCGCCAGGCGCTGCCCGCGGACGCCGATCCGGTCATCCAGACCATGAACGACGTCGCCATGCTCTACGGCGACAGCGAGCGGCTCGCCGAGTCCGAGGCGCTCTACCGCCAGACGCTGGCGCTCCAGCGAGAGCGCCACGGCGACGACGCTCCGTTCACGCTGGCGGTGATGAACAACCTCGGGCAGGTACTCAAGGACGCGGGTAACCTCCCCGAGGCCGAGCAACTGGCGGTGGCGACTCTCGCCGGCCGCCGCCGGGTGCTCGGGAACGAGGACGCCGAGACGATGGTCGCAGTCAACAACCTGGCGATCCTCTACCGCCGGACAGGCGCGCTCGACAAGGCCGAAGCGCTCTACCTGGAAGACTACGAGACCAGCCGCCGGCTGCTCGGCGACGAACATCCGGACATCGCGGTGACGATGACCAACCTCGGGCGACTCTATGTCGCCAAAGAGAAGTACGCCGAGGCCGAAGCGATCCTGGCGCGCGCGCTCGCCCTGTCGCGGAAGGTCCAGCCCCCGGGCTATTACGGCACCGGTTTCACCCAGCATGCCTACGGCGATGCCCTGCTCGGCCTGGGACGTTTCGCGGAGGCCGAGCAGAACTTCCTCGCCGCCCGCAAGCTCCTCGTTGCGGCGATGGGCGCCGACTCCCCTAGCCTCACCCGCGTGACCGAGTCGCTGGTGAAACTCTACGAGCTCACCGGCCGGGAGACGCAGGCCGCCGACTGGCGGCGGAAGCTGCCCGCAAGCTAGGGACTCTCCGCAGGGGCCTGTTCGAAGTCCGCGCCCGGTGCCGCGAGCAGGCACTCGAGGCGGGCCGCATATCCATTTCGTTCCGCACCATCGAGCTGACGATCTCCGGCGTCGAGTTCGTCGTCACAAACCAGAGCGGCAAGCGACGATTCGTCGTCCGCGACACCCGGCACAAGTCCACGCTCGAGGAGGAGACGGCGGCCGCAAAACTGAACGCCCCGCCAGGACCGTGGAAACCGCTTGGCACTCTCTTCCGCCCGCTGCCGTACCTCACCTTGACGGGTAGACTGGTTCCTCGTCCCGGCTCTCTCGCGAGCGGGACATCCGTCCTCGTCGCGAAGTTTCAGCTCAGCGGCAGCACGGCACGGAGGATGAATTCATGAAGAGCTTGCGGTCACTGTCGCGAATCGTCTGGCTGGTCGTCGTGCTCGCCGCACTGGGGCTCGCAGGCTGCTCCGCCAACTTCCTCGCCGGCTTCGGCGTCGGCA
>JBDTQT010000075.1:0-15902 GCA_039932055.1 Thermoanaerobaculia bacterium
CGACTTCGCGGCCGACGCCGCCGAGGTCGCCGCCCTCGACGTCGGCGCTCGCCAGAATCACCGGTCGCAGGTTCTCGCGATAGAGCACACTGGCTTCCGGTTCGAGCCGAACGTCGACGAGCGCGTCGAGGCGCACCGTGCGGTTCGCCCCGACGGCGAGCGGCAAGCCGCGCAGGGCGGCTGGATCGAAACGAATCGCGTCGGGAAAGCGCAGGCGAACGCCGATCAGGCGGTCGAGCCAGGCGACCGTGCCGACCTCGCGCCCGGTGAGGCCGGTAGCGAGATCGTCCGCGAGCGCCGCCGGGGTGATGCCGACCCGCGCCAGCGCCGCCACCCGCGGGCGCAGGCGCAGCGTCGGTACGCGCGCTTCGACGCCGTCATAGAAGTCGACCAGGCCGGGCACTCCGCCGTCTGCCTCGACGGCCCTAGCGACGTCGCGCGCCGCGCGCTCGAGCTCGGCGGGCTCGTCGCCGAAGATGCGCAACTCGATCGGGCGCGGCGCGCCCGAGAGATCCGAGAGAACGTCTTCGATGAGCTGGATGAATTCGACGCGCGCCGCGGGCACCTCGGTCGCGAGCTTGCCGCGCAGGCCGGCGATGACCTCTTCGGCCTCGGGGCGGCCGGCGCGCGGCGTGAGGCGCACGGTGATGTCGCCGGTATTGGTCTGGGTGGCGGTGATCGGCCCGAGCTCGGCACCGGTGCGTCGCGACCAGGTGGCGACGGCAGGGTCGGCGGTCAGGATGCGTTCGATCTGGCGGGCCTGGCGGTCGGTCTCGACGAGCGACGAGCCGGCCGGGAGGAAGTAGTCGAGGACGAACGTGCCCTCGTCGAACTCCGGCAGAAAACCGGTCGATACCGAGCGCAGCGCGAGGCCTCCGGCGACGAGCGCGAGCGTCGCGGCGGCGAGCGCGACCCAGCGCCGCCCGAGACTCCGGCGCAGGAGCGCCGCGTAGCGCACGCGCCAGACGAGGTGGCGCCGGCGGCGGGCGCGGCCTCCGCGGCCTCCGCCAGCCGGACGCCGTTCGGCGCCGGCCGCTGGAGGGGTCACCGTCGCGCCGGCGCTCGCCGACCAGCCGAGGATGCGCGGCGCCAGCACCGGCAGGACGACGAGGGCGAAGAGCATCGACAGGAGGACCGCGCCGGAGAGCGTCGCGGCAAGCGCCGAGAAGAAGCTGCCGACGATCCCCGAGAGGAAGGCGAGCGGGACGAAGACCACCACGGTGGTGAGGGTCGTACCGACGACCGGCGCCGCCACATCGGCGAGGGCGCCCGCGAGCGCCGCGCGGTTGCTCTCGCCGCGCTCGCGCCGCGCCACCACCGCTTCGACCACCACGACCGCGTCGTCGATCACCAGGCCGATGGCGATGGCGAGCCCGCCGAGCGACATGAGGTTGAGCGACTGCCGCGTCCAGTGCATGACGGCGAGCGTGCCGAGGAGCGTCGCGGGCAACGAGAGCGACGCCAGCAGCCCCGTGCGGAAGTCGCGCAGGAAGAGTGCCAGCACGATCATGGTGAGCAGCAGGCCGAGCAGGATCGCGTCGCGGATGCCGGTGAGCGCCTCCCCCACCAGTTGCCCCTGGTCGTAGACACTCACCAGGCGCAGGCCCGGAGGAAGGCGAAGTCCCTCGGCCTCGTGCAGGACGGCGGCCACCACGTCAGGAGTCGAGGCGCCGGGCAGACGCGAAATCGCCACCTGCACCGCCTCTCCCTCGGGCGCGCGCACCAGAATGCGGCGGTCGGCGGCGCCGGGGCGCACGTCGGCGATTGCCGAGAGCGCCAGCACCGCGGCCGTTTCGCGCCCGGAGTCCGCCGCCGCGTCGAGTACCACCGGCAGCTCGCCGAGGCTGGCGATCTCCCGTTCGGCGGGCTCCAGGAGCACAGCGGAGGTTTGCCCCAGCTCGTCGACCCGGCCGAGGCCTCGCCGGGTGAGCAACCCGGCGAGGCGATCGCCGAGCGCGGAGGCGGTCAAGCCGAGGCTCGCCAGCCGCTCGGGGGTGACGATGACCTCGACCTCGCGCTCGTCGCCGCCCAGAACCTCCACCCGAGCCACCCCGGGGGCGCGGGCGAAGGCGGAGCGGATCAGACGCTCGGCAGTCTCGCGACGCAACTTGCCGCCTTCCGCTCCGTCGCCGCCACCGACGAGGTTGAAGGCGAGCACCGGGAACTCCGCCGGCGTGAGGCGTTCGGCGGCGATCTGGGTCGCCTCGGGGAGCTCGCTGCGCGCCTCGGCCAGGCGCGCGTTGGTGAGCTGCAGGGCTTGCGCCATGTCGGTCTCCGGCGAGAACAACAGGCCGATCTCGGCGGCGCCGCGCACGATCCGCGTCCGCACGCGGCGCACCCCCGGAACCGTCGCGACCGCCTCCTCGACGTCGCGCACCGCGCTTGCCTGCAACAGCTCGGGCGGATCGTCGCCGCTCCTCAGCACCACCGAGATGCGCGGAAAGTCGACTTCCGGATAGATCCCTGATCCGAGTTGCGGCAGGGCGAGGGCACCTGCGATCAGCAGGGCGACAGTCGCCGTGAGGACGACGGCGCGATTGCGCAGCAGCCGTTCGAGCATCAGGGCTTGGCGGTGGCGGGGAGGGTCGCGACGGCCGCGCCGTCGACGAGCCCGAGGCTGCCGTCGACGATGACCGCGTCGCCGGCGTCGATGCCGGAGACGATCTCCGCCCGCCCCTCTTCGACGAGCCCCACCTCGACGCGCCGCACGCGCGCCGCCTGACCTTCGACCACGACGACCTCGGTCAGTCCCTGCTCGCCGCGGCGCAGCGCGCTCGCCGGCAGCGTGAGGGCATCGCGATGCAGGGCAATGACGACCTCGAGGCGGCCCTCGGCAAAGAGCGGCGGCGGCGGTGGCCCATCGAGCAGCGCCGCGACCTCGCCGAGACCGGTCGTGGGATCGAGCGCGCGGGCGAGGCGCACGATCCGCGCCGGCGCCGCCACGGCGTTGACCGCCATGACGGCCGCGGCGCCGGGCGCGACTCGCGCGAGCTGCTCGCCAGTAGCGCTTGCTACCGCTTCGGCGCGTTCGAGGCCGGCAAGGCGCACGACCGGCATGGCCGGAGTGCCGTCGACGGTCTCGCCCAGGTGACGCGGGAGCTCGACGACAACGCCGCGGAAGGGCGCATCGATGCGCGCCCAGTGCCGGGAGCGTTCGCCGGCCGCGACCCGCGACTCGGCTTCGGCACGGTCGGCGCTCGCGGCGGCCGCGGCGGCGGCGTCGCGGTCGCGCTCTTCGGACGAAACGATGCCACGCTCGAACAGTTTCGCGGAGAGCGCCGCGGCGCTCTGCCGCGCGCTCTCTTCCTGCCGCGCGCGCTCCAGGTTCGCCGCCGACGAGAGCGTTTCGCCGGCCAGCTCGGCGACCTCGATCTCCGCCAGCAGGGTGCCCGCGGCGATCTCCTCGCCGAGGCGCACCGGCAGGGCGACAATACGTCCCGGCACCCGCGACGCGAGCGTGCGGTCGAGCTCCGCCGGCGGCTGCAGGCGGGCCGGAAGCTCGAGGCGTTCGGCGAGATCGTGGCGTTCGGCGTGCACGGTTGCGACCTGCACGGGGGCGGCTTCGGGCTCGGGCTGGGCGGCGCAGCCGGCGGCGCAGAGCAGGACAGGAACGAGCAGAGCCGCCGCCAACCCGCCCCTGGCAAGCGAGCGCCGCATCCGCATGCGGTCGGTGCCGGCGGCGTGCAAATCAATTCGGAACATCGTCGCCCTTCCCTTCGTCGGCGGCATAAAGCAGATCGGCCCAGGCCTCCTGCACGGCGACCCAGGCACCGAGACTCGCCGACCGCACATCGAGCAGGGAGCGGTCGGCGTCGAGCACTTCGACGAGCTGGCCTCGCCCCGCCTCCCACGCTTCCCGCAAGAGCGCCGCCGCCGTTTCGGCCGCAGGCAGCGCGCTCACCTCGAGAGCCTGCCAGCGCGCGCGCTCGCCGCGGCAGCGGTGGGCCGCCGCCGAGAGGCGGGCCTGAGCGGCGCGCGCCACCGCGTCGAACCGGGCTCTCGCCGCCGCAAGCTCGGCGTCGGCCAGGCTCGTCGCCGGTGCGCCGGTGAGCGGGAAGGCGAGCGTGACGGTCGTGGCGGCGTCGGTGCCCGGCAGGCCGGGGTCGCCCGAGGTCATGCCGACCTCGATCCCGAGCCCCGGCAGGCGCAGTCGTCGCGCCAGCTCATGGCCGGCGCGGGCGGCGTCGAGCTCGGCCTGCGCCGCGACCACTGCCGGATGGAGCGCCAGCCGCGCCGGATCGGCGAGGGCGTCGATCGCCGCCAGTTCAGGGACCGCCGGCCGCTCGCCGCCGGTCGTGCGCAGCGCCTGAGCGTCGAGCCCGAGGAAGGCCGCAAGGTCGCCCCAGGCGACGGCGACGCCCTCCTCGGCGGCCAGGGCCTCGGCGGCGAGCGCCTCCTTTGCCGCCGAAGCACGCAGCCACTCGACGCGCGGCGAGCGCCCGCCTTCGACCCGCGCCGCCGTCGCCTCGGCGAGGCGGCCGGCGTCGGCGACGACCCGATGGGAGAGTTCGGCCGTGGCCTCGGCGCGCGCCAACTCGAACCACAGATGCCGCACCGTGCTGCGAACGCCGGCGGCGGTGTCCGCAGCCGTGGCGCGCGCCGCCACGGAAGAGCTCTGCGCCGCCTGCACCGCGTAGTGGCGTTGACCGCCCCAGCGCACCTCTTCGCTCAGCGTCACGAGAGTCGAGCCGGAGTAACGCGTCGTACCGAGACCGAGGAGCGGCGCTGCCGGGCGCGCCGCGAGCCCGACCCGGGCGGCCGCGGCGGCTGATTCCGCCGAGGCCAGCGCGGCCTCGGCCACCGCCGGCGCGCGCGCCAGAGCTTCGGCCAGCGACAGAACCGGCGCCGGCGTATCGGGAGCGGCAGCGGCCGGAGACCCGAGCGCGATGGCGAGCGCCACCGCGCTCCACGTATGGCGCTTGCGAGAACGCCCGAAACCGGGCCCGGCGTGAGGATGCAGCTCGATCGCGCCCGTCATGCCGCCGCGTCCACTGCAAGAATCAGGATCTGATTCTCGCTCAGACGCGCTCGCACTTCGACGCCGAGGCGCCTGGCCAGCACCGCGACGAGCGCCAACCCCAGACCGGTGTGTCCGTCGGTCTCGCGGCTCGCCGACTTGCGCCAGAAGCGGTCGAACAGTCGCGGCAAGTCCTCGGCCACCAGATCGGGAGCCGGATTGGCGATCTCGATCCGCGTGCCGCCTTCGAATCCCCGTCCCTGCACATCGACCCAGCTGCCCGGACGAGCATAGGTCACGGCATTGGAGATGAGATTGGTCAGAATGGCGGCGAAGCGATCACGGTCGGTTTCGACGATGAGCTCCGGAGCGCAATCCACCCGCACCTCGAGCTGTCGCTGCCGGCAGAGGGCGGCGAACGGTCTGCAGGCCTGGTCGATCGCTTCGCGCGCCGAAAAACGGCTCGGCACGAGGGCCTCGCCCGGCGCCGCCGAACGGATCAGGTCGAGCAGGCTCTCGACGATACTCTCCATCTGCCGGCCGATGGCGCCGACGTCGGCGAAAAACTCGGCCGCCGCCTGCGGTTCGACCGGCGCCATCGCGGTGACTTCGCACAGAGCCCGCAGTTCGGCGAGCGGCGTCTTGAGCTCGTGGGCGATATTGGAGGAGAACTCGCTCTCGCGCCTGAAAGAGATCTCGAGCCGATCCAGGAGCTCGTTCCAGTGCCGGACGACGGGGGCAATCTCGCTCGGCAGCCCGCTCTCGGAAAGCCTGCGGTCGAGATGCTCTGGATGCGTGCCAGCGATCTCGCCGGCCAGACGGGCCAAAGGCCGCAGACTCCAATCGAGCACGAATGCGACCAGGATAACGACGCCGACGATCATGACCGCTGCCCAGCTCAGGAGGAGGTACCGGAAACGCGCCGCGACGGCGTCGAGCCGGCTGCGGCTGCGGGCGACGGTGACCCACACGACCTCCCCGACCAGGGGAGACAGCGGGAGCTGCGCTCCATCGTTCACGGATTCCTCGTCATCCGGACGCGGTTCGACACCCAGAGTCAGCCGGCGCGCGCGCGTGCCGTCCGGCAGGCGGATGTCCGCGAACCCCGCGCGCGGCGCCACGTCCAGGACGCCGTGATCCGGGCCGGCGAGGGAGAGCGAGTGCTCGAAGAGGGCCCCATCTCCCAGCCGAACCTCGAAGTAGGCCGGATCGACCGGCGCCGAGTACTGCGGAAAGGTCTCGTCGGCGAAGTCGAAGTCGAGACCCTGTTCGGAAACGGTCAGCAAACCGGCCAGTGCTTCCGCCTCGGCATTGAGCTGACCGTCGAACTCGCGCTCCAGCTGCTGCGAGAGCTGGTGCCAGAGAAGCGCCATCCCGCCCGCCACCAGGGCGCTCGACCCGACGAGGAGCCAGAGGGAGAGCCGGGCGCGGATCGACCTCAAGGCGAGCCCTCGGGCACGAGGTAGCCGAGATCCCGTCGGGTGACGATCAGGCCGAGTACTCCGGCCGCGCGCAGTTTGCGCCGCAGCTTGTAGACCAGCACTTCGACAACATTGCTGGCGGGGTCGCGAGCGAGCTCGTAGATGTGGTCGCGGATCTCGGCGTGGCTCACGAGAGCCCCGCGCCGCTGCAACAGGAGCTCCAGCAGCCCGAGCTCTTTGGCCGTGAGCGGCAATTCCCGCCCGCCTACGGTCACCACCCGCCGCGCGCGATCGAGGACCACATCGCCCGCAGCAATCAGGTCCGTGGCGGCGACGCGAGCACGACGAGCCAGTGCGAGAATGCGCGCCTCCAACTCGGAAAACGAGAACGGCTTGGTCAGGTAGTCGTCGGCGCCGGCGTTGAGGCCCTGCACCCGATCCTCGACCCTGTCCTTCGCCGACAGCATCAGCACCGGCGCCGACGAACCCGACATCCGCAGGCGCTCGAGCACGCCCATGCCGTCGACCTCGGGCAGCATCCAGTCGAGGATGACGACGTCATAGTCGCATTCGCTGGCGAACCAGAGGCCCTCGGTCCCGGTAGACGCGAGATCCACCGTGAACCCGGCACGGCTCAGACCGAGCTTGAGCGAGCGCTGGAGGCGCAGCGAATCCTCGATCAGAAGCAGCTTCACGGCGGGCTCCTGCGGCGGCGGTGCATCGCGCTGCAGAGTGTATTGCACGGCAGATGACGCCAGCGTGACCAGCCATCGAGCGCCAGGAACGGGAGGTGCCGCCGAAATTCATCCGCGCTTCATCGGCGATCACTAACCTGTTCCCATGCGCTACTCAATGTTCGTTGCCCTGTCTGCCCTCGCTCTCGCTGCCTGGACCCCGGACCCCGGCCGGGCTTCGCCCGAGCGCGAAGAAGACCCGATTGCCGAGGCGAGCGAAGACCTCGTGACGCAACTGCTCGCCGGCAAGGAGCATGCCGTCACGGCCTCACTGCGCGAGATCGACGCGGGGCTGCTGCACTCGACGGCAGCCGACCCGAAGCTCCTCGAAGCGCGTGGCCTGCTGGTCGCGCTGCGGACGCACTGGAACCGCGGCGAGCGCGCCAGCGCCGCGCTCGCCGCCAACCAGCTTTCACTGCTTTTTCCGGAAGAATCGGGTAGCTCTGACGCGCGCTTCGCCGCCCTGCAGCGCCTGGACTTCCTCGGCCGCGAAATTCTGATTCGCAGCCAACTGCCGTCCGGGAAAGCCGCCGCTGAAGAAGGCGACCCGGCGTCGCTGAACGCGGCGATCGCCGAAACCAGCACGGTCTGGGGCGGCGTCCGCAGCCAGTTCCTGCCGGTGACCCAGCGGGCAGCAAAGACGCTCGCCAGGTTCGACCAACTGGTGCTGGACCTCGACCGCGACCGCTCGCCGGAGCGCCTAAAGCGGTCCGCGTCGGAGCTGCTCGAAGAGGTGGACCGGCTCGAGGATCTGGCGGCAAGAGCCCGTCTCCGCGACTGACTCCCGGTCGCCGGAAGGCAGAAACGGCGCGAGAGAGTCCGTGTGCCGACTCCAGCGTGGCCCGGGCCGACGGCGCTCGCGCAGCCCGCCGGCCCGGTCGTGGAGGGTGAGAATCAGGCTCCCGGGAGCTTCTGGGGGGCTTCGCTCGGCGCGCCGTCTTCGCTGGGGCCCTTGGGCATTTCCTCGACGTACCAGCGGCCGTCGATCTTGACGAAGGAAAAGGGATCGGTGCCGACCGTGCCGGTCGCCTTGTCACCTTCGATCTTCAGATTCTCGAGGCCGCCGGCGGGGATTTTCACCGGGCCGCTCTCGTCCTTGTGGTCGCCCGGCATCGCCTTCATCACCGCCATGGTGTCGTTCAGGAAAGCACCCTGATCGATGTTGGCGAAGAGTTTCGCGACCTCCTCCTGAGTCGGCTGCGGCTTCTCCGCCTCGCCCTCCTTGGGCATCGCCGGCAGACCGTACTTGGTCACCAGATTGTTGTAGGCGGCCTTGAGCTTGCCGACCTCCTCCTTCGCCTTGGCCTTCTGCTCCTCGACCTTCTTCTTGTCCGCGGCGGAGGGCTCACCCGCCATCCCGGCCATGCCTTCCGCCATCGAACCACCCATTTCGGCGCCCATGTCGGCGAAGGCGACCATCATCGTCGCGCCCATGTACATGGCCATCGCCATCTCGGTGCGGTTCTTCGGCGTGAGGCAGGCGGCGATTTCGGCGAAGTCCTCCTTGGCGGCGCCCGCCTTCATGCGCTCGACGAGCGCCTCCGGGGTCTCGGCGCCCGGCAACTTCTTCTCAGCCGGGGCGGCGGCGGCGGCCGGAGCGTTGCCTGCGGGCTTGTTGCAGCCCATCGTCGACGCCAGCGGCACGAAGCTCACCAGGGCTGCGGCGGTCATCGCCAACGAACGCGTTCTCATCGAGCTCATCGAGTCTCTCCTTTGGGAATGTTGCGCGAGTCACCTCGCGTCCTTCACTAGTACGCAAAGCGCCCCGGAAAGGGGACGCGAACGCCTCACCCGCCCAGCAGCCCGACGACCTCGCCGTTCACCCAGTCCATTTTTTCGGCCTGCGGCTGCGCCGGCAGGCCGGGCATGCGGATGATCTCGCCGAGGAGCGGCACGACGAACCCGGCACCGGCCGAGAGCACGATGCGGCGGACGGTGATGTCGAAATCGCGCGGCCGGTTGACCAGGGACGGATCGTCGGAGAGCGAGTTCTGCGTCTTGGCGACGCAGATCGGGAGATTCCCGTAGCCCAGCGCGACGATCTGCTTGAGATCGCGCGTCGCTGCCTTGGCGAAGGAGACCGAGCGCGCACCGTAGATCTTCCTGGCGATGGTCTCGATCTTCTCCGGGATCGACAGATTCCAGTCGTAGAGCGGGGTGTAGGGCGCATCGGCGAGCTTCGCCTGCGCCAGCACCGCGCGGCCGAGCTCCTGGCCTCCTTCTCCCCCCTTGCCGAAGACATCGGCCAGGGCGACCGGCACGCCGAGCGCCGTGCAGGCGTTCTTCACCACCGCCAGCTCCTCCTCCGAGTCGGTCGCGAAGCGGTTCATCGCCACCACCGGCGTGCGGCCGAAGAGGCGAATGTTCTCGATGTGCTTGTAGAGGTTCTCCATCCCGCGCAGGACGGCGGCCGGATCGGGCTCGGCAAGCTTCTCCTTGGCGACCCCACCGTGGCGCTTGAGGGCGCGGACGGTGGCCACCAGGACGACCGCGGCGACATCGAGCTGGGCGTAGCGCATCTTGATGTCGAGGAACTTCTCGGCGCCGAGATCGGCGCCGAAGCCGGCTTCGGTCACCACCCAGTCGGCGTGGGCGAGCGCCATCTTGGTGGCGATCACCGAGTTGCAGCCGTGGGCGATGTTGGCGAACGGGCCGCCGTGGATGAACGCCGGGACGCCCTCGACGCTCTGCACGAGGTTCGGCATGATCGCGTCCTTGAGCAGCAGCATCAGCGCGCCGACCGCCTTGAGATCGGCCGCGGTCACCGCCGTGCCGTCGGGACGCAGCGCCACGATCAGGCGCGCGAGCCGGACCCTCAAGTCGGCTTCGTCCTCGGCGAGACAGAGGGTCGCCATGATTTCCGAGGCCGGCGTGATGTCGAAGCCGGTCTCGCGCGGCACCCCCTCGGTGGCGCCGCCGAGGCCGATGATCACGTCGCGCAACGCGCGATCGTTGAGATCGAGGACCCGGCGCCAGAGCACCTTCCGCGAGTCGATGCCGAGGGGGTTGCCCTGCTGCAGATGATTGTCGACCAGCGAGGCGAGGAGATTGTTCGCCGAGGTGATGGCGTGGAAGTCGCCGGTGAAGTGCAGGTTGATGTCGCCCGCCGGCACGACGATCGACTTGCCGCCGCCGGTCGCCCCACCTTTCAGGCCGAAGGTCGGCCCGAGCGACGGCTCACGCAGGGCGAGCACGACGTTGTCGCCGTTCTTCGCCATCCCCTGTGCCAGACCGATCGAGATCGTCGTCTTGCCCTCGCCGGCCGAAGTCGGCGTCAGCGCCGTGACCAGGATGACCTTCCCCGGCGCGCGCCTGGCGAGTCCGGCGGCGCGCGCTTCGAGGCGAATCTTGGCCTTGTCGTCGCCGTACGGAATCAGGTGTTCCCGCGCAATCCCGAGATCGCGCGCCACTTCACTCACTGGACGAATCGTGCCTGATCCACTCATGGAAGTCTCCTTGACCCGCCAAGCCTATGCCGACTGGCCGCTGCGGAAAAATGCCGCCTGTCGCAAAGCCGCGACGGATCAGGCGACGCGGTCCGGTCTACCGTAGAGGTTGAGGTTGCCTGGACGCACGAACGTCGCCAGCGTCACGCCGTAGCGCTCGGCGAGGCCGACGGCGATCGACGAGGCGGCGCCGACGGAGGCGAGCACGGGAAGTCCGGCGACGATCGACTTCTGGACGATCTCGAAGCCGAGCCGGCCCGAGACCATGAGCACGGCTGCCGAAAGCGGCAGCCGGCGCCGGGCGAGCGCCCAGCCGATGAGCTTGTCGACGGCGTTGTGGCGGCCGATGTCTTCGCGCGCCGCGAGCAGCGTCCCGGCGGCGTCGAACAGCGCCGCGCCATGCAGCCCGCCGGTCTCGGCGAAGATCGACTGTTCGGACCGCAGACGCTCGGGAAGCGCCTCGAGCACCCGCCGGTCGATGCGCAGGTCCGACTCGACCACCGGCGCGCGGATGGCGAGATCGGCGATCGAGCTCTTGCCGCAGACGCCGCAGCTCGCCGAGGCGTAGAAGGTGCGTGGGACTCCCTCACCGCCGCCGGCCAGCTCCACGGTGATGACGTTTTCGCAGTCCCCTTCGAGCAGCGCCTCGGGGTGACCGAGCGCGACGATCTCGGCCGCATCGCGGATCAGCCCTTCGCTGTAGAGGAACCCGGCGACGAGCTCCTCGTCACTCCCCGGCGTGCGCATGAGGACGGTGAACGGGCGGTCGCCGAAGCGGATCTCGAGCGGCGCCTCGATCGCCAGCCTGTCGACTTCCGTCCGCGGCGCGCCGTCCCGCAAGCGCCGAAACGGCACCTCGGCCCAGCCGGGCGATTCCGGCGCGACGGCTCGTGGAGTCGGGGGGGGCCCTGGCATCGCCGTCATGTTAGCCTTTTCCGCATGTCCAGCAATCAGCGTTTGACCGTGCCTCTCGTCCGCGATCACAAGGGTGGAGCGCTCCGCCCGGCGACCTGGGACGAGGCGCTCGGCCGCGCGGCCGCCGGCTTCCAGTCCGCGGTCGACGCCAACGGCCCGCACGCTTTCGGCATGTTCAGCTGCTCGAAGACGACCAACGAGATGAACTTCATCGCCCAGAAGTTCACCCGCGTCGCCATCGGCACGAACAACGTCGACAGCTGCAACCGCACTTGACACGCTCCTAGCGTCGCCGGTCTGGCGACGGTGTTCGGGGCGGGAGGCGGCACGAGCTCCTATCAGGAGATCGAGGAGACGGACTGCGTCCTCCTGTGGGGATCGAACGCCCGCGAGACGCACCCGATCTTCTTCCATCACCTGCTGAAGGGCGTGCACCGCGGCGCCAAGCTGATCGCGATCGATCCGCGCCGCACGACCTCGGCGCAGTGGGCCGACCTCTGGGCCGGCCTCGACGTCGGCTCGGACATCGCGCTCGCCAACACCGTGGCGCACGAGATCCTCGCCGCCGGCCTCGAGCACCGGGAGTTCATCGAGCAGGCGACGAGTGGTTTCGCGGCCTATCGCGACCATGTCGCCCAGTGGACGCTCGAGCGCGGCGCGCAGGTGACCGGCGTGCCGGCGCAGGTCATCCGCGAGATCGCCCACAGTTTCGCCAAGGCGCCGCGCGCCATGATCTGTTGGACGCTGGGCATCACCGAGCACCACAACGCGGTCGACAACGTCCTCGCGCTGATCAATCTGGCGCTGCTCTGCGGACATGTCGGCCGCTACGGCTCGGGGCTCAATCCGCTGCGCGGCCAGAACAACGTTCAGGGCGGCGGCGACATGGGGGCGATTCCCGACCGGCTCGCCGGCTTTCAGCACGTCGAGAACGCGCCTCTACGCGCTGCCTTCGAGCGCGCCTGGGGAGTCGCGATTCCACCCCTGCGCGGCCTCAACCTCTCGGGGATGTTCGACGCGATGGAGCACGGCGCGATGAAGGCGCTCTACGTCATCGGCGAAAACCCGATGCGCAGCGAGGCCGATCAGCTGCGCACGCGCAAGCTCCTCGAAGGGCTCGATTGTCTGGTGGTGCAGGACATCTCGCTCACCGCCACCGCCGAGGTCGCCGACGTCGTCCTGCCGGCCGCCGCCGGCTGGTGCGAATCCGAGGGCACGGTGACCTCGAGCGAGCGCCGCGTGCAGCGGGTCCGCATGGCGATTCCGCCGCCGCAGGGGGCACGCGACGATCTCGATATCCTGTTCGAGCTCGCGCGGCGCATGGGGCACGACTGGGGACACCCCGACTCGGAGACGATCTGGAATGAGGTGCGCAGCCTCTCGCCGGTGCATGCCGGCATGAGCTACGCCCGCCTCGAGAGCGAGGGCGGGCTGCAGTGGCCGTGCTACGACGAGAGCCATCCCGGAGAGCTCTTCCTGCATAGCCGCCTCTGGGAGCGTCCGGTTCTCGGCCCGCGCGCGCCGTTCCACGTTCTGCACGACGACCCGCCGGTCGACCTTCTCGACGCCGACTTCCCCTTCCGGCTCACCACCGGGCGGCGGCTCGCCGAATACAACACCGGCGTGCAGACGGCCGGCTACGCCTCGCCGACGCGGCGCGGTGAGACCCTCGACCTCGCGCCCGAGGACGCGACACGTTTCGGCCTGAGGAACGGCGACCGGGTGCGGGTCGTATCCCGCCGCGGCAGCCTCGAAACGGCGATCCACGTCGATCCGGCGCTGCGACCCGGGCTGACTTTCATGACCTTCCACTTCCCGGAGGAGGTCGCGACCAATCTGCTGACGATCGACGCCACCGATCCGGTCTCCGGCACCGCCGAATTCAAGGCGGCGGCGATCCGCATCGAGCCGCTCGCCCGCCTGGCCGATCCGCCGCGACCACCAGAGCTCTCCGAGCTCGTGGGGAAGGGCTAGATGGATATCCAGGTTCATGGCGCGGAGCCCGCGGCCGCGGAGCGCGACGCTGTCGACCAACTGCTCGGAGCCGCCACCTCCGGCTGGGAGGGAGGGGGACGCGACATCGCCCGCGATGGCAGATCCGCCCGCGGCGGCCGGGCGGCGCGCGACCGGCGTGACCTGTTGCTGCCCGCCCTGCATGCCGTACAGGACCGCGTCGGCTGGGTCAGCGAAGGGGCCCTCAACTACATCTGTCAGCGGCTCACGGTGCCGCCCGCCGACGCCTGGGGCGTGGTGACTTTCTACCATCTCTTCGCGACCGTACCGCGGCCGTCGAACGTGGTGCACGTCTGCGACGACCTGGCCTGCCGACTGCGCGGCGCCGAGAAGCTCTGCGCCGAGCTCGCCGAGGAGCTTGGCCCGGCCGGCGAGGCCCGGCGCGCCGGTGACGGCACGTGGCTGCGCAGCCCCTGCCTCGGCCTCTGCGAGCGCGCGCCGGCGGCGCTGGTGGTCCACGCCGGCCCGGTGCGGGAAACGGCGTCGTTCGGTCCGGTCCACGAGGCGCTGACGCTGGCGCGCGCGCTCGAGGGCGACACCACCGAGGTCTTCACCGCCCCCGCGGCGCGCCTCGCGGCACTGCGCCGCTCGGTGCCGCAGGCCGGGAGCAAGAGCCTCAAGCTCCTGTCGCGGGTCGGCGCCGTCGATCCGGCGAGCCTCGACGGCTATCGCGACTCCGGCGGCTACAGCGCCCTCGAACGGGCGGTCGAGATCGGACGCGCCGGAGTCATCGCCGAGCTCACCTCCTCGAACCTCCTTGGCCGCGGCGGCGCCGCCTTCCCGGCGGGCCGCAAGTGGGCGGCGGTGGCGCGCGCCGTGGAGAAAAAGCGCTACGTCATCTGCAACGCCGACGAGTCGGAGCCCGGCACGTTCAAGGATCGCCTGCTGCTGGAAGAGGATCCGTTCGCGATCGTCGAAGCGATGACCATCGCCGGCTTCGCCTGCGGCGCCGAAGAGGGCTTCGTCTACCTGCGCGGCGAGTATCCGCACGCCGAGTTCCGGCTGCGCCAGGCGATCGCCGCGGCGAGGGCGGCGCGGCTTCTCGGCAGCGACGTCGACGGCACGGATTTCCGCTTCGACATCGAGATCCGCCGCGGTGCCGGCGCCTACATCTGTGGCGAAGAGACGGCGCTGTTCGAATCGATCGAGGGCAAGCGCGGCGAGCCGCGTTCGAAGCCGCCGTTCCCGGTCGAGGTCGGCCTCTTCGGCAAGCCGACGCTGGTCAACAATGTCGAGACCCTGGCCAACGTGCCGTGGATCGTGCGCGAAGGCGGCGAGGCCTTCCGCGCCACCGGCACGGCCGAGTCGTCGGGAACCAAACTGTTCTGCCTCTCCGGCGAGATCAACCGGCCCGGCCTCTACGAGGTGCCGTTCGGCGCCACCCTCGGCGATCTGCTGGCGCTCGGCGGCGGCGTCAGCGACGGCAGAGCGCTGCGCGCCGTGCTGCTCGGCGGCGCCGCCGGGAGCTTCGTCGGCCCGGACCGTCTGGCGCTGCCGCTCACCTTCGAAGGCACCCGTGCCGCCGGCGTGACGCTCGGCTCGGGTGTCGTCCTGGTCTACAGCGAGACCGCCGAGCTCGGCGACGCCCTGGTGCGCATCGCCGAGTTCTTCCGCCACGAATCGTGCGGTCAGTGCGTCCCCTGCCGCGTCGGCACGGTGCGTCAGCTCGAGCTCCTGCGGCGCCTCGAGCGCCGGACGCCGATAGGCGACCGGGCGCAGGAGATGGCGCTCTTCGCCGAGCTCGCGCAGGCGATGCGCGACGCCTCGATCTGCGGCCTCGGCCAGACCGCCTCCACCGCCGTCGCCTCGGCGCTGGCGCTGTTCGATCCGTTTCCTGGCGTATCCTCGCGGAGCACCTCATGACCTCCGACCCCATCTGGTTCAACCCGCCGCCGCGGTCGCCGCGCATTCCCGAGGCGCCGCCTTCACCGCCGCCAGCCACCGTGGCGATCGAGGTCGACGGCGTCGCTCTCGAGGTCGAAGCCGGAGCGACGCTCCTCGACGCCTGCCGCGGCGCTGGCATCGACGTCCCGACGCTCTGCTTTCTCGCGACGCTGACGCCGGCGAACGCCTGCCGCCTCTGCGTCGTGGAGGTCGAAGGAGCGCGCGTCCTCGCCCCCGCATGTTCGCGCCGCGCCGAGCCGGGGATGAAGGTCAAGACGCAGTCCGAGCGCGTCCGCCTGTCGCGCAAGCTCGTGCTCGAGCTCCTCGGCTCCTCGGTCGATCTTTCGACCGCGCCCGGCCTCGCCGAGCTGATGCAGGAGTACGGCGCCGACCCGGCGCGCTTCGGCGCGCCCGCCGACATCCAGCGCGTCGAGTCCGGCGTCAAGATCGACAACGACCTCTACGTCCGCGACTACGGCAAGTGCGTGCTGTGCTACAAGTGCGTCGACGCCTGCGGCCACGACGCCCAGAA
>JBDTQT010000076.1:0-15595 GCA_039932055.1 Thermoanaerobaculia bacterium
GCGCTCGCCCTCATCCAGGCGAGCGCCAACGCCGGCGTCGAGTTCGCCGCCCCGGCGAGCGTGCGCGCGGTCATCGTGCTCCTGCCGGTGCTCTCACCGCTCGCGCTGCTGCTCTACCTGCGACGGGCGGGATCTCCCAGGCCGACAGACCCCGGCAGCACGGCGCGAGATCCTTCGCTAGACTCGCCCCCTTGAAGAGCCGCGAAACCTCCCCCGAACCGCTGCAGGGCGCGGCGACCGACACTACGGCGCCGCCAGTCGACCGCAACGACCTCGGTTTCGGCTCGGTCGTCGCGCGCCAGAGCCGCGAGCGCCTGCTGAACCGCGACGGCAGCTTCAACGTCCGCCGCGAGGGGCTCGGGTTCTTCCAGTCGTTGTCGCTCTACCACTCGCTGCTCAACATGAGCTGGCCGCGCTTCCTGCTCGTCCTGACCGGCGGCTTTCTCGGCGTCAACTTTGTCTTCGCCTGCATCTACTTCGCCGCTGGGCCCGATGCCCTCTCCGGTCTCCACTGGACGACCACCGGCACTCACTTTCTGGGATGCTACTTCTTCTCGGTCCAGACGTTCGCCACCATTGGGTACGGCGGCATCGCGCCGGCGAAGCTCGCCGCCAACGTGCTGGTAGTCATCGAGGCGGTCACCGGCATGCTGCTCGTGGCGCTCGGCACTGGCATCTCGTTCGCGCGCTTCGCGCGCCCGCGCGCCCGCATCCTGTTCAGCGAACGGGCGGTGATCGCGCCCTACCGGTCGACCTCCGGGTCGATGATGGCCTTCGAGTTCCGCATCGCCAACGCCCGCCAGAACGAGCTCACCGACGTCTCGGCGCGGCTTCTCCTGGCGCGGCGCAGGGCCGGCGGCGACCGTGAGTTCCTGCCGCTCAAACTCGAGCGCGAGAGCGTCCTCTTCTTTCCGCTCTCCTGGACGATCGTCCACCCGATCGACGACGCGAGCCCGCTCTCCGGCCAGACCGCGGAGGACCTCGCGGCGGCCAAAGCCGAGTTCCTCATCCTGCTCTCGGGCACCGATGAGACCTTCAACCAGGTGGTCCACGCGCGCTCCTCCTACGAGGCTTCGGAGCTGGTCTGGAACGCCCGCTTCCAGTCGCTCTACAACCCGCCCGACGCCGACGGCGGCATCAGCATCGACGTCGGCCGGCTCTCCGCCCTCGAACGGCTCTGATCCGAGAGTTTCACCTCGCGGGCAGGCACTCGCCGAGCGCGGCTTTTAGGGGAGGAGTCTGGCCTTTGCCAGTCTGGACCCCAGTCGGACCAGATCCTCTTATAATAAGGACATGAGTCGCATCTCTGTACAGGACCTCAAGGCGAGGTTATCCAATGCGGTAGCCGAGGCCGAGGCCGGCGCGACGCTGGTGATCACCCGGCACAATGAGCCCGTCGCCCAGCTGACGCCAGTCGCCGCGCCGAATACCCACCGGGGCGCGCGGGTGGGCTCGAGCCGGCTGAGACCCGCCATCAAGGGCGGGCTCCGAGGCCCCAGAGGCCTGCTCCTGGCAACACTGCTCGACGATCGGGGCGATCGGTGAGTGCTGCCCGGAAGCGGCGGGTCTACATCGACACCTCGGCCTACCTGTCGTTGCTGCTCGACGAGGCGCACGCCGATCAGGTCGCCGCCAGTACCGACGGTGCCGTGTGTCTCTCGAGCGTGTTGCTGGTGCTGGAAACCCGGCGAAACCTCATCAGGTTCGCGAGGCAGGGTGCCCTGGACGCCGGCCAGTACGAAACCTGCATCGCGCGCGTTGCCGCCGACATGGAGGCGTTCGAGCTGCGGGACTTCACCCTCGACCTGTGCATGTCCGTGGCCATGCCAGCGGTGGCGACGCCGCGCTCGCTCGATCTCGCACACCTGCAGACGGCGCTGTGGTTCCATGCCGTCGCGCCGCTCGACCAGTTCCTGACGATGGACGCCGTTCAGGCGCAGGCGGCACGCGAGCTGGGCCTGCGAGCCTGACCCCGGCGCGTCACACCGTTTCCGGACCCGCGTCATCAGCTTGGTGCTCTCGACGCTCCCCGGGCTATTCACCGGCGCGAAACTCAGACGAAAGTCCGAGTCGAGCAGGCCTCCGTTCGGAAGCGGAACGTCGGACGGCTCTCCGCCATCGAGCGGCTCCAATCAGGAGACCGCTGCCCGCCGCGCCTTCAGCAGCGAGGCAGCGACAGCGAGGCCAAGGATCGCCGCGATGACACCGAGCGAGATTCCCGACGGGATCTTCACCCAGTCGACCAGCGCCATTTTCGCGCCGACGAAGACCAGGATGGCGGCGAGACCGAGCTTCAGGTACTCGAACTTGTGCATCACACCGGCGAGCAGGAAGTAAAGCGAGCGCAGGCCGAGAATGGCGAAGACGTTCGAGGTGTAGACCAGGAACGGGTCGCGGGTCACGGCGAAGATCGCCGGAATCGAATCGACCGCGAAGACGAGATCGGTGAACTCGACCATCACCAGAACAAGAAAGAGCGGCGTCGCCGCGCGCCGCCCGCCTTCGCGGACAAAGAAAGCCGGACCGCGAAACTCGGAAGTCACCGGCATGATCCGCCGCACGAGGCGAACCACCGGGTTCTTCTCCGGCTCGAGGCCGTGCTCCGGAGTGAACGCCATCTTGATGCCGGTCAAGATGAGGAAGGCGCCGAAGAGATAGATGATCCAATGGAAGCGGTCGAGGAGCGCCGCGCCCGCGAGGATGAAGGCGGCGCGCATGACCAGGGCGCCAAGGATGCCCCAGAAGAGCACTCTGTGCTGGTACTCGTCGGGGACCTTGAAGTAGGCGAACAGCAGCGCGATGACGAAGATGTTGTCGATCGACAGCGACTTCTCGATCAGGTACCCGGTCAGGAACTCGACGCCAGGCTGCGGCCCGAGGAACTTCCACACGCCGAGGTTGAAGAGCAGCGCGAGGCCGATCCAGACTGCGCTCCAGACGCTGGCCTCGCGTAGCGAGACGGCGTGTGCCTGGCGGTGGAAGATACCGAGGTCGATGGCGAGCATCGCCAGGACGAAGAGGTTGAATCCGGCCCAAAGCCACAGCGAAGCAGGTTCCATCCAGCACTCCCTTCGGAAAGAGACCCGGGAAACGCAAAAAGCGAGACCCCGCGGCACTCTCGTGTCGCAGTGGTCTCGCTCGATCCCGAATGGACCGGAGGGCCGGGGGCTCGCAAGCCCCGTATTGACGATCCCTCCGCCCGGTCGCCGGGGGGCTCAAGCCCCAGGTGCCGGTCGGCTACTCCCCACGCTGCCAACGAATCCTATGCCAGAGGGCCCGCTGCTGGCGTGACGATCCGGTGACGATGGGCGGCGACCGCCGCCGGGTCAGGCCTTCGGCACCTTGCCCGTCATGCCTTCGGCGCCTTACCGGTCATGCCTTCGGCGCCTTACCGGTCATGCCTTCGGCGCCTTACCGGTCATGCCTTCGGCATCTGGCCCGTCGATACCCGGGCAGGCACCGACTTGAGGTAGCGGTAGAGAGCGCGCTGCTCGTCTACCGTCATGGCACGCAGCATGGCCCACGGCATGTCCTTGCTGTCCTGCTCCTGGATCATGGTGCGGAAATCGTCCTCGCTCCAGTCGGCGATCGAGCCGCCCGGAGTGATATTTGGCGCCACCATCGCCGGATTGCCGGGGTCCTGCTGTCCCGAGAGCTCCGGACCGTGGCAGTTGCGACAGCCGAACGTGCGCACGATGTACTCGCCATACTCGGCGTTCGCTCCCGGCTCCGGCTTCGGCGGCCGCGCCGCCTGATGGTCGGTCGTCAGGTAGGCCAGCATGTTGTCGAGCTTGCCCGCCCCGAAGAGCGCCTTCGCGACGATACCCGGCTGCGGCGCCGGCCAGCTGCGATCGACCGGCGTGAGCGTCTTGAGGTACGAGATGAGATCGCCGAGATCGCCGTCGCTCAGGTAGTAGTAGACCTCGGCCGGCATGATGACGAGCGCGCGGCCGTGCGGGTTGACGCCGTGGCGGAGCGCCCGCACCCAGGCGGCGTCGTCGACGTAGCTGCCGCCGAGGCCGCCGGAGCCGCGGGTCAGGTTCGGGGCGTTCAACACCATGAACGATGGGTCGTCGATGAACTTCTTGCCCCCCAGATCGTCGCCGTGGCAGAAGACGCAGCGCGTTCGCACGAGATGGGCGCCGCGTTCGATCGCCGCCGGATCTCCCGGAACGGCAACCGGCTCGACGGCAACGGTGCGAATCGCCGAGAGCTTCCGACCGCCGAGGAAGACCAGAACGGCGACCAGGACGAGAATGGCGCCAACGACGGTAGCGAGCGAAATACCGATCCACTTCAGGAACTTGCGCATCGATCCCCCCGGAAGGTGCGGCGAAAGCGGCTTGCGGTCAACCAACGACGACTAGCGGCGAAGCCAGCGGACGATTCTCGGCGGTCAGGGCGTGGCGGTACTGCCGGGCGAGCGCCGCGGTCTCCTCGCGAGTGACGAAGCGCTCGTAGAGATTCGTCCGCTGCTTCGGCTCGTAGCCGGCGGCGCGGATGAGATGCTCCATCTCGTCCTGGGTCATCTTGTGGTGCGTGCCGGCGGCCGAAACGACGTTTTCCTCGATCATGATCGAGCCCATGTCATCGGCGCCGAAGGCGAGGCCGGTCTGGCCGATCTTCTTGCCCTGGGTGACCCAGCTTGACTGCAGGTGCTGGATGTTGTCCAGGAACAGGCGGGAGACCGCGAGCGTCTTCAGGTACTCGTCGGCGTAGACCTCGGGGATCCCCTGCAGGTCGGTGTGCTCGTCCTGGTAGGTCCAAGAAATGAACGCCGTGAAGCCGCCCGTCTCGTCCTGCAGGTCGCGGATGCGCTGAAAGTGCTCGACCCGCGCCGCGACCTCCTCACCCATGCCGTACATCATCGTCGCGGTCGTGCGCATGCCGTGGCGGTGCGCCTGGCGCATGATGTCGATCCACTCTTCGGGGGACGCCTTGGGGTAAGCGAGTACCTCTTTGCGGATCGCGTCGGAGAGGATCTCGGCCCCACCGCCCGGAATCGACATCAGGCCGGCCTCCTTGAGGACGCCGATGACGTCGAAGAACGACATGCGCTCCTTCCTGGCGATGAACTTGATCTCCGGCGGCGAGAAGCAATGGCGATGGATCGCCGGATAGGTGTCGCGCAGGAAGTGCAGCAGATCGACGTAGTAGGAGAGCGGCAGGTCGGGGTTCACTCCGCCCTGCATCAGGACGCCGGTGCCGTTGAGCGCCAGGGTCTCCTCGATCTTCTGCCCGATCTCTTCCTTGGAGAGCAGATACCCCCCGGCGTCACCCGGCGCGCGATAGAACGCACAGAAACGGCATTTGTAGACGCAAACGTTGGTGTAGTTGATGTTGCGATCGACGTTGTAGGTCGCCACCGCCGGGTCGTTGTGACGGTCGCGCACCGCGTGCGCCGCCTCCCCGAGAGTCAGCAGGTCACCGTCGAGGAGCAGCCGGTGGGCATCGCCGGCGGAGATTCGCCGTCCGGCGAGACAGTCGTCGAGAATCTCGGAAACGGCGCGGGCGGAGGCGGCGAAGTCGCTCATCGGGAGAATTCTACCAGCCACCGGACAGAAAAAAGGCCCGCCGCCCCGGTGGGGATGGCGGGCCCGAAATCGGAAGCGGCAGTCAGACCGGGCGAGGTCCGGCCGGCGTCAGAAGCAGGTCGCGAAGGCGTCCGAGTCGGCAACCGAGGTCGCGTATTGGGTACCGAGCGGGTTGTGGTAATAAATGCCCGGCGCGGAGTCGAAGGTGTCGTCGACATAGAGATAAAAGTCGACGTTGGTCGTCGCGGCGTAGAAGACCCAGAAGCGACTGTTGAGACCGCAACCGTTGACGATCTTCACCAGCAGCTCGAAGTTGGCCGGCTGGAAAAAATAGAAGATCGCCGAGTCGGTAGAGGCGAGCGGTGCCGTCTTGCCGACGAACGGCGTGTGGGCGAAGTCGTTGCCGGTGACCCAAACCTTGAAGCGACCACCGAGCAGCTCCGCCACCCGGCCGTCGTAGTTGCCGGCCCCGAACGCGCCATCACCCACGACCACGCGGGTCGCCGGATCCCTGCAGACGACCTGGTTCGAGAACGTCCCGGTGACGCCCTCGGCGTACGACGTCGTCACCAGATAGTAGTTGTCGTCGAACAGCAGCGCCGCAGTATCGATCCGCGACTCGCCGACGCCGAACTCCGGGCCATCATCATCGTAGCCGATCAGGTTGGTAAGCGGGCTGGCCGGGTTGAAGCCGTTGCGGTAGAGGAGGATGACGCCGTCGAAGGTGCCCTCCTGGACGCTCTGAATGAAGCAGTTGGCGTCGTCGTTCGGGAAGAACGGCTGCACCGAATAGCGCACGATTCTGCCGCTCAGACTGGCGAGACCATTGGGCCGGTTGAACGTCGGCTGCCCCTGGTTCGTGCCGTAGAAGGTCGTCGCGGCTTCTCCATAGGCGACGGCAGAGATGACGAAAGCACAGAGAAACAGACGGGATGCGATGCGGATCATGAATCCTCCTTCGACTCGCCGCGTGGATGGGACGCGAGACAGGGGCCTGGGGCGAGCAGGTGCGGGCTCCCGACTCCGACTGGCTGGAACGATGAACGCAGGCTACCACTGTGAGAAACGGGTTTCACGACTGGAAGAGGACAACTTCGAGACCATCCCTTTTCGCCTACCCGGTTCGGCATGCCGGCACCATTTACAGGATTGCCGTCAGGATACTCCCGGAACGGTCCGCCGCCTGGCGTAGAGTTACGGTTTACGCTCATGTTCATCCCCGGATTCCTCAAGCGCGGGCTCGATGCCGCGACCGGCCACCGGCGCAGATCGTTCCCCTGCACGAGCTCGCGGCGGCGATCCGGCCAGGCGAGATCGACATCGCGGTCAACATCCACAGCTTCTCCGAGTGCCCGCTGCCCGCGATCGACGCCTGGCTGGCCTTTCTCGCTGCCAACCGGGTCGAACAGCTGATGATCGTCCCGAACGCCGTTTCCGCCGGCGGCAGGAACGGCATCACGATGCTGACCAACGCCGGCGAGGATTTCTCCGCTCTCGTGCGGCGGCATGGCTACGCTCTCTCCGCCAGCGAGCCCAAGTACCCCGATCCGGTCGTGCAGGAGTATGGCGTCAGCCCGGCCGCCCACCTGCTCTTCCGGCTCGAAGCCTGACCGGGGCGGGAACCATCGCGATCGCCCCTGGAGCAGCGGAGAAACTACGCACGACGCGGACCGGCGGCCGGCGTAGAATTCCCGGGAAAGGAGATCCCCATGGGTCTTTTCGATTTCGTGAAGAATGCTGGAGCCGCCATCTTTGGCAAGGACGATCCCGCCGACAAGGGCGGCACGCCGCAGGCGCATACGTCGACCGTTTCCCCCGCCGAGCTCGACGCGATGAAGCGCCGGAGGGCGCTCGAGAAGCTCCTCGGCGAGTTCTCGCTCCAGGTTGAAGAGTTGAAGATCGACGTCACGGGCGATACCGCGACGGTGCACGGCCTCGTCGACGACCAAACCGAACGCGAGAAGGTCGTCCTGGCGCTCGGCAACGTCATCGGCATCGCCCATGTCGACGACCGCCTGGAGACCAAGAAGAAGGCGCCGGAGTCGCAGATGTACACCGTCGTCGCCGGCGACTCGCTGTCCAAGATCGCCAAGCACTTCTACGGCAACGCCGGCAAGTACAACGCGATCTTCGAAGCCAACAAGCCGATGCTCAAGGACCCCGACAAGATCTACCCCGGCCAGGTCCTGCGCATCCCGCCGGCCGGGTGAAGCTCCGCCGCCGCCACCTCTTCCTGCTCGCCGGGCTCGCGCTCGGCGAGCTTTTCTATGTCGGGGCGTTCGAATGGGTGGCGCGCAGCGGCCAGCTCGCAGGCTGGATCAACCGGCGACCGGACCGGGTCCGCATGGAGTTTGCCGCCGCGCACTCGTATTTCCCGTTTCTCGTGACGCTTCAGAAGCTCGATCTCGCCGTTCAGACCGCCCGCGTTCAATGGCACCTCACGGCCGACGAGACCCGTGGCTGGATTGCGCCCCTGCCGCTCCTGGCGCGCCGCTTTCGCGTCGAAACGGCCCGGGCGGTCGGCGTCGAATTCGCCGTTCGCCGCCGCTTCGATACCGCGGGCGAACCTCTGCCTCCCTCGGAGTTCCTGCCAGCGATCGGGGAGTTCGCTGGCGAGCAGAAACCCCCGCGTACCGGCACGCTTCTGCGCCCTGTCTGGAGCTTCGAGTTTCCACGCCTTACGGCGCACGAGGTGCGCAGCCTCTGGCTGGAGCAGCTCCGCGTCACGGGAGAGATGGAAGCGAAAGGCGGCTTCTCGATCCGGCGGCGCCTGCAGGCTGAAGTCGAGGCGAGCCGCATCGAAGTCCAGGCCGGGACTCTCACCCTCGCCGGCCAGCCGCTCGCCGGCGAGGTACGCGGCAGCGTCGCCATCTCGAGCGTCCCCTACGAGTACCGCGACCACCGGGGACTCGCGGCCCTGCCTTACCTCGACGCCGCCGCGCAGCTCGACGGCACCGCCTTCGCCGGCACGCTCCTCCGCAACTATCTCGCTCGCATGCCCTGGATCGAGTTCGAGGACGCGCAGATTCCCTTCCATGCCGACCTGAAGATGCGTCGCGGTACGCTCGTCGCGGGGAGCTCGTTCTCCACCGAGAAAGCGCCTCAGGCGGTTCAGTTCTTCGGTTTCGAGGCGCGCGGCACCGCCATGGTCCGCTTCGACGTCCGCCACGATACCGCGGGCGAGCGCGCCGAGCTCGACCTGCGCTACGACGACTTCGAGCTGCGTCGAAGTGCCGCCGGCCTCGCGGTCGTCGCCGGCAGCGGACTCTCGCTCTTCGCCACGACGCGCGACCTGCGCGCCGGCGGACTGCCTGACGACGGCCGGGTCCGCCTCGATCTCGGCCAGGCCCACGTCGTCGATCTCGCCGGATTTTCCGATCTCTTCCCGCCCTCTGCAGGCCTGGTGATCGCCGGCGGCAAGGGCGAGGTCCATGGCCGACTGGATGTCGACAGGGAGTCGGCGAAAGGCGCCGTGGCGGCGCGCCTGACGCGTGTGAAGCTGGTCTCGAACGGAGTCACATTCACCGGCGGGCTCGCCCTCGACCTGCCGATCGTGAGCCACGATCTCTCTGGACGCCAGTTCGATCTCGCCGGAGCGCAGCTCGTGCTCACCGACTTCCTGCCTTCCCCGGTCGCCGGCGCCGCCGGGAACTCGGGCTCGACCGCCAAGCCAGAGGCACCCGGTTGGTGGGGACGCGTCACGCTCGAGCGGAGCCGACTGCATCTCGTCGATCCCGCGTCCGCGCAAGGGCGTTTCTCCATCCAGATGCGCGACTCGATTCCCCTGGTGCGCCTCTACGCTTCGCGCAAGGACCTGCCGGGCTGGTTCGAACGCCTGCTGGAAGAGCCGGACGTCCAGGCGCGCGGCGAGTACTCCTATACCCGCCCCGAGCTCCGCATCACGGGCCTCGCGGCGCGCTTCGAGCACTGGGGCTTCGCCGCCGACCTCGAGCTCGGCAAGGAGACCCGTCGCGGCTTGCTCCTCATCGAATGGCGCAAGCTCGCCGTCGGGGTGCGCATGGAAGGCGAAAAGCGGACCTTCAAGCTCGCCGGCGCCCGCGAGTGGTTCGCCAAGGAGAAGCTCTAGCCTGCCTGCGTCACCGGCTCCCGCCTCCGTCGCTGAGGCCCGGAACGCCGATTTTTCCTTTACCGAAAGCTTTTGCCTTTCTTATTTCTTCTTCATATGTTAGTTTTTATATTAAGACACGCACTTTTTAATATAAAACTGCGACAAACAAGGAGAACTCTATGATCTCATCCCTCCGCGACTTCCTCGAAATCCCCTACGACAAGCTCGAGGAGATGAACCTCGAGGCCAAGGCCGACCGCCTGGCGCGGAAGGATCCGGCGAAGATCCAGGAGGCGCGCATGCGCTACCTGACCGACGAGCGCCGGATCAAGGCGGTGACGGTCTGCTTCACCGACCTCGAAGGCCGGCTGCACATGCTCGACTACGACAAGAAGTTCCTCCTGAAGTCGGCCGACAACCTGACCTTCGACGGCTCGTCGATCCGCGGCTTCTCGCAGCAGGCCGAGTCGGATCTGCGCCTGTCGATCGACTGGACGGCGTTCTATTGGCTGCCTTCGGACATCTTCGGCGCCGGCAAGATCCTGGTCTTCGGCGAGGTGCAGGAGCGCGACGGCAGCCCCTACCGTGGCGACATGCGCGCCAAGCTCAAGGCCTTCGGCGAGCAGCTGTGGAAGAAGGACCAGACGGTGGCCTTCGCCTCGAACGAAATCGAGGGCTTCCTGTTCAGGGGCCGCGACGCCGAGCGCCACTACCACGAGACCGGCACCTTCGACTTCATCTCGACCGGCGGCTACTACCATTCGCTACCCGGCGACGCGCTCCGTCAGTTCATCGACACCGCCGCCGAAGTGCAGCGCGCCATGGGCTTCGCCAACGAAAAGGACCACCCGGAAGTGGCGCCGTCGCAGTTCGAGATGAACTACAGCTATACCGAGGCGACGATCGCCGCCGATCAGGTGCAGCTCTACAAGCTGCTCTCCCGCCAGGTCGCGGCGCGCATGGAGATGACCGCCTGCTTCCTGCCCAAGCCGGTCACCGGCGTCAACGGCAACGGCATGCACACCAACGTGTCGCTCGCCCGCAAGGGGAAGAACCTCTTCTACGACAGGAAGGGCCCGGACGGCCTCACGCCGCTGGGCTGGAATTTCATCGAGCGCATTCTCGCCAACGCCAATGACATCTGCCTCTTCCTCAACCCGAGCGTCAACTCCTACCGCCGGCTCGATCCGCACTTCGAAGCCCCGAACCAGATCAAGGCGTCGGCGATCGATCGCGGCTCGATGGTGCGGATTCCGCTCGGCAACGAGAAGTCGGCGCGCGTCGAGGTGCGTTCGATCGCTCCGGACGCCAACCCCTACCTCGCCATCTACTCGGTGATCCGCACCGGCATCGAAGGGCCCCTGGCGGCGGAGGAGAACGACGGCAAGCGGCAGCGCACGCGCTTCCTGCCGGACAACATCTACGACGGCATCCGCCTCTTCAAGGGCAGCCGCTGGGCGATGGAGCTCATCGGCGAAGAGGTGCACGGCAAGTACGCCGACTTGAAGCTCGCCTCGGCCGAGCGCTGCCCGAAGGCCCTGGGCACCCGCGTCAAGCGCAGCGAGATCCAGTTCCACCACGAAGTGACCAATCAGTTCCTCTGGAACCAGTTCTAGGACCGCCAGCGACCGCCGTCCGCTCACCGGACCGGGAACACGATGGGGAGACACAATGAATACTGTGTCCCTTTATCGTGTCCCTGGGGAGGGGTCAGGGGATGTAGGACCAGAAGCCGCTGTCGCCGACGTCGAAGCCATCGTTGAAGATGCCGTGATCGGTGGCGAATTCGATTCCCTGCTGGCCCCAGGCGACCTGCAGCGGCACCGAACCCGGCGCGATCAGCCAACTCTCGTTGGCGAGGTGAAGGATCGCGAGCGGCGACAGGGTGCCGATCGGGACGCCCGGCGGCGTGCCGAAGTGCATCACCAGCAGATCCCCCGGCACGGCGTTGAAATCCTCCAGGGCGGAGGTGAAGTCGATCTGGATCTTTCCCGCCTCTGGGTGGCTCACCACCAGACTCACGTCGCCGTGGCGCGGATCGGCAGTCACCTCAGGGAGCCCCGTGGCCATCGCCGGGTCGTAGGTGATCACCAACCGTCCTTCCTGCAGCTCGAACGGTTCCGCCGTGCCGATCTCGACAACGGCTCCCGACCCGGGGTAGACCTTGCCGCCATCGACCGAGAATCCGACCGGGTCGGTGGGCGCCCGGATCGAAAGGCTCCCGGCGCGGGTATCGAGCAGCACCGGGTCGTTTTCCGGATCGTCGAGGTAGGTCAGCCCGAGCCCGAGGTCCAGGGCGATCGTGTACTGGTCGCCGGGAACGACGTTGGCGGCGAGCGTCACGTAGATCACACCAAGGACGCCGTCCTGGGCGTTGATCGTCGCGGAGAGCGACTCGAAGTCCACGCCGAAGGTCTGCGTCGCGAAGTCGAAGTTGCACGGCTGCGGAACGGCATCGCCGGTGACGCTGAAGATCGCGACCGAGTCGCAGCTCGCAATCGGCTGCGCGACTCCCGGGACGCGGAGCGCTCCCCCCGGCCGCTGAAGGATCGCCGAGACGCCGGAAGCCAGCCGGCCTCGCCGCACCGGCCGCGAGGCGTAGGTGCGAACGACAATCGCTGTCCGCTCGCCGGGCGCCCCGACGGCGTCCTGCACACGCAGCATCAGGGGCTCGACCGGAATCGCCGTCGCCGGCGCGGCCAGTCCGAGTCCGCCGAGCAGAAGGGCTCCGGCCGCGAGCCCGCTCCACCGGCCGGTCCGAATTCGATCCCGGCTCCGAGTCTGCGCTCGCCGGCCGCTCTCTACTGCTGGATCTTGCCGCATCCTGTCCACTCCTCTTCGGCGGGCACCCACCCTGCAACTCTAGGAGAAGCGCCCCTCCCCCGCAACGACGACAGGCGGAAGTCGCCTCAGTCCCTCAGACAGTCGACGCCCGCGCGCGGAACAGTCGGTGGAGAAGTTTCCCTCCTGCGTCGCAGAATCTGTGCTGCCGCGGCGGTTCGACTGTCCTAACAAGGGAGTCCACCGATCGACCTGTCGCCGTCCGTCGTTCTGCGGCGAGCCCGGAGAGTCTTCCTCATGCGCGATGCCCTTCTGAAACCGACGCTGCTCTGGGTCGCCCTCCTCCTGTCGGCATTCCTGGCAGCGACCGCCGGGGCCTCGACGTCGGGCGACTGTCCTGGAATCTCGCTCCTCGCCGGACTCCGGCCGAGCCTCACGCAGCAGGTCGAAGGGGAGGTCGCCCGTTTGACCGACGGCCAGGTTGCGCCCGAAGGCGGAGTCTGGAACTCCGAGCTCGCGGTGCGGATGTTCAACTCCGCGACGGTCGTCACCTTCGATCTCGGCGGCGATCGCACGCTGCGCTCGCTACTCGTCCAGGCCGACGCCAACGACACCTACCTGATCGAGGGCTCGAGCGACGGCATCGGCTTCACTCGCCTGGGCGAGATCCCGAGTCTCGCCGGCCAGCACGGCCTGCGCTCACGTGCGCTGCGAATTGCGCCCACAACGGTGCGTTCTCTCCGCGTCAGCAGTTCGAGCGGGGACGGCCGGGCGTCGATCTCCGAGGTGCAGGCCTTCTGCACCGATCCCGGTGCCTGGGAGCCCCGGCTGCAGGTGATCGACACCCCGGCTGCTCGCACCCCGCAGAGGAGCGAGCGGCTCTGGAACGACAGCTCCAGTCGCTGGTGGGAGCTTACTCTGGCGCTCCTCGGTCTCGGACTGCTGCTCCACGACGCCCGCGCGCGGCGTCCGGCAGCCGACGAGAGGAGTGGAGATCGGCGCCGGACACGCCGGCGCTGGACCTTCGCCGCGGTTGGGCTGGTTTCAGCGCTTACCTATTTCAACTTCGGCGCCTTTCACTTCGGCTCCTTCATTCATGGCTGGGATACCTTCCACTACTACCTCGGGGCGAAGTACTTCCGCGAGCTGTCGTACGACCGGCTCTACGACTGCGCCACCGTCGCCGATGCGACCCGCGAGCCGGCTGACACGGTGGCCGCCTTCGCCTCCCGCAACGCGCATGCCACGAAGCGCAAGATCCGCAACCTCCGCACCAACGCGCTCGAGTCGACCGCCGAGCTGCTCGCCCATCCCGAACGCTGCACCGCGAACTTCACGCCCGAGCGCTGGCTGTCTTTCCGCCACGATGTCGCCTGGTTCCGCAATCGCGAGTCCGCGGGGCGCTGGGACGAGATCTTCGCCGACCACGGCTTCAACGCCACTCCGGTCTGGACGATCGCCGGTTCCATCTTCGCGAACTCCGGCCCAGCGAGCGACCGCCAGATCGGCCTCCTCGCCCTGATCGATCCGCTCTACTTCGCCGCGATGACCGCCGTCCTCCTCTGGGCATTCGGGATCCCCGGTACCGCCGTCGGCCTCCTCGTCCTCGCGACCGACTTCCCGGCGCGCTTCTTCTGGACCGGCGGCGCCTTCCTGCGCTGGGACTGGCTCTTCTTCAGCGTCGCCGCGGTCGCCTGCTTGCGGCGCGGGCGGCCTTTCCTGGGCGGCGCCGCGCTCGCCTACGCCGCGCTCCTGCGGGTCTTCCCGATCTTCCTCGCCACCGGTCCGGCGGCGATCCTCGTCGCGACGCTAATCCGCGAAACCCGGAAGGGCGAAGGCCCGTTGGGCAAGCGCCTACGCACCGCCTTCACCGCGCGCGCCCTGCGCCCGCAGTTGCGTTTCGTCGCCGGCGCCCTGGTCGCGACGGCCATCCTCGTTCCCGCGAGCCTCGCGCTCACCGGCGGGCCCGACGCCTATCGCCACTTCCTCGCCAACACGGTCAAACACCAGCGCACCCCGCTCACCAATCACATGGGGCTGCGCACCGTGCTGAGCTTCCGGCCGGACGAGATCGGCCGGCGGCTGCACGAGGAGTCGGCCGTCGAGCCGTGGGCGCGCTGGAAAGAGGCGCGGCTCGCCGCCTGGAGCCGGTCCAAGGGCCTGGCGGCCAGCATCGCCCTGCTTGCCCTCGCGCTGGTAGCGGTCGGCGCCGTGCGCCATCGCGAGCTCTGGATCGGAGCGGCGCTGGGCGCCGCCTTCATCCCCTTCGCCGTCGAGCTGACCTCCTACTACTTCGCCTTCCTCATCGTCCCAGCGCTGCTCTGGACGGTGCGCCGGGAGGCCGGGATCGCGCTCCTCCTGCTGGGCGCCTGCGGCCTCTTTGTCTCGCTGGCGCCGCTCGTCGGCATGCCCACCTGGCGCGACGAGCAGTACACCCTGGTCGCCCTGGCGACGCTGCTCGCGCTGCTCTTCGTCCTCCTGCGTTTCGCCCTCGCCCGCCCTCTGTTCCAACGCCCCTAGCGACCTGTCTAAGCAGGGGAACAGGAAAGTCGCGACGCCCGAGCAACTCGGCCCGAGACGATCCGCTACAGAGAGGAGCAACGATCATGAACCCCTCCACGCGCTGCATCGGCGGACTTCTCGGACTCGGGCTTACCGCCCTCGCCGCGTCCGTAACGCCGGCCCTGGCCTCCGGCCCGGGCACCGTCAAGTTCGACCAGAGCAGCATCCTGGTTCTCGAGGAGGCCGGGGTCGCCCTCGTCGTCGTCGAGCGTTCGCAGGGCGAGACCGGGGCGATCACCGTCGACTTTTCCTCGGCCGACGTCTCGGCCACGGCGGGGTCCGACTATGAAGCCGTTGCCAACACCCTCTCGTGGGCGAACGGCGACGGCACCAGCCGCACGATCACCGTGCCGATCTTCGACGACGCCACGGGCGAGGGCAACGAGAGCTTGGTGCTCGCGCTCTCGAATGCGACCGGCGGCGCCACCATTGACCCGACCCGCAGCACCGCCAGTGTCGTCATCCTCGCCAATGATGGTGGAAGCGGCGGCTCGGGTGGCTCCGGCGGGTCCGGCGGCAGCGGTGGTTCCGGTGGTAGCGGCGGGTCCGGTGGTAGCGGTGGCTCCGGTGGTAGCGGTGGCTCCGGTGGCAGCGGCGGCTCCGGCGGTTCGGGTGGCTCGGGTGGTTCTGGCGGCAGCGGCGGCTCCGG
>JBDTQT010000077.1:0-15441 GCA_039932055.1 Thermoanaerobaculia bacterium
CAGGCCGGCTCGGAAGTCTCGGCGCTCCTCGGCCGCATGCCCTCCGCCGTCGGCTACCAGCCGACACTGGCGACCGAAATGGGCGAACTGCAGGAGCGCATCACCTCGACCAAGCGCGGCGCGGTGACCTCCATTCAGGCGATCTACGTTCCGGCCGACGACTACACCGACCCGGCGCCCGCGAATGCCTTCACCCATCTCGATTCGACGGTGAACCTCGAGCGCTCGATCGCCGAGAAGGGCATCTATCCGGCCGTCGATCCGCTGGCCTCGTCCTCCCGCATCGTCACCGCCGAGATTCTCGGCGAGCGCCACTACCAGGTGTCGCGGCGGGTGCAGCAGATCCTGCAGCGCTTCAAGGACCTGCAGGACATCATCGCGATTCTCGGCATCGACGAGCTCTCCGAGGACGACAAGGTCATCGTCCGCCGGGCGCGCAAGATCGAGCGCTTCTTCTCGCAGCCGTTCTTCGTCGCCGAGCAGTTCACCGGTTTCCCGGGCATCTACGTCAAGCGCGAAGACACCATCCGCTCCTTCGAGGAGCTCTGCGACGGCAAGTGGGATCACCTGCCGGATCAGGCGTTCATGTACGTCGGCACCGTCGAGGAAGCGGCGGCTAAGGCCGAGAAAATGGCGGCGGCCTGACGATGGCCTTCCACCTCTCGGTCGTGACGCCCGAGCGCGAGGTCCTGGCGCTCGAGGCCAAGTTCGTCGCCTTCCCGGCCTACGACGGTGAGATGGGCATCCTCACGCAGCGTGCTCCGCTCCTCGCCAAGCTGGGAGCGGGCCTGCTGCGCGTCGATGAGGCCGCCGGCGGCAAGCGCCGGCTGTTCATCGCCGGCGGCTTCGCGCAGATGGTGGATGACAAACTCACGCTCCTCACCGAGGATGCGCTCGAGCCCGAGAAGGTCACCGCCGAGCTCGCCAAGAGCGCCCTCGCCGCCGCCGGCCGCCTCCCCAACCGCACCGAGGCCGAACACCAGCGCCGCGACCAGGCAACCGCCCGCGCGCGCGCGATGGCGCATCTCGCCAAGACCTGAAGCCGAAAACCACACTCGCGCCGCCGTGCGCCCACGCCCTCCGACATGGGCTACCATGCGGGGCGAGGGTCGCGGATGAGGAACGGCGAGGGCTCCAGCACCGGTGGACGATCGGTCTCGCGACTGCGCTGCCGGGTCCTCGTTCTACTGCTTGCCTCGCTGCCTCCTGGTAGCGCGCTGCGCGCCATCGGCTCCCCCCGGCTCGCGGCGGATCTCTCCACTTCCGAAGCACGGCGCGACTCCTCGCCGACGGAGATCCACCGTATCGGCGATCGGGTCGTCTTCCTGGCCTCTGATCCCCTGCACGGCTCGGAGCTCCGTGGTGCGACACTCGACGGCCGTCGCGTCGACCTCCTGACCGACGCGACGCCGGGAACCGGAGACTCTACTGCCGACTTTTTGGCCGAGTTCGAGGGTTCTCTCGCGTTTCTGACCGGCCCTCCGTACTTCCGCTCGCTGCTGCTGACGGATGGCACGACCGGCGGCACCCGTCAGGTCTTCTCCGAAAGCGGAGCGCTCCTCATGGAGTTGGACGGGAACCGGAGCGCCGTGTTGATCGACGCCGGCAGCCGTCTCGTCTTCTCTGGCGTTTCCGGTACGACCCGCGCGCGCGGAGTCTGGGGGGTCCCGATCAGCGGGCGGGCCGAGCTCCTGCGAAGCGCGCCCGCCGACGGCGGCTTCTATCCCGAATTCGGCGGCCTCTCCGCCGTGGGGCGCGACGTCTTCTTTCAGGAGATCGGGCTGACCGGCGAATTCTCGGTCTGGGTCTCCGACGGAACGGCGGCCGGAACGCGCCAGGTCGGCGGCGGCCTGTTTTGCTCCCAGCCCTCCGGCGCAGGAACGCGGGACCGCTACTTCTTTTCCGCGCAGAACGCGACGCAGAGCACCCTCTATTCTTCGGACGGCACCGCCGCGGGCACGCTCCCTCTGGCCTCGTGGGAGCTGTTCCAGTTCTCGGGCGGTCCGGAGACGCTGGTGGCGGGGCCGTCGCGGATCTACTTCGACGTTGCCGCCGGAGGAGGCGCGCCGCGGCCCTGGGTCTCGGACGGCACTGCCGCCGGCACGGTTCCGCTGGCCACTCCGCAAGAGCCGCTGGCGGTCTATTTTGGCCTCGACAAAGCGCTCTGGCTGGACGAGCTGTTCCTCTTTCCATCGCGCGGGCCAAATGGCCTCGAGTACTGGGTCCACGACGGATCCTCGGCACCTCCCTGGCGGCTGACGACGACCTCGGCGCCAGCGGCGCCGATCCGCGGGCCCCTCACCCTGCTGAACGACGCGGTGCTCGGCTTCGCGGCCGAGGACACTCCTTACGGCGAGCAGTACGAGATCTGGCGATCCAATGGCCGACCGGAAGGGGCAGTCCAACTGAGTCACTTCTATCCCGGGCTCGAAGTCCTGTTCACTCCCGAATCGGGTGCTCGGGCGGGCGAGTTCGTCCTGTTCGATCTCGGAACGGGTTGCTCCATGTTTGGCTGCTCCTGGCTCGTCGCCGCATCGGATGGGACGCCCGCGGGAACGACGATTCTCCACCAGAGCGTGGCCGGCTCCATTTTCGTCTGGGCCGGACATGAGGGCAGCGCGGCGCGGGTTCCCGGCGGTTTTCTCGTTGCCGCAGAGGACGATGCCGGGGGATCCGAGCTCTGGCACCTGGGTGAATATGACGGCGCACTGCGTCAGGTGGCGAACCTCGAACCCGAGATCGGCTCCTCCTTCCCGAGCGGATTCCTGACGGACGACGAGCGCCTGGTCTTCGTGACCGCGACGGAACTGTCGAATCCCGAGAGCTGGAGCCTCCAGGCTCCAGCTCAGCTTCCGATCCCGCTGCCGGTGAGCGTTGCCGACACCGCCCCTGTCCGGCCGCTGGCGTTCGTCCACGGCTCTCTCCTTGGCGTAGGCGCCGCTGCGTGCGGCGCCTACTGTGTCCTCAGCCTGGATCCGCTCTCTGGCGACTGGCTCGACCTGGGGCTCCCAGTCGAAGAGGGGAGCGGAGTGCTGGGCCTGATCGTCGCCGCGAATCGCGAGCTCGCCTACCTGCTCGTGTCGAGCCCGAGCGACTACGAGCCGCAGCTGTGGAGGACCGACGGTACAGGGGCTGGAACCGTTCGGCTTCCGGTCGCCGGCTTGGACCGCTATCTCCAGCTTCAGGCGGTGACGGCGAGCCACCTCTTTCTCGCCGGCTGCTGCAATCCGGAGCAGCTCTACTCGGTCGATCTCGGCGATTTCTCCTTGCGCACCCTTCACCTTCCGGCACTTCCTTACCTTTACGGTTTCGCCACCGAGCAGGCTGCCACCGGCCAGCGCTTCTATTACTCCACCCGCGAGGCCGGGTCGCTGGAGTTTCTGTGGGTGTCGCGGGGAACCGAAGCCAGCACGCTGCCGATCTGGAAGTCGCAGCCCGGCGAACGTGTTCTCGACCTTTTCCCGTGGGGCGAGACGCTCTTCTTCCTGACGTCCTCGAATGAGGAGAGGCTTTGGCGCACGGACGGCACCGTCGCGGGCACAGCTCAGGTGGCGGAGCTCGGCGCGCTGGAGGTCGACCCGGACGACCTGGAGGGACGTGCTCACCTCGTGTTCGCGGATCGACTCTTCTTCGTCGCCGAGACGGCAGCGGCTGGTAGCGAGCTCTGGTCCACGGACGGCACCCAGGGAGGCACGGTGCTTTTCGACCTGCTGCCCGGGCCCGCGGGAAGCTCGCCGCGCTGGCTGGCACAGGCGGGCGGAACGCTGTTCCTGTCGGCTGAGGACCCACACTCCGGTCGCGAGATCTGGGCGAGCAACGGGACGGCAGACGGGACTCGGCGCCTTGGTGATGTCGCGTCCGGACCGCGGAGTTCGCAACCGGAACAGCTCATCGGTGTGGGCTCCACCCTCTACTTCTCGGCCGACGACGGCGTTCACGGGCGAGAGCTCTGGGCGATCGACGCCGCGGCGCCCAATCTGCCGTGCGTCGCCGCTCCCGACCACCTTTGCCTGTTGGCGGGCCGATTCGAGGTTGAAGCCTTCTGGCGCGATTTTTCCGGAGAGTCGGGCGTGGCGTCGGCCCTCGCGCTCGCCGATCCGTCCGGGTACTTCTGGTTCTTCGATCACGATAGCGTCGAGATCGCGGTGAAGATGGTCGACGCTTGCAGCCTTGAAGGCTCAGGGAATTTCTGGATCTACGCCGCGGGCCTGACGAATCTTGCGGTCACCCTCTCGGTCGTGGATACGGCGACCTCCGAGCGCCGGGTCTTCCCCACAGAGCTGGGGCAGCCGTTCGCCCCTGTCGCCGACACCGCGCACTTCGCCTCTTGTATCCCCGGGGGCACCCACCCAGTCTCGACCTCCCTGCCCGGAGAGCACGCGCGGGTTGCGCGAGGTGATCGCGGATTCGCGCCCGGCGCAGACATCCTCGCCCTGCACGAAGGCCGGTTCGAAGCCTGGGTCGAGTGGTCGCCTTCGGCTGCAGCAGTGGCAGGGGCGATCCCGGTCGCACTGTCAGAGGAGTCAGGTTACTTCTGGTTTTTCGACGCTCTCTATCCGGAGATCGTCGTGCGGGTGATCGACGGCTGCGATGAGAATGGACATTTCTGGCTCTTCGCCGGCGGGCTGACGGACCTGGCGACGCGGCTCGTCGTTCGCGACACGTGGCATCCGGAGGTCCGCTTCGAGAGCGTCCAGCCAGCGGGAGCTCTGTTCGATCCGATACTCGACATCGCGGCGTTCGCCACCTGCCCTTGAGCTTCCTGCAGGATGGCCCGAGCGGCTTGCGACCAGTCGCCGCTGGTAGGCTCCCCACTTGAGCGATCTGCGAGAGGACGCGCGCTCCGAGTACGACGAACTGTTCGCCGCGCCGGGCGAGGCGGAGCAGCGCATCACGGACACGGTTCGCCGGGCCTTTCGCGACGCCGCCAGTCCGTACCTTTCGAATCCCATGCCCTGGTTCGCCTGGGCCCTCATCCTGCCGGCGGCGGCGCTCCTCACTCCGGAGGCACTCCAGCTCGGCCGAGAACCCGGCGTCACGGTTCTCTGGTCGCTCGCCATCCTCGTCGGCGGCGCGATCGAAGGGCTGACGATCCTGCGCCAGCAGCGCCGCCGGGGACGCTCCAGTCTGGGCGCTTGGGCGATGCGCGCCCAGGGCAATCTCTCGCTCGTCGCGGTCGTCCTCTCGGGACTCCTGGTCTGGCTCGACGGCGCGCGCCTCTTGCCGGCGCTCTGGCTGCTTCTCCTCGGCCACAACCTGTTCTCGCTGGGCGGGCTGGCTTTCCCACCGATGCGCTTCGCCGGGCTGCTCTACCAGGCCGGGGGCCTCGCCGCCCTCGTCCCGGGTTCACGACCGCTGTGGGCGATGGCTGCGGCCACCGCGCTGGGTAACTTCTCGATCGGCTGGGGGATCGTTCGGGAACGGGCGAGAGTCCGGGCGCGCGAGCGCGCGCTTCAGGCGGCGGACGAACCGGAGAACGGCGTCTCGTAGGTGCTGGAGCCGCTCAGCCGGTCGGCGAGCGAGCGCCCCGAGAGGGCGAGCAGGCCGGGCAATCCGAGCAGCGCCCAAGTCAACCAGTGCCCGAGCCAGCGCAGCGCCGTCTGCCCGAAAGACAGCGGCTCCGTCTCCTCGCTGCGCGCGACGAGGCCCGACCAGGCCATCCCTGGCGTCTGGCCCCAGAATGCAAGCGAGACCACGCAATAGAGGAAAGAGAACGAGAGCAGGAACACAAGCATGGCGGGGAGCGATGCGACCCCGAGATGCGCACCCAGGAGCGTCGCCCCGACCGCCGCGACGGCGCCCGCAGCCAGCAGGATCGCCAGATCGCCGCAGGCCGCGCGCAGGCGACGGGAGATCGCGGCAGTCGGTGCCGTCGGATGGACCGCGGAGTCGAGCGCCGAATCTTCACGCTCGAACGGGCGCGGCACGGGCACCGGGCCCCTTGCCGCTGCGACCGGGATCGCCGCGTAGGCGGGCCCGGGCGACGGGACGTTGTCCGGCGGCGCGGCGTCGAGCTCGGTCTCGCCGAAGAGCGGCAGAGACTCTGACCGGGCGTTGCGTCGAGCGCTGCGTCGGCTCGGCGCCTCGCTGCGCGGAGCGTCCGAGGCCTGGGGCACCACCGGCGGCGGGCCGGAGAGCGGCAAGTCGAAGAGAAACGGCTCTTCGGGTTCGCGGCTCATCGCGTCGGCAGGTTCCGGACGAAGATCTCGAACAAAAGGTCCTCGTTGCGCTGGCTGTAGACCTTCGAGAACGCCGCGAGGCGCTTGATCGGGGCATCCTCTGGATCGATTGCCAGGGCTTCGCGGAACTTGTCCGCCGCCGCCGCCGGATCGCCGCGCTGCAGATCGAGGATCCCGAGATTGTAGTAAGCATCGACGATCAGCTGCCGCACGTCCCGGTTGCCCGGCTCGGCCTCGCGACGACGCCAGAGTTTGTTGAGCAGGAAATCGAAGTCGCCGTCGCCATAGAGCTTCAGCTCCTCGGCGAGCGGCAGCAGCCCCTGTTTCGCCTGCGCCTGGAGCTGCACCTGCTCGGGTGAAAGCGGCGCGATCGCCGCCGCCTCGGTGAGCCAGCGGTCGCAGCGCAGGAACTCCTGCTCGCGGCAAGCGCGCTCGGCACCCGCGGCGAGGTCCTGTCGCTTCTCCTGACGCTCCGGCGGCAGCGCCGCCGGCACCGGCTCGGCGGGCTTGATCAGCGCCTCCCACTGCGAGATGAGCGACTGCGCTTCGGCAAACTGTGGCTCCTGCGGCGGCAGACGGCGAAGCTGCGCGATCGCAACCGCCGTCTTGCCTTCGGCGTGCAGGTTTCTGGCGCGCGCGATCAGGTCGACCGTCGGCGGCACGGCGGCCTGCAGCGGTTCCTTGGAATTGGGGAAAAGGCTCGCGCGATTGCGCAGCAGCAGCCAGCCGCCGGCCAGGAGCAGCAGGAGGACGACGCCGCCGATCCAGAGGAAACCGCGCGCCGGAGCGTTGCGGCGCTTCGCCGCCATCGCGAAATCCGAGCGCTCGGTAGCGCTGCGGGAAGCATCGAAGCCGGGCTCGGGCGGCACCAGAATCTCGCCGCTCATGTTCTCGCGTGCGCTCCGCGTGCCCGCGCGCACCCCTTCGGGCGCCGCGCCGGGAACATCGCTTGGGCGCAGCGCGGCAGTCGCGGCGCCGACGGCGGCCGACGGCGCCCCCATCTGCCGCTCGCGGATCTTCTCCTGATACTCGAGCGCGACAAGGTGGCCGGGGGAGAGCTCGAGAACCCGGTTGAAGGCGAGCTTCGCGGGCTCGAAAGACCCGCTGTCGAAGCGCGCCACCCCCTCGTGGAAGATCTCCTCGACCTCGCGCTCCCGCTCGGCCTTGAGCTGACGCGCCTGCTCGATGCGCCTTGCCGCCTCCTGATGGTCAATGTCGATCAGGAAGATCCGCGACCAGGCGTCGATGGCGGCCTGATATTCGCCGCGGTCGCAGGCCGCCTGACCGCTCTCGAGCAGCTCCGCGATCCGCACCGAGTGCTCGCCGGAAGCGTGCGCTCCGCCGGCGCCGGCGCCGGCGACCGGCTCGCCGAAGGAGTAGTCGTCCTGCGCCAGACCGGCGAAGGAGAAATCGACCTCGGGAAGCTCGAGGTCCTGGCTCGCCACAGGGACCGTCGTGTCGGGCTCCTCGTCCATCTGGATGCCGCGCCGCCGCCCGCCCATCGCGCGTTCCGGGTCGGCGTAGAACTTCTGCGCCTCTTCGACGGCCAGGATCTCGGGGTGATCGGGGTCGAGAACCCGCGCCTTGCGCATCAGCCGCTCCGCCTCTTCGTTGTCGCCCGCCTGCAGCGCCTGCCGGGCCGAGTCGACGAAGGTCTTGACGTAGGGCGCGGCTTCGAGGCGCGCCCGCGCCTGTTCGACGATCTGGCGCGCCTGGGCATCCCCCGCCAGGCTCCGACCTTCCTGCTCCGCGGCGGTGAGGATGTCGCCGAATCGGCGTTCCTCCAGGAGCCGGGCGAAGCGGCTGGACAACGGTTCGGCGGCGTTGGGCGCAACGAACGGCACGTCATCCGAGAGGTCGATGGGCGGCTCCGCAAACGCCGGCGGCGCCGGCGGCACGACCTCGCCACCACCGAAGAGCGCCGACAGCTGCGGGCCGCTGCGACCGGCCTGAACGAGCTGCTGCAGCGTCCGGGCCGGTCCGAACTGCGGGTCGAGGCGAAGGATGAAGTCGCAACCCAGAAGCGCGTCCTGGCGACTCCCCTTGCTCGCCAGCTCCAGCGTCTGCTGGAACGTCGTCAGAATGCGCTGCTTCACATCGGAAGCGAGGGCCGGATCTCCGGGATAGCTCATTGGGCGCGATAGCTCGCGTGGATGGTAGCAAAGGCGGCCCCGTGCGACAACGCGGGCGTCGGAACGGCAGGAGGCCCGGCTGCCACCCTCGGAGCTGGCGGCTTCATTTGCCGGCGAGGACGGCGTCGGCGAGGCGCCGCGGCAAGCCGCCAAACGATCCGGACGACATCGTCAACACGACATCTCCGGACTTCACTTCGGCGAGAAGGCGCGTGACCAACGAATCGAGGTCCTCGGCCAGCACACAGGGAGTCCCGGTGCCGGAGAGTCCCGCCGCGAGGGACGCGAGGTCGAGCCGATCCTCGGGAGCGAGACGGTCGCGATGAAAGATCGGCGCGAAGTAGGCGCGATCTGCGACCGCGAAGGCGCGGGCGTAGCCGGCGAGCAGGAAGGCGCGTCCGGCGGTGAGGCTGCGCGGCTCGAAGCAGGCGAGGAGCCGGCGGCCCGGAAAGCGCATTCGCATGCTGGCGAGGGTCTTCTCCACCGCCGTCGGATGGTGGGCGAAATCGTCGATCACGACGATGCCGCGATGGTCGGCCAGAAGCTCCTGGCGTCGCTTGACCCCGCGGAAATGCGCGAGCGCAGCAGCGAGCTCCGCCGGGGCGAGGCCGTCGCGCCGCCCGGCCGCCCAGACTGCCAGGGCGTTGACCGCGTTGTGGACGCCCCAGAGCGGCATCGCGAGCTCGATCTCCTCGCCGCTCTCGTCGCGCAGGCGAAAGCGGATGCCGCGGCCGTCGGCAGCAGGAACGCCCAGCAGGTGAACCGCGTTCGTCTCCTGCTCGCCGTAAAAGACGACCGGAGAACGCGCCGTGGCGGCGAGCGCGCGCACCTCGGTGCTGTCGCCGCAGGCGACGACGAGGCCCGACTCCGGCACGAGAGCGATCAACCGGGCGTAGGTCTCGAGCAGCGCCTGCGGGCTCGGGTAGAGATCGGCATGGTCGTACTCGACCGAAGTAAGGATCAGGGTCTCGGGCCGGTAATGCAGGAACTTGGCGCCGCGATCGAAGTAGGCGGCGTTGTATTCGTCCCCTTCGATCACGAAACGGGGACCGCTGCCGAGCCGGAAGCTCACGCCGAGATCGACCGGCACGCCGCCGATGAGAAAGCCCGGATCGTGGCCGCACTCCGACCAGACCGAGGCCGCCATGGCGCTGGTCGTGGTCTTGCCGTGCGTTCCGGCGACGACCAGCGGCTGGCGGTCGGCGAGGAAGAAGCGCGCCAGCGCCTCCGGCATCGACAGCCGCGGGAGCCCCAGCCTTTCGGCCTCGACCGCTTCCGGATTGTCGCGGCGCACGGCGTTGCCGACGATCACCAGATCGGGCGCCGGAGCCAGGTGCGACGCCGCATAGCCCACGAACGGCCGGATCCCCGCCGCAGCGAGCAGTTGGCTCATCGGCGGATAGAGTGGCCCGTCCGAGCCGGTGACGCAATGGCCCTGGGCTTGCAGCAGACAGGCAAGGGGCGCCATTCCGGTACCCCCGATGGCGACCAGGTGAATGCGCAGCGGACGAGGGGTCAACGGGCTCGAAGGGGATGGTTGCAGGGCGAGAGGCGCCTGAAGGCGGGCGCAGTATAACATCCGATCCCGGGCCGACTGGTCGCAGGTAAGCCCATCGCGGAAGAGGAGTTAGGCATGTCGAAGCACTTCGGTACCGTGGCCCTTGCGGGCCTACTTCTGAGCTCGATCGCCGGGCTGGCCGCCGGCCAGCAGACTCCACCCGCGGTAACTCCATCCAGCCCGACGGCCAAGGCCGCAGCGACGGCCGCCCCTCCAGGGGCTCCCGGCACCGCGACCGCTTCTACGACTCCGGCGGGCCAGGCGAAGGCAGCGAGCGCGCCAGCGGCCCCGGCGCCGAAACTGGTGCCGGTCGAGGCCATCCAGGATGTCGGCAAAGTCGCCAAGGGCGAGAAGGTGAAGGTCGACTTCGCGATCCGCAACGACGGCCCGGTCGAGCTCGTCCTGACCGATGTCCATCCGACCTGTGGCTGCACCGTAGCGAGCTTCGACGCGAAGATCGCCCCCGGCGCTGTAGGGAAGATCCATGCCGAAATCGACACTGTCGACTTCGCCGGTCCGATCGCCAAGACGATCACCGTGCTGTCGAACGATCCGGCGCAGCCTCGCGTCACCCTGACCATCAAGGCGCGGGTCGAACCGCAGGTCAACGCGAGCCCCGGCTACGCGCGCTTCGTCTTCGTGCAGAACCAGGCTTCCACGACGGTGAAGCAGTGGCTGTGGGCCGAGAACTTCCCCGACTTCAAGGTCCTGGCGGTGAGGTCGCCCTACAAGTTCATCGAAGCGACGTTCCGCCCGGCGACGGCGGAAGAACGCCGTCCCGAGATTCCGACGCCCAATCAGTGGATCGTCGAGACCGCCATTCAGCCGGATGCCGAGGTCGGGGCACTGCGGGACTTCCTGGTCGTCGAGACGAACCACCCGAAACAGAAAGAGCTGCGCCTGGCGGTCACCGGCTTCGTGCGCCCGCTACTCTCGGTGACACCTGCGGTAGCCGAGTTCGGCACCCTGGGTCTCACCGCGACAAGTCAGGATCTGAGTCTGGTGTTGGTCAACTTCGGCGAAGCGGCGATCGAGATCCGAAGCGTGAGCGCCTCGGTGCCCGGAGTCGAAGCGAAGATCAAGCCGATCGAAGAGGGGCGCCGGTGGGAGGTCAAGCTGACGCTGACCGGAAAGATGCCCAAGGGTCGCACCGACGCCACAGTCACGATCGAAACCTCCAGCCCGCAGCAACCCACCCTCAAGGTGCCGCTGCGCGGCACCGTATCCTGATGAAATCGCCGCTACGCGGCACCGTATCCTGATGGAGTCGCCGCTACGCGGCACAGAATCCTGATTCAGTAGAGGCCGCGCTCGCTACGCGCTGGGGCGCTGCCGCGCTTTCTGCCGCGCAGCTCTTCGACCAACTTGAGTTGGTCGCCGAGGGCGTCGATCTGCAGCTTGGCGAGGGCGCCGATGCCGGCCTGCGCGAGATCGAGCAGCCGGTCGAGCTCGGCACGATCGAAGCTCCTCTGCTCGCCGGTCCCCTGGACCTCGACCAGGCGGCCATCGGCGGTCGCGACGACATTCATGTCGACTTCCGCCCGCTGGTCCTCACGGAAGTCGAGGTCGAGCAGCGGCGTGCCACCCAGCAGCCCCACCGAGACCGCGGCGACCTGCGACATCACCGGCCATGCCGGCAGGTCGCCGGCTACGTAGAGCCGCGCCAGCGCGCCGACCGCCGCCACCCAGGCGCCGGTGATCGCCGCCGTGCGCGTTCCGGCGTCGGCCTGCAGCACGTCACAGTCGATGATGAGCGTGCGCTCCCCCATCAGCGACAGGTCCACCGCCGCGCGCAGGCTCCGTCCGATGAGGCGCTGAATCTCCGCTGTCCGCCCCGAGGGTCTACCCTGCGAAACTTCGCGCGCGGTGCGCGTCATGGTCGCCCGCGGCAGCATCGCGTACTCGGCAGTCAACCAGCCCTTGCCGGTGCCGGCGAGAAAACCCGGCACCCGCTTCTCCACCGAAGCGGCCACCAGCACGCGAGTGTCGCCGGCGGAGATCAGCACTGAACCTTCGGCGAACTTCAGCGGATCGATCTCGATCGTGACCGGCCGCAGCGCGTCCGCCGCTCGCCCGTCGACCCGCGGCGGGGTCCCCTGCGACTTCTCGATGCTCAAGATTCAGCTCCTTTCCGGGACGAAAGGCCCGGAGCCTGCGGCGGAATTGCCGATGTCGACCAGCTCGAGCGCCACCCTGCGGCCGAGAAAATCGCCCGCGATGCGCTCGAAGCGCTGCGATGCATCCGTCACGCAATAGTGGTCGCCGGTGGCGCTCGTATCGAAGGAATCGGCCGAACCCAGAGCAACGGCCAGCAAGCCGCGATGGGCGAGCTCCGTCGCGACCTGATCGGAGACCGCGGCCGCCGAGTCGACGAGCACGACCCCGGACCCGGCGATTTCGGCGAGGAGCGGCGCGATGAGCGGATAGTGCGTGCAGCCCAGCACCAACGTGTCGATATCGTGCGCCAGCAGCGGCTCGAGATAGCGCCGGGCGATCTCGGCGGTCACCGGATCGTCGAGCCAGCCCTCCTCGATCAGCGGCACCAGGAGCGGGCAGGGTTGCGACCAGATGCCGAGCTCCGGGACGATCCGGCGCAGGGCTTCGGCGTAGGCGCCGGAGGAGACCGTCGATTCAGTGGCGATGACTCCGACGCGGCCGTTCCGGGTCGCCGCCGCCGCGCGGTCGGCGCCCGGCTCGATGACACCCCAGACCGGTACCGGCGCCGTGAGGCCCGGGAGCCCCAGGGCGGAGGCGGTGTTGCAGGCGACGACCACCGCCTTGACGCCGCGCCGCTCGAGGAACTCGAGGTTGACCTCGGTGTAGCGGCGCACCGTCGCCGCAGACTTCGTGCCGTAGGGCAGGCGGGCGGTGTCCCCGAGGTAGAGCAGACGCTCGCGCGGCAGTCGCCGCTGCAGGGCTGCAGCGACGGTCAGTCCGCCGACCCCTGAGTCGAAAACGCCGATCGGTCGCGGATCGCTCACGACGCCTCGAGGTCGGTGCGCAGTCGCAGCGGACGCCCGGTATCGACATGGCCGGCGAGCGTCGGACGTTGCACGCCATTCCACAACAGCACGACGCGCTTCGCCTCCTCGACGTTGCGCAATACCGTGTTGACGACGGCGTAGATGCGCAGCTGTTCTTCGGTTGAGCCCGACTGCGGCGGCTCGGCGACCGGATCGGTGCGCAGGTCGACGATCACCGTGCCGTCCTCGAGCAGGAGGAGCTTGCCGAGCTTCACCTCGGGCGGAAAGACCGGCACGCGCGGGGCTACCGGCGCGACGGCCAGCAGCGCCGCCACGACCCCGGCCGCGCGAGCGCGGGCGCCGCTCGCGCTCACCACTGGCGCCTCTTGCGGCAGGAGCAGGTCGTTCGCTGCCGGGAGGAAGAGCCGTGCCGTCCAGGTCTCCTCGGCGGCCGCCGGTGGAACGAGGGCGGGCGGGGGGGACGGCAAGGAGTGCGCTGCCGTCAATGGCTCGACCGAAGGTTCCGCCGGCCGCCGCGACCGCAGCAACCAGAAACCGGCTGCCAGGGCGACGACGACGGCGAGGCCGATCGCCCACCCGGCCCAGCTGCGCTTCACGGCGTCCCCGCCGGAACGGCGCTGCCGGTCTCGTATTCGAGCTTGAACCGCCCGACCGCCCGCACCAGCGTCTCCACCAACTGGGCGCGATACTCGGGCGTCCGCAGACGCTGCTCTTCTTCTTTCGTGCTGATGAAGCCGAGCTCGACCAGCACCGCCGGCATGGCCGCGCCCATCAGCACGCGGAAGGGCGCCTGCTTGACGCCGCGGTCCCGCAGGTCGAGGTCGCGGTTGAGCTCCTCCTGGATCATCGTCGCGAGGCGCTGCGACGCCGCGAGATGCTGGCTCTGCGCGAGATCCCAGAGCAGCAGCTGGAGCTCGAAGTCGTCGCTGCCGGCGGGAGCCACCGCGGCGCCGACATAGTTCTCCACCGCCGCGGCATCTGCGGCCCGCTGGTCACTCGCCTGCAGCGACAGAAAGTAGGTCTCGGCGCCCACCGCCCCGCGTCCGACGCTCGAATTCAGATGGATCGAGAGGAAGAGGTCCGCCTTGTTCTGATTGGCGAGCGCCGAGCGCTCATCGAGCGCGAGGTCGACGTCGTCACTGCGGGTGAGAACGGTGCGCACCGAAAGGGTCTGCTCGAGGCGCGTCGCCAGCGTCTTGGCGAGGAGCAGCGTGAGCTCCTTCTCGGCGCTCCCGGCGGGGCCGATCGCCCCGGTCTCTTTGCCGCCGTGGCCCGGATCGATGACGATGGTGCGAACGGCGCGGCGTGCGGAGTCCCGCGGTAGGACGGGGGCTGCCGGCGCCGCCGCCGGCGTCTCCTTGAAGACGTCGAAGACCAGCCGGAAGGGCGTCTTCAGAGTGTAGGACTCCGCCGCGCAGTCCGGCGCGAGCTCGAGGCGGATGCGCTCCGGCGTGACCTCGATGGCGCGCACCCACGGATCCTCCACCTTGGGCCCGAGGGGCGGTGGCACGACCCGGTCGCCGAGCAGCACAACCTCATAGACCCCCGGGCTGCGCACGACCCGGTAACGCGGCGCGTCGGGAAACTGCAACACGACGGTCGTCACCCCCTGCAGGTGCACCAGCCCGACTTCGAGGGGCAGCTCGCGCTGCGGTGGCCGCACGACAGTAAGGACGGCGTGCGCCTCATCCCAGGCGAAGGTCACTCCCAGTTGGGCGCCGTAGCTGCGTTCCAGGAGCTCGAGCGGCACGAGCAGCCGGCCGTCGACGATGGCCGGCGCCTGCGAGAGCGCTTCGATCTCGGTCCCTGAGGTCAGCGCCGGACTTCCCGGCACGAGGATGAGCTGCGTCTCGCCGATCGCCAGGCTGTAGCTCTGACGAAGCGGTCCGACGTCGAGCCGCCCGCCGAGCCGGCCGACGATCGGCTCGAGCTCGACGAGGAGTCCCGCGGCGGTCGTGGCGAAGGCCAGCGGCGTCGCGGCGCCGCTCACCATCAGGTTGGCGGTGCCGGAGCCGGTCAGCACCACCCCCGCGGCGACGTCGCCTTCGGCGGGATCTTCCTGGGCGGCAAGAACGCCGGAAACAAGCAGCAGGAGGCTGGCGAAGAGGCGGGGGAACAGGCGGAGTTTCACCGGCTGCGACAATAACACTGGCGCTCGACGCCTCGCCGGGGTTTGTGGAATGCTTCGAGCTGCAGTTCGCCCGCAACCGGTCGCCAAGGCCTCGCCGCTGGGAGATATGAGATGGAAATCCGCCAATTCCGCGTCGTGCTGAAGGCAAGCGACTTCGACCGCACCTGCAGTTTCTACGGCGAGACGCTGGCGCTGCCGCGCCTCCAGAGCTGGGACCGCGAGAACGGCCGCGGCGCTCTCTATCAGGCCGGCAACGCCGTGATCGAGATCCTGGGACGTGGCCACGGCGCCGACGACGGCCGCGACGAGGCGTTCGACTACCAGGGGCCGATGCACAAGATGACCCTGGTGCTCAACGTCCCCTCGGCCGAAAAGGCCTACGAGGAGCTCATCTTCCGCAACCGCAACATCCCCGGCGGCCTCTCCGCCGACACCGACGGCGTGATGATCTTCGGCA
>JBDTQT010000078.1:0-15431 GCA_039932055.1 Thermoanaerobaculia bacterium
TGGTCATGAGCCGCATGCGCTCGACGCCGAGATCGCGCAGGATCTGCGCCCCGACACCGTACTCGCGCTGATCCGGCCGGAAGCCGAGGCGCTCGTTCGCCTCGACGGTATCGTGCCCGGCGTCCTGCAGCTCGTACGCCTTGAGCTTGTTCAGCAACCCGATCCCCCGGCCCTCCTGCAGCAGGTAGATCAACACGCCGCGGCCGGCCTCCTGGATGCGGGTCAGCGCGAGCTCGAGCTGCAGCCCGCAGTCGCAGCGCGTCGAGCCGAAGATGTCGCCAGTCAGACACTGGCTGTGCACCCGGACGAGGACCGGCTCCTTGCCCCCGAGGTCGCCGAGCGTCAGGGCGACATGCTCCTCGCCGGTCAGATCGGAGCGGTAGGCGTGGATGGTGAGCTCGCCCCAGCGCGACGGCAGGCGCGGCGCGGCCACCTTGCGCACCAGGGTCTCGTGCGCCAGACGGTAGCGGATGAGCTCGGCGATGGTCAGCACCGGCAGCCCGTGCTGAGCCGCGAAGCGCATCAAGTCGGGGACTCGCGCCATGGTGCCGTCGTCGTTCATGATTTCGCAGATCGCCGCCGCCGGCAGGAGTCCGGCGAGCCGCGCGAGATCGACCGAAGCCTCGGTCTGCCCGGCGCGCTTCAGGACGCCGCCGCGCTTGGCGCGCAGCGGGAAGACGTGCCCGGGCCGCAAGAGGTCCGCGGGCCGGGTCGCGGGTTCGACCGCGGTGCGAATCGTCGCGGCGCGGTCGGCGGCGGAGATGCCGGTCGTCGTCTTGCCGCGGGCCTCGATCGACACCGTGAAGGCGGTGCCGAAGGACGAGGTGTTCTCGCGCACCATCGGCGGCAGGTCGAGCTCGTCGCAGCGCTCCTCGGTGAGCGCCAGGCAGACCAACCCGCGTCCGAAGCGCGCCATGAAGTTGATCGACTCGGGAGTCACCATCTCGGCGGCGATCGCCAGATCGCCTTCGTTCTCGCGGTCCTCGTCGTCGACCAGGATGACCATCCGGCCGGAGCGGAACTCCTCCATGGCCTGCTCGACGGTGGCAAACGACGGTTCACTGGGGGGCGGCGAGAGGCTCATGGCGTTCGAATGGTAGCGCACTCGCGCCGGGAAGCCTTGTCAGAAGGGATTTCCGAGGCTGATGAACCAGACGTAGGGGTCTTCGTAGGGCTGCCGGTCGAGCTTCCACCCGACCTCGAGACGGAGCGGACCGACCGGCGAAAGGTAGCGCACGCCGAGGCCGGCACCCCACTTGAGCCCGCCGACACCGACGTCGCGATAGTCGTTCCAGACGTTGCCACCGTCGAAGAACAGCGACCCGCCGACCGGCCCGGCGATCGGGAAGCGATATTCGAGGTTGACCAGCGCCAGACCGCCACCACCGGCCGGGTAGGGATCGGCGGCGGGATTCGCCGGATCGAAGATCAGGGTTTCGCCGACGATGCCCAGCTCGTCGCGCCGGTAGGCCCGGTGGGTGGTGCGGCCGCCGGCGTAGAAGAGCTCGGCCGCCGGCACGCTCGCCTCCAGGGCGCCGCGCACGGAGTCCCCGGGGCGCCCGGCGAGCGGCTCGATGGCACCGGCGCGGGCGCTGCCGGCGAGAACGCCGAAGCGGCCGAGCGGCAGGTAGGCGGTCGCCTGGCCGAAGAGCTTGAGAAAATGTGCATCGGCGGCGAGCGCCGGCAAGGCGTACTCGAGCTGGAACGAGCTGTTCCAGCCGCGGGTCGGATCGAGCGGATCGTCGCGGCGGTCGTAGCCGCCGGTCGGGGTGATGCTCGCGACGCGGCCGTTGCGGCTGTTGAGCGGAATCCCGGCGTTGAAAAACGGGTCGTCGGCCTGCAGCTCCACCAGGCGGTAGGAGAGGAACGACTGCAGCGTCCAACGCCCGCGGTCGCGCCGAATAGCCAGCTGCCCGCCCCGGCGGTCGACGCTGAAGTCCGGCCGGCCCTCGTGCTCGTCGTAGAGCGTCGCGAGGAGCTCGGCGTCGAAGCTGCCGATGTAGGGCTGGCGGTAGGTCAGTCGCAGATGCTGATCCTTCTCGCCCCCCAGGAGGTCGAGCGAGAGCGACGTCGCCTTGCCGAAAAGGTTGCCCTGCGAGAAACGCAGCAGACCGCGCGCGCCGCTCTCCGAGTCGTAGCCGGCTCCCAACTGCAGCGCGCGCGACTTCCCCTCTTCGAGATCGACCAGGATTTCGCGCGCCTCCCCGCCCTCCGCGCCCGGGGCGACGCGCACATCGACGCGGCTGAAGATCCCGAGACCGTAGAGGCGGCGCTGGAGGTCGAGGACCCCCGCCTGGCGCACCGGGTCGCCGGGCTTCATGCCGAGGAATCGCCGCACGATGCGCGGGTCGGTCTTGCGCAGGCCGCGCAGCAGCGTGCGGTCGACCACCCACTTCTCGCCGGCGAAGACCCGCAGGCGAACGGTGGCGGTGAGGTCGTCCGCGCTCCATTCGACCTCCGAGGAGACCAGGGCGCTGCCGTAGCCGCGATCCTCGAGCAGGGCGCGCAGGGTGTCGACGCTGCGCTCGAGCAGCAGGCGGTGAAAGGGTCCGTCGCTCTTGAGCGGCAGCGCCTGGCGCACCTTCGCGTCGTCGAGCGGCGCCAGATCCTCCAGGACGAGCTTGCCGACCCGCCGGCGCCGGCCTTCGATGATCGGCACCACGACCTCGAGCCGGTCGTCCTCCTCGACGATGCGTGGCGGGCCGACCTGCGACCGGTCGAAGCCCTCGAGCAGATAGAAGGAGCGCAGATTCGACAGGTCGGCGGAGAGCTCCTCGTCGACCAGGCGCCCGCTGCCCGGAAGCAGGAAGCGCCGAGCAGAGGTCGTCATCAGCTTGCGCAGGCGCTCGGCGTCGTAGCTCGCATTGCCTTCGAAGTGGACCTCCTCCAGTTGCAGGCGCCGGCCGGGCACCACCTCGAAGGCGAGGTGCACGACCTCGGGCGAGCGGTCTTCGGTCTTCGTCACCGCAACGCGATAGTGCCCCTTCTGCTGGAAGTACCGGCGGATGCGCTCGATCGACTGCAGGACCAGCGCTTCGTCGTAGCCGCTGTCGCCCAGGAACGGCACGAGGTCCTGCTTCTCGAGCTCCTTTTGCGTGATCCCCTGCGCGACGAACTCGACCTTCGGCCCCAGCCGCACGGTGAAAGCGAGATCGACCGCGTGGGCCGCCGGATCCGGGCTCTCGGGGAGGCGCTCGACGACCGCTTCACGGTAGCCACGCGAGAAGAGCCAGTCCTGCAGGCGCTCGACGTCGTCGCTCAGGATCCCCCGCTTGTATACGCTGTCGGGCTTCGACCGCAGCGCGGCGACGAGCTCGGCGTCGGCAAAGGGCGGGCTCGCACCGGTGAAGACGATCTTGCGCACCCGCGTGCGCTGGCCGGCGGCGATCCGGTAGACCACCGCCGCGCCGCGCGCCGCGTCGGTGCTCGGAGTCACCGCGAGTCGCACTTCGGCGTCGAGGAATCCCTCTGCCACCAGCAGGTCCTGGAGCCGGTAGACGCCGCGCAGCAACCGGTCTTCGCGCAGCGGCTGCCCCGAGCGCTGCGGCACGGCTGCGAGCAACCGGGCTTTCTGGATCCCGACGTCCCCTGCGATCTCTACCGAGACGACCTGCACGTCGGTCCACAGCGCGACGACCGCCACGACCCCGCCCGGCGCTTCCGCCGACGTTCCCCGAGAGACCGGACGCGAGTAGATCTCCACCTCCGAGGCGACTCCCGAATAGCGCAGACTTCGCAGGGTGCGCCGCGTCCGGGCGTCGTCCATCGGCTCGCCGACCTCGAGCGAGATGAGAGCGCGGACCTCGTCGACGTCGACCGACGCGTCGCTGCGGATCTCGATCTCGCGGACGATCGGCGCGGCCGGAGCGGGCAGGGCCGCCGACGATGCCCCCACGAGAGAAGTCGCGCATAGCGCCGACAACGCGCCGCCGCAGAGCGCTCTGAGCAACGCCTGGCGCAGCGGTCGCATCAGAACCGCTTCTCCCAGCGCGCATCCACAGCGTAGGACTCGTCGCCGTTCTGCGTTAGCACCAGCGTCAGGTCGTCCGAGACTTTCCACTCCACCTGCAGGACCTGCTGCGCCGTCGACGACGGATCGACCGAGTAGGTGAGATAGACCCGGCTCGACAGGCGCTTGCCGATGGTCACCCGGGCCGCCGAGATGGTGTCGCCGCTGGCCAGCGGATCGACCTTGAGTCGGTCGATACCAAAGAGCTTGCCGACCCGCGCGCTGACCAGCGAGGCGGCCTGGCCGTAGAGCAGCGTCTCCGCCGCCATACCCGGCGCATTTCCCGTCGGCGCCGTCTCGGAGAGGTTCGAGAGTCCGCTGGCCGTGCCGGTCGCCAGCAGCGACAGCACGTCGTAGTCGGGCAGCGGCGGGTCGGAGGCGAGCGTCGTGGTCGGCCGGGCGAGCGAACCGAGGACGCTCAACGTAACCTGGTATTCGTTGATCTTCGTCCGCGCCACCACGTCGAGCAGCGGGTCGATGCGCGTCGGATTGGCGAAGGTCACGATCGCGCGGTCGAGGTCGTAGGTCGCGCCGTTGTATTCGACCGTGCCGCCCGGATCGGTCGTCACCTCGCCGAACAGCACCGGATTCGCCAGCGAGCCACGCAACGCGAGATTGGCGCTGCCGTTGAGCTTCGCGAGGTTGTTGCGCACTCGCACGGCATTCGGCGCGAGCACGGAGATGTTGAGGTAAGTCGTGCCGAGGAGCTCGCCCGCCTCGTCAACCTGCACGCGGGTGCGCGACAGCACGCGCTCGGCGAGCTGGCGCGGGGAGAGGTTGATGTCCTGCAGGTAGTAGACGCGGTCGAGCGTCACCGAGCCGGCGAGCTGCCGTCCCTCCGCCGTCGACTGCAGCGTGAAGTCGCCGTCGCCGCGCACCAGCCAGCCTTCGGGGTAGCGCAGCGCGGTGCCGCGGGTGGCGACCTGCGCGCGATAGGCGAGGGGCTTCGCCGGGGTGGCGAGCTCGAGACGGCCGCTCGCCGTGACCGTGCCACCCGCCAGATCCGCGCGCATGTGATCGAGCACGAGGACGCCGGGATAGAGCAGCACCAGACCGTCGATGTGGTCGAAGCTGTGCGGCAGACGGCTCGGAATGTAGCGTGCGTCGGTGAGGCCGGCCTGACCGTTCCACTCCGGCCGCGCCAGCGTTCCCTTGACCGTGGCGAGCACCGCCACCTGGCCGGAGAGGTCGACATCGAGGAACTGCTCGAGCCACTCGACGGAGAGGCCCGCCTGAAGACGCAGGTCGAGCGCCGGCTCAGCCGGGGCGAGGTCGACCTTGCCGGAGAGGAAGAGCTCGTCGCCGGTCCCCTGCTCTCCGAGGTAGAGCGACTCGAGGACCACCTGCGATCCGCTATAGCGCGCCACGATCGGTTCGAGCGGCCGCAGACGGTGCTGCTCGTAGGCGAGCTCGAGCTCGGGCACTCGCACGGTCAGCTCGCCGCTGACGTCGGGTGCGAAGCTGAAGTCGAGATCGGCGGCGAGCGTGCCGGACAGGCCGTCGATCGGCTGGCCGGCGGCGATCGTGATCAGGTGATCGATCCGGTCGCTGGTCAGGCGGAAGCGTAGGTCGCCGCGCTCGCCGGCCACGAAGGCCCCGCCCCCGGCGAGGGTGAGCAGTCCGGGCAAATCGAGCTTCACCTGGAGCTCGCGGTCGGCGAGCTCGGCATGCAGCGTCCCGGCGAAGCGCGGCGGCGACTCGCCGGCAAGCGCCGGGGTCTCTCCTGCGGCGGCGGTGCCGAGGTCCGCCCTGGGGAGCTCGAGGTCGGCGAGGTCGGTGTCGACGACGAGACGCGGCTCGGTGAGCGTGCCGGTGAGCTGCGCAGTGAGCGCCGCCCGGCCGTTCAGCCGGCCTTGCGTAAGGGTCCGCCAGGGTTCCGCCGCGAGATCGAAACGCTCGGCGGCGACAGCAAAGCGCAGCGCCTCGTCCGCGAGGCGGAGCTCGCCGCTGCCCGTCAGCAGTCCCGTCGGCGCCACTAGCCGCAGTCGCTGTACGCGCAGGCGGTCGGCATCCCAGTCGAGGTCGGACTCGAGGCGGTCGAAGCCGACGCCGGCGACCGTTACCGGGGCGATCGTGCCGTGCATCTGACCCGTCATGGCGCCGATCGAGCCACCCAGGTGCAGGCTGCCAGTGGCCGCACCGGCGAGTGGCAGTGGCGCCGGTAGCCACGGCATCGCCTCGGCGAGCGGCCAGGCCTGGAAATCGATCGCCAGCGCCAGCGGCGGCGGCGCCCCGCTTCCGGCACCAGCCCCGCCCGGAGCGAAGGGCACGGAGCCCGTGACGCGCAGCGACGAAGTGCCGCGGGTGAGCTCGATGCCGAGCTCGCGGACCGCCTTTTGGTCGAGGATGAGGCTGCCGGCGGCGCGCGCCGCCGAGCCGCCGGGGGCGTGGAGATCCGCCAGGTCGAGCGCCAGCCTCACCGACGTCGCGGGGCCGCCCAGGGCGATATTTGCACTCAGTCCGCCGCGGCCGGAGTCCGGCAGCCAGAGGGGCCACGGCACCGTCTCGACGAATGGCTGCAGGCGGGCGACCTGCCCGAGGTCTTCGCTCGCCACCTCGACAACGAGCTCGCCCTGCTTGCCGATCAGGTCGTAGGCACCGCGCAGCGAGATCCGCTGTGACTTCGAAGCGAGCTCGACCTCCTGCAGCTCCAGCCGCCCTTCCGCCATCCGCAGGATCGCCGTACCGTCCACCGGCAGCGCTCCCGCCACCTCGGACGGAAGCGCGCGCAAGGCCAGCGTGGCCTCGCCCACGCCCCGCCGGGCGTCGTTCAGCGGGAACTCGTAGTGCACCTCACCGTGAGCCGAGGCCGAAAGGGCCGGCGCAGGAAGATCGAGCGCCGCGAGCACGCTCTGCAAGTGCGGTCCATCGGCCTGGAGGACGAGCCGCGCGAACGGTCCGGGCCGTTCGAAGTCGACGTCGAAAGTACCCGCAACCGGGCCGCCGGCAAAGACCGCCCGCTCGAGCGTCAGGCCGAGGCTCGAGATGCGGGGCCCGCCGCTCGCGACCTCGCCCGCGAGCTCGTCCAACCGCAGGCCGAAAAGATCGATGCCCGGCGAGATCAGCCGCCCGGTCAACCCGATGTCCTTGTGGGCGAAGCGGACGGCGCCCTCGAACCGCAGGGGGCCGGCGATTTCGCCCGAGAGATAGCCCAGGTCGTCGAGGAAACGTCCCTCCGCCTCGACGACACCGTGGATCTCGCCGTTCGTGCCGCCGCGCCAGCCGACGAAACCGGCGACCCGGGCGTCGAGGTCGGGCGAGCGGACGCGCGCCGCGCGAATCTCCACTCTGTCGTCGCGCAGGCGCACCTTCGCGGTCAGCGTCGCCGGCCAGGGCAGCGCCTTGGGAAGCGTCGTGACGACCTCCTGCGCCGTCAGGTTGCCCTGCAGCTCGGTTCCCCCGAGCCCCGACAATCGCAGCAGCAGGGAGTGCGCGGAGACCGCCAGCGGCACGCGTCGATCGTCGAGCTCGAACTCACCGTCCTCGACGAAAAGCCCGCCGATGCGCACCTCGAAGCGGCCGTTGCCGCCGCCCGCAGCGACCCTGGGCAGATTGTCGCTGCCGTCTGGATAGAGCTCGAGATGCATCCGTACGCCCTGTGCCGAGACCGTCTGCAGGTCGAGCAGCTTGTTCCTCAGCGCGTCGAGATCGGCATCGATCCGCAGCCGGCGAATCGACAGCAGCAGCGGATCCGCGGGAGCCGGACCGGAGATCGAAAAGTCCTCGATGCGCAGCGCGAACGGCAGCAGCTCGAAATCGAGCCGCCCGAGCCGGACCTCGCGATGCAGAATCTGCGACAGCTGCTGCTCGAGCCGGACCGCGATCCGCTCGCGGGCGAAATCGGAGGAGAGGAAGGCCCGCAGGCAGAGCAGCACGAATGCGACCGCGGCGAGCGACCAGAAGAACGGGCGGACGACCCAGCGGCGGATCCGCGGCCAGACCACGGGTCGCTACTCTCCCCAGTGCAACTTGTTGCGCAGTCCTTCGAAGATCGAGCTGCGTTCGCCGGTGCGCACCAAATAGGCGGGTTGCGAGGCGCGCGTCACGCGAATCCGGTCGCCGAAGCCGATCTCGCCTCCTTCTTGACCGTCGACCGTGAGGTAGACCCGGTCGGCACGCGACTCGGCGACGTCATCTCGCGCTTCGATCTCGACTTCGATGATGCTGGTGTCCGGCACCACCAGCGGCCGGAGCGTCAACGTGTGCGGACAGATCGGCGTCAGCACCGAAACCGGCAGCAGTGGGTGCAGGATCGGACCGCCGGCCGAGAGGTTGTAGGCGGTCGATCCGGTCGGCGTCGACACCACCAGGCCGTCGGCGCGGTAGCGCGCCACCAGGCAGCCGTCGACCGAGAGCAGCAGCTCGATCATGCGCGACAGCGCGCTCTTCGCCAGCACGAGGTCGTTCAGGGCCCGGAAGGTCGCACGGTCGCCGCCCGCCTTGGTCTGTTCGACCTCGAGAAGCGAGCGCGGCTCGACCGCATAGTGGCCGGCCAGGACCTCGATGAGCGCCGGATAGAGCTCGGCGCGCGCCACCTCGGTGAGGAATCCGAGGTGGCCGAGATTCACCCCCAGGATCGGCGGTCCGCCGGCGGCCTTGCGCGCCACGGAGAGCAGGGTACCGTCGCCGCCGAGGACGACGACGAGGTCGCAGCGCACCCCTTCGAGGAGCGGCCCGTCGCCCGCTCTGCCGCTCTCGCGGGCGGTGCCCGGCTCGACCAGCACCTCGAGCCCACGCCGTTCGAGCCACTCGACCAGTTCGCGGGCGACCCCCGCGGCGTCCGCGCTGGCGGCCTTCGCGACGACTCCGACCCGGCGCGCCCCGCGCGGCTCGATCATGCGGGCTCTCCGGCCGGAACGAACGGGCTCGCTGGCAGCGGCCGGCGCAGCAGGGCGAACGCCTCGCGATTGCCCTCGGCGCCGGCGACCGGGGAGTCGTAGGTTCCGACGAGCTCGAGCCCGAGGGCCGCGAGCTCGCGGGCACGAAGCTCGATCGTCGACTGGCGGAGAGACTCGTCGCGCACCAGACCTCCCTTGCCGACCCCACTGCGGCCGACCTCGAACTGCGGCTTGATCAGGGGAAGCAGCAGCCCCCCTGCACCGAGATGGGGCAACAGCGCCGGCACCACTTTGGCCAGCGAGATGAAGGATACGTCGACGACGATGAGCTCGAACGGCCGGTCGAAGGCGTCGACGGCGAGATAGCGCGCGTTGATGCGCTCACGCACCTCGACGCGCGGGTCGTTGCGCACCTTGAGATCGAGCAGGCCGTAGCCGACGTCGAGCGCGGTGACGTGCACTGCGCCGCGCTGCAGGAGGCAGTCCGAGAAACCGCCGGTCGAGGCACCGACGTCCAGGCAGCGCCTGCCCGCCGGATCGATCGCAAAATGCTCGAGGGCGGCGGCCAGCTTGCCGCCGGCGCGCGAGACATAGGGCTCCGCCTGGCCGGTCAGCTCCAGGCGCACGTCGTCCCGCATGGGGCTACCGGGCTTGTCCACCCGGACGCCGTTGACGCCCACCTGACCGGCCATCACCGCGCGCCGTGCCTTCTCGCGGGTGGCGAAGAGGCCGCGTTCAACCAGTAGCTGGTCGAGACGCACCGCTCGCACCTCTGGTTCCCGACGCTCCGGCTCCCCCACTCTGAGGGGAGACGGCGCCCTGCGACCCGTCGCCTTCGGCGCCGCGCCTTTCGCGCGCACCCGCCGCTTTGGCGAAGAAGCTCCGGAAGCGGAAATAGAGGCCCTCGGCATCGAGTCCGAGCATCTTGCGCAGGACCTCCTGGGAACCGTGGGGCACGAACTTGTCCGGAACTCCGATGGCCAGGGTCGTCACACCGGAGAGCTCCATCTCCGCGAGCGCCTCGAGGACGGCGCTGCCGAAACCGCCCGCGAGCGCGTGCTCTTCGACCGTCGCCAGGCGCGCTCCCCCCTCGAGCTGGCTCGCCTGCTCGATCTGCAGCGCCAGGAGCTCGCGATCGAGCGGCTTGACGAAGCGGGCGTTCACCAAAGTCACCTCGATACCCTCTTTCGCCAGGCGCTCGATTGCTTCGAGCGCCGGGTAGACCGTCGAACCGGTCGCCCAGACCAGGCCGTGTCGCCCGCGCCGCAGCACCTCCGCCTTGCCGATGGGCAGTTGGCGGAACTCGGCGTCGAGCGCCACGCCGATGCCGTTGCCGCGCGGGTAACGCACCGCCGTCGGATGGGGCTGCTCGACGGCGGTGGCAAGCATGTGCTGGAGCTCGTTCTCGTCCTTCGGCGCCATGACGATCGTGTTGGGGAACATCCGGAAGTAGGCGTAGTCGAACAGGCCGTGGTGCGTCCAGCCGTCGTTGCCGGCGATGCCACCGCGATCGAGGGCGAAGGTGACCGGCAGGTCCATGAGGCAGACGTCGTGGAAGATCTGGTCGAAGCCGCGCTGCAGAAAGGTCGAGTAGATCGCGACGACGGGCCGCATTCCGCCGAGCGCCAGCCCGCCAGCGAGGGTCACGGAGTGCTGCTCGGCGATACCGGTGTTGAGGAAGCGCGCCGGGAACTGTTCGGCAAATGGAATCAGGCCGGTGCCGTCGGGCATCGAAGCCGTGATCGCGACGATGCGCGGGTCGTGCTCGGCGAGCCGCACGACCGTCTTGCCGAAGATCGCCGTGTAGGACGGGGCCGCGCCGGGTTTGCCCTTCTGGATACCGGCGATCGGATCGAACGGCGACGGGCCGTGGTACTCGACCGGTTCGTCCTCGGCGTACTTGTAGCCCTTGCCTTTCTGGGTAATGCAGTGGAGCAGTACCGGGCCGTCGATCGCCTTGGCGCTCTCGATCGCCTCGAGCAGCGCGGGAATCGAGTGGCCGTTGACCGGGCCGACATAGCGAAAGCCGAGCTCCTCGAAAAGCGTCCCGGGGGTGAAGATCTGCCGCAGGCCCTCTTCGAGTCCCTTCGCCACCTCGACCATCGGGTCGCCGATGCCGGGAATCTTGTGCAGCACCTTCTTGATGTCGTCCTTGAGCTTGGCGTAGTGGCGCCCGGCCATCAGCGCTTCGAGGTACTTGGTGAGCGCGCCGACCGAGGGCGAGATCGACATCGAGTTGTCGTTCAGGATGACGATCATCTTCGTGCCGAGGTGGCCAGCCTGGTTCATCGCTTCGAACGCCATGCCGGCGGTCATCGAACCATCGCCGATCACCGCGACGACCTCGTGCGACTCCTGGCGCAGGTCGCGCGCCACGGCGAGGCCGAGCGCCGCCGAGATCGAGGTCGACGCATGGCCTGCAGCGACGACGTCGTACTCCGACTCGCTGCGCAGGCAGAAGCCGGAGAGCCCGCCGAACTGGCGCAGCGTCGACATCCGGTCGCGCCGCCCGGTGAGGATCTTGTGCGGATAGGTCTGGTGCCCCACGTCCCAGACCAGCCGGTCGCGCGGGGTGTCGAACAGGTAGTGCAGAGCGATCGTCAGCTCGACCGTGCCCAGATTCGAGGAGAAGTGGCCGCCGGTCTCCGAGACCGCGCTGACGATCTCGTCGCGCAGTTCGTCGGCGAGCTGCGGCAACTCCTCGCGGGAGAGCCGCCGAAGCTCATGCGGATTGGAGACGCGATCGAGTAGGTTCATGGGTTCTCCGGGGTGCTCCTCGAGATCGGCTCCGGGCGCGCTGCCCGGATACTCCGGAAATGCCTCAGGAACCGCGACGGTCGAGGAAGGAGATCAACTGCTCCCAGAGCTCGCGGTCGCGCGGCAAATCGGCAATCCGGTCCATCGCTTCCTGACCGAGTTCTTGCAGGCGCTCGCGGCTCCTGTCGAGCCCATGAAGCGCAGGATAGGTGAGCTTGCTCGCGGCGGCGTCCTTTCCAGGCGTCTTGCCGAGGGCGGAAGCACTCCCTTCGACGTCGAGAATATCATCGCGAATCTGGAACAGGAGTCCGATCGCCCCGCCTAAGTCGCGCAGAATCAGATCTTCCGCCGGAGTCGCCCCGGCGTACAGGCCTCCGAGCCGCAGGCTGGCGGTGAGCAAGGCGCCCGTCTTGCCGCGATGGATCCGGTCGAGCGCCGCCGCCGACGCCGCGCCCGCCGCCCAGCCCGACTCGGCCGCAAGATCCTCGGCCTGCCCGCCGATCATCCCGCCGCTGCCGACCGCTTTGCCTACCAGGACGACCGCACGCGCCCGCAGCTCCCCCGGAGCCGCTGCGGGGAGCTCCGCGAGGACCGTCAGGCCGAGGGTGAGCAGCGCGTCCCCAGCCAGGATCGCCGTCGCCTCGTCGAACTGCTTGTGCAGGGTCGGCCGGCCGCGGCGCAGGTCGTCGTCGTCGAGCGCCGGGAGATCGTCGTGCACCAGGCTGTAGGTGTGGATCATCTCGATCGCGGCGGCGCCGGAGAGAAGGTCGGCGGTCGCTGCTCCAAACGACTTTCCGGCGAGGAGCACCAGCGCCGGACGCAGCCGCTTGCCGCCGGCAAACACGCCATAGCGCATCGCCTCGTGCAGATGGGTCGGGGCCTTGCCCACCGGGGGCAGGAGGCGACCGAGCTCCTCTTCCACCGCCTCGCCGGCGGCAGCGAGAAATCCGACGAAAGCCTCTGCTCCGCTCATCCGGTCTCCGAGTCGGCTTGCTCCGCGGTACCGATCCGAAGGCAGAACGGCACCGCCAGCAGAACCAGGGCGACGCGCTGGACCTCGACGTCGCCCCAGTTCTGCTCGAAGAGCCCGGCGACCGAGAACCCCAGAAGACCGGCGATGACCCCGAGCCAGAGATCCGCGCGCCGGCCGCGCGGGCCGGCGGCCAACCGCGAGCCGCCCGCGAGCCCCGGCGCCGCCGGATCCGCCGGCCGGAAGTCGGATCGATAGCCGCGCCAGGCGCGGGCGATCGCCACCGCGACCAGCACGAGGTAGCTCACCAGCGACGGCAGTCCGCGCTCGGCCGCGATCTGCATGTAGGTGTTGTGCAGATGGGGGACGTTGAGACGCGCCGCGGTGGAGTGTCGATAGATCGGATAGAGCCGTTCGACCATGTTCGGCCCGACCCCGAGCAGGGGGTGCTCGGCGACCATCCGCACCCCGGCCTCGAGCATGCAGAGCCGGTCGTAGCTCGATTCGTCGGACAGGTCGGCAGCGGAGAGGGCGCGCGCCAGGATCGGCACCGGCGCGATGACGACGAAGGCCAGCGCCGCCGGCAGAGCGAGCGCCAGCAGGCTGCGGCGGCGCATCCAGATCAGCCAGGCCCCGCCCACCGCCGATCCCAGCCAGGCATTGCGGGTCAACGAGCCGACGAGCGCAAGATTGATCGCGGCCAGAGCCGTCCAAGCGACCCAGGGGCGATCGAGAAACCCGCGACCGCGCCCTGCACCAACCTCGTCGGCGCCGCCGGCCGGCCGAAAGAGCAGGCGCGCCACCAGAAGAAGGTCGATCAGCAGCAGCACTCCCGAGAAGGTCATGACGTGCGGGAAGGGCCCTCGAATGCGACGATCGAGCGAGCCGAAGCCAATCCAGAACTGGCCCAGGCCGGCGAGCGCCGCCAGCATGGCGGCGAAGATCAAGGCATCGAAGAGCCAGCGGACCCGTCGTTCGCCGGCGAGGGATCCGAGCGCCAGGGGCAATGCCGCGAGGGTGAAGAACTCGCTCAACGAGGCGAAGCTGGTCGCGGGCTCCTGCGAGAAGAGTACCGAGACCACCAGCAGAGCGGAATAGGCGAGGGTAGCGAGCAGGAGCGGCCGGGCACGGCGAAAAACCTCGTCAGCCGGATTCCGCAACGCGGGGTAGGCGAGAATCGCCAGACCCAGGGCGACGTTCGAGACGGCGATTCCGAAGAGTGTCAGCAGGTGCGAGGCATAGAGGCCGAAGCGCAGACGTTCGCGCGACTCCGCACTCCAAGGGCCGAGCCGCCGGGGAGCGGAGATCTCCACCTCGCAGCTCGGCCTAGCGGGCGAGCGCCGAAGCCGGCAGGGCTTCGTCCTCGAGCATGACCGGGATGTCGGACACGATCGGGAAGACGAGCTGGGATTCGCGACAGAGCAGCCCGTGCTCCACGACCGGCGTCTGGTCGCGGAAGTGCTCGCGGTAGCGGTCAACCAGGGTGCGGCGAAGCGGTTCCGGCAGGTCCACCCGCTCGAGCGCACCGCGGCACTTCGGACAAACCAGAATGGCGAGCAGTTCGGGGTCGAGGGTCATCGGCGCATGACTCGAGGCGGAAGCAAGATAACACGGCTCCGCGAGCCGGACCCCTGGCCCCGCCGCTTTGCTAGAGTTCGGCCCGGCGTCGCGAGCGCCGAATCCGACCATGACAACTCCATCGCCGAAACTCGTCTGCCGTTCCTGCGGCGCCGCCCTCGACCGGGTGATGGTCGATCTCGGCAGCTCGCCGCTCGCCAATTCCTATCTCTCGTCGGCCGCCCTCGCCCGGGCGGAGCTTTTCCTGCCGCTCTGCGTCTACGTCTGTGAGCGCTGCTGGCTCTGCCAGTTGCCGGAATGCGCGACGCCGCAGGAGATCTTCAGCGACTACGCCTATTTCTCCTCCTTTTCCACCAGTTGGCTGGAGCATGCGAAGGACTACGTCGACGCCATGGTGCCGCGCTTCGGCCTCGGCCCGGCGAGCCAGGTGGTCGAGATCGCCTCGAACGACGGCTATCTGCTGAAGAACTTCGTCGCGCGCGGCATCCCGGTGCTCGGCGTCGAGCCGGCGGCGAACGTCGCGGAAGCGGCGCGCAAGCTCGGCATCCCGACCGAGGTGCGCTTCTTCGGCCGCGAGGCTGCCCGCGACCTCGCGGCGCGCGGATTCTCGGCCGACCTCGTCCTCGGCAACAACGTGCTCGCCCACGTCCCCGACCTCGACGACTTCGTCGGCGGATTGAGCGTCCTGCTCAAGGACGAAGGCGTGCTGACGATGGAGTTCCCGCACCTCGTGCAGATGATCGACGGCAATCAGTTCGACACCATCTACCACGAGCACTACTCCTACTTCTCCTTCGTCGCCGTCGAGCGCGTCTTCGCCGCCCACGGCCTCGAGCTCTTCGACGTCGAGGAGCTGCCGACGCACGGCGGCAGCCTGCGCATCTATGCCCGGCACCGGGCCGCATCGGGAGGGGTCGCCGGCGCGCGCGCGGCGCGAGTCGACGATCTCCTGGCGCGCGAGCGCGCCCTCGGCGTCGAGAGCCTCGCCTACTACGCGGGATACTCCGAGCGGGTGCGCGAGACCAAGCGGGCGCTGCTCGAGTTCCTGATCCGCGAGAAACGCGCCGGCAAGTCGATCGTCGGCTACGGCGCCCCCGCCAAGGGCAATACGCTGCTCAACTACTGCGGGGTGCGCGGCGACTTCCTCGACTACACCGTCGATCGCAGCCCGCACAAGCAGGGACTCTTTCTCCCCGGCACGCGGATCCCGATCCGCGCCCCGGAGGCGATCTTCGAGACCCGCCCGGACTACGTCCTCATCCTGCCGTGGAACCTGCGC
>JBDTQT010000079.1:0-15118 GCA_039932055.1 Thermoanaerobaculia bacterium
TCGAGCAGGAAGACGAGGCTGGCGATGAGGCGGGCTTGCTGCTTGAGCATCGGAATCGAAGGGAAAGTCTAGCCGATGGCGGCCGGGAAGCCGGCGACCGAGCGCAGCAGCCGGGCGTAGGCGTCGGCGATCGTCTCCCAATCGTAGCGCTCGGCCGCGCGGTGCGCGGCGGCACGGCCGCGGCGGGCGATCTCCGCCGGATCCGAGCGCAGTCGTTCGAGCACCGCCGCCAGTGTCGCGGGAACGTCGGCGCGGAAATAGAGCGCGACGTCGCCGGCCACTTCGCGGTTTTCGGGCGTGTCGTTGACGACCAGGCAGTTGCCGTAGCCCATCGCCTCGACCAGCGCCGGGTGGGTGCCGCCGACCTCGGTGGCGTGGATGTAGACCAGGGCGTGCGACAGGAGCTGGCGGTAGCCGCGGCCGTAGATCGGCCCAGGGAAACGGATGCGCGGGTCGGCAGTGTCGCGGAACGAAGCGATGAAGCTGTCGGCATACGGGGCGCCGCCGACCATGAGAAGCGGGATCTCGCCGCCGACCTGGCGGTAGGCGTCGACGACGCGGTGCGGATTGTTCTCGGGCTCGAAGCGCGAGACGTAGAGGAAGTAGTTGCGCTTCTCGAGCGCGAGGCGCCGGAGAACGCCGCTCTGCCAGAGAGGCCGCGCGTCGACGCCGTAGGTGACGATCTCCGAGGGCGCCGCGTAGCGCGCCAGATAGTGTGCGCGAATCACCTCGGCGTCGGTCACCAGGCGGTCGGGCAGGAAGCAGGCGAGGCGCTCGGAGAGCGCGAAGACCGCGCGGCCGAAGGCGCCCCATTTGGCGCGCCGTTTCTCGATGCCATCCACGTTCAGCACCGAGGGCGTCCCGGCGGCGGAGAGCAGGGGCAGGAAGAGGGCGTTGGCGGAGTTCACCACCAGGGCGGCGTCGAAGCGCTCGCCGGACGCGTGGAGGCAGGAAAGAAAGGTGTGCACGGGGGTGTCGAGGTGCTTGGTACGCAGCGTCGGCAGGTGGACGAGCCGCGCGCCGCGGTAGCGCTCCCGGCGCGCCGGCCCCGTGCGCCGCTTGCCGCCGGAGGGGGAAGCGCCGGCATGCCGGGGGGTCGAGCGGCAGTAGACGGTGACCTCGAAGTCACGGGCCACCAGACGCGGCACGAGCTCGGCGAACAGTGTCTCGTAGCCGCCGTAACGCCCGGGGATGCCGCGCGAGCCGACGAGCGCGACGCGCAGCCGCCTCACAGCCCCTCCGATGAGCGAGTGAACCAGCGGCCGATCGCTTGTGGGGGGACGGTGCGGCGCGACTGCACGAGGCGGCGATGAGCGAGAAGCGCGCGCCGGCTCTTCCACAGCCAGGCGTAGGCGGGGAGCGAGCTGCGTTCGCGGACGAGCACCCAGAGGAGCGCGGCGAGATCGCGCGTCAGCGTCGCCGGCAGCGTCCAGAGGAAGTTACCGGGCGTCTGGTGATCGATGCGCAGCAGATAGCGATTCTGCAGCGACTGCCGGTTCACCCAGGCCGGCAGCGCGGAACGGCGCTCCGGCAGGACGCTGCGGCGGTGGGTGGCGACGGCGGCCGGCTCGTAGACGATCTCCCAGCCGCGTTCGCGCAGCCGGAAGCAGAGCTCGGCGTCCTCGCGGAAGGTGTGGAAGCGCTCGTCGAAGATCTGGCCGGCGAGCGCGACATCGTCGAGCGCCGCGCGCCGCCAGAGCGTGGCGGCGCCGGTGCCGCCGAAGACCCGCTCAGGTCGGGCGAACTGCCCGCGATCGGCTTCGCCCGAACCGCGATCGAAATGCCGCCAGGTCCACGACAGCCGCATGCCGCAGGCATCGAGGCGCGGCGGGCCGCCGGCAGGCTCCGCCGGGCGCACCAGGCGCGGCGTGACCGCAGCCACGCGCGCGCCGTCGCTCGCCTCGAACCGCGCGACCAGCGGTGCGAGGAAGCCGGGCGGCAGCAGGGCGTCGGCGTTGAGCGTCAAGAGATAGGGCGCCGTCGCCAGCGCGATCGCGCGGTTCATGCCGCCGGCGAAGCCAAGGTTCTGGCCCAGCGGCGCGATTTGCACCGGCAGGCCCGGCGGCGCCGCAGCCCGCGCCTCGGCGACACTCCTGTCGGTGCTCGCGCAGTCGACGACGACGAGCTCGGCCGGCGGCGGATCGAGCCGCGCCACGGCGGCAAAGGCGGCGGCGAGATCGTCTGCCGAGTCGTGAGTGACGACGAGGATCGCGACCGGCAGCGGCGTCACGTCGGCGACTCCCCCGGCCGGTGAGGCCCCGGGGATTCGGCCGGCGGCCGGGCCCATCCCGAGAGGCTGCCGCGGGCCACTGCGAGCAACGCCGCCGCCGCCTGCCGCCGCGTCGCGGCACGCGCCGGCCGGCGCAGCGGCAGCGCGAGCAGGCGCGCCAGCGCCGCCGGCCCGGCGAGGGCGCGAAAGGCGAGCGTCCAGGCGCGACCGTGGTGCTTTTCGAGGTAGCGGCAGAGGTTACGGTCGTAAGCGGTGAGGAAGGCGCCGTAGCCCAGCGCGCTGACCGAGCTGCCCTGACGATGGCGGAACTCGGCCGCGGGCAGATAGAGCAGGCGCTCGCCGCGATCGGCGATGCGCCGCGCGAGGTCGACGTCCTCGAACCAGGCGGGAAAGAAGCCTTCGTCGAAGCCGCCGAGCGCCTCGAAGAGGTCGCGCCGCAGCGCCAGCGCCGCCGCCGCCGGCTGCTCGACCGGCGTGCCCGTCGCCGGTTCGACCGTCGGCCCGGCGCCGGGATTCCAGAACAGCGCGTGGGCGAGGAGCGCCGCCGGGGTCGGTAACCGGCGCAGTTGCCAAGCGGCCTGCGACGCGCCGTCGAAACCGGTCAGGCGAGGCACCAGGCCGCCGGCCTGCGGCCAGTCGGCGAAGCCGCGGCAGAGCGCAGCGAGGGCATCTTTAACCGGACGGGCATCGGGATTGAGGAAGAGCAGCCGGTCGGAGGTGGCCGCGCGCGCGCCGAGATTCGACCCGCCGGCGAAGCCCAGGTTGCTGCCCGGTGCGAGGCGGCGGATGTTGCCGGCGAAGCCTCCCGCCGGCAGCGTCCGTTCGAGCGCCGCGAGCTCGCCCTCCTGGTCGACGAGGATGAGCTCGAAGCGCCGATCGTCCGGCCAGGCGGCGACGAGCTCGCCGACATCGTCGGCCGCTCGCCAGGCGACGACGATGGTCGAGAGCTCCGGTGCCGTCACGCCGTCGAGCCTATCCGGAAGCGCGCGGCGGCAGCGAGGGCGCGCGCGCTCGCTGCTGCCGACGGCGCGCCGAAAGCCGCCAGGCGCGGCGCGGCCGCCGCCCAGCCGGCGACGATTCCGAAGACGCGGGCACCGTCGAGGCGGAGGCCGGCGCGCAGGAGGTCGCGACCGTCGCGTGCGGCGATTCCGGGCAGGGCGGCCGCGAACCGGCTGCCGAGGAGCCGGCGCAGTACCAGCAGACGATTGCGATGGATCGAGCGCCAGCGCCAAAGTGGAGCGCGCCCGGCGGTCGCCTGACCGGCGTGCCGGGCGCGCGCAGCGGGAACGCACCAGCTCTCCCACTCCGCCTCGCGCAGCCGCACGGCGAGTTCCACATCCTCGTAGTAACTGCCGAGGCGCTCGTCGAAGAAGAAGGTATCCGGTGCGCCGCTGGCTTCACTGGCTCCGCTCGCTCCGCTGCCTCCGACCTCAGCGAGCGCCGTGCGCCGGTAGAGCGCGGCCGTCGCCGAGACGCCGAAGAGCTCGAACGGCGGCGCGGTCGTGGCGGGCGGCGGAGCGCCGGCTCCGACCTGAACCGCCTGCCAGGAGCGATTCCACTCCAGGCCGCAGCCTTCGACCTGCTCCGGTCGCGCGAGCTCGAGATGCACCCCCTGCACCGCCGCCGCGCGCGGCCGGCGCTCGAGCTCGCCGGCCAGCGCCGCGAGCCAGCCGGGGCCGACGACGAGGTCGTCGTTCATGATCGCGATGGCGGCGCTCCGCCGATCGGTCGCTGCCAGACCGAGATTGGCGGCGGCGGCAAAGCCGACCGGCTCGGGCAGGTGCAGGAAAAGCTCGCGGGCGCCCGCGAGCTCCGGCGGCGGCGCCGCGCCCTGATGCACCCAGATGAGCTCCGCCGGCAGCCCGGAAAGTTCGCGCCGCAGCGCCGCGAGCATCTCCTCCTGCCAGGGCGATTGCCCGAGCGAAGGCACGATCACGCTCAGCGCGCCGGGGAGCGCAGTCATTCCCAGGTCACCTCGGCGCGATCGAGCACGACGAAGCTGCGCGGTCCGGCGACGGCCGGTCCGGTCGCCCGGAAACGCAGCGCTTCGCCGGGAGTGAAGGCGAACGGCCCGGCGGCGACCGTCTGCCAGGGCAGGGCTCCACCCGCGCCGGCGTTGCTGGCTTCCGCTGCTGCGTGTGCTGCTGCGCGCGGCGCCAGCGGCAGGGTCGCCACCAACCGGTCGCCGGCGCGCACCTCGAGAGCCAGCGGGGCTTGGGCATTTCCCGCCGGCAGCAGGCGAATCGCCAGGCGGCAGGTCGCGCCGCCGGCGATCGGCCGTATCGAGAGCTCGGCATCGCGACGCAGCGCCCAGCCGCCGTCGAATCGTGTGCGATCGATCGTCCAGCGTTCGGGGAAGAGCTCGCCGCCGCGATGGAGCACCCAGGCGTCCTCGAACTCGATGCGCGCCGTCGGGACGCGCGCGGCGGCGAAGAGCAGGCCGCTCCAGCCGAGCAGCAGGAAGAGCGCCACCAGCGGCCAGACGAAACTTCGCTGGCCCGCGCGGCGCGCCGTACCGAAGCGGAAGGTGGCAATGCCGGTGACCGCGATCGCGAGCGCGATCGGCACGATCCAGCTCGCCGGCCGCGGGCGCACCATCGACGGCAGGAGCCGCACCAGATCGACCGCGAGGTCGCGCGTGAGCTCGTCGAGGAGCCGGCTGGAGCCGTTGGCGAGACTGTAGGCCCAGGCCGGATGCACGAGATAGACCAGCGCCAGCGCCGCGGAGAGCGCGGCAAGAGTGGCGCACAGCCCGCGTAGGCCGGGCGACGGGCGCCGCGCGCCGAACAGCACCGGCAGGAAGAGCGCCATCGCCGGCAACAGCACGACGCCGTAGCGGAACGGCGGCGACCAGCCGCCGTACCACTCGCGGCGCATGCCGATGAGCAGGATGTAAGGCAAGAACGCGGCGAGCTCGGGGAGCGGCGCGAGCGCGGTACGAGAGCCCTGCGCTCCGCCGGCGAGGTGCTCGCGCAAAGCGAGAAAGAGCGCCGGCAGGAGCAGCAGCCAGACCGGGGCGAGCGCGAAGAGGCCGAAGGCGAGGTCGAAGAAGAGGCCGGAATCGCCGCGCAGCTGATCGCTGAGCGGGACGCTGAAGATCGCCAGATCGCCGCCGCCGTACATGCGCAGCGGATTGTCGTAGCGCCAGGCGTTCCACAGGCCGAGCGCGAGGAGGGTCGCAGCCGCCAGCCCCACGAGCTCGCGCCGCCGCCGGCCGGCGCCGCGCAGGCGCGCCAGGTCGAGCGCGCCGAGTGGCAGAGCGAGGGCGAGGAAGCGCAGCTTGAGGAGCGGCAGAGCGACGAGCGGCAGGGCCAGGGCGAGAAGCTCCGCGCGGCTTGCCGTCGCGGTGCCGCCGGCGGCATCGAGCCGCGCGAGCGCGCGCAGAGCGAGCGCCACCAGCAGAGCGGCCGGGACCTCGACCCATATCTGGCCGGCGTAGAGCAGCAGCGGCGGCGCGAAGGCGAGGAGCATCCAGGCGGCGAGCAGGCCGCGCGGCCGGCCGGGATAGCGCGCCCGCGCCGCCGCGAGACCGGCGGCTGCTGCGGCGGCGGCGAGCGCCAGCATGCCGAGCTGCGCACCGAACGGACCGGCGAGCCGATAGAGCGGCGCGAGCGCCAGCGGCAGCAGGGCGCTGTGGCGCGAGTAGATCTCGCCGTCGGGTCCCGTTGGATCGCCCGGCTGCGGTGCGATCGGGACGATCGTGAAGCCGCGCCAGGCTTCGTCCCGGTACTGGTTGGCGAGATCGACGTCGAAGTCGCGCGCGAGGCTCGCGGTGAGCAGCAGATAGTAGGGCTCGTCGCCGTCCGGCGCGCGGGCCATCGTCGTCCACGGCCAGGCGAAGAGATAGAGCGCCAGCGGCAGGGCGAAGAACGGCCAGATGCCCGGCTTTGCGATACGGCGGCGCAGGCGCACGGCGAGCTTCAGGGTGTGCGCACCGGCGAGCATGAGACCGCCGCCGGCGACGATCGCGGCCGAGCCCGGCAGGCCGAGAGAGTAGTGCCGCAGGGCGAGGACGACCCAGCCCACCCAGAGCGCGCGCTCGAGGGAGGACGCGCGATGACCGGCGGCGCGGGCGACCGAGGCGAACAGGGCGGCGACCACCGGCAGCACGACCAGGATGCCGCGCCCTCCGCCGAGCGGAAACACCGGCAGTAGCGTCGCGAGCGCGAAGCTCATCGCCGAGGCGGCGAGAACCTGATAGGCGGTGCGCCTCATCGCTCGGTGGCCACGAAGAAGATGGCGAGCGTCGTACCGGCGGGGAGCGCTGCGCTGCGCTCGATGCTCAGGTGGCGAGCGACGCGCGCCAACGGCAGGGAGAGTCGGGCGCGGGTGGTCTGGCCGAGAAATCGCCCGGCGCCGGGGATCCAGGAGATCCACGGTGCCGGCGCCGGGCAGGCGAGGCGCGCCGCAACGTCGGGCCGGCCGGCCGCCCACTCGGCACTGTCACGCCCGGCGATGAGACTCCCCTGCCAGGGTGTCTGGGTCAACTTGCTGGGCCGGCCGTCGAGTGTCCCGTCCGCCAGATCGACGGTGGCGATCTCCTGGCCGCAGGCGAGATCGACGCCGTGGGTGAGATAGGAGTCGATGACCAGCGTCCGCACCCGACTGCCGGAGAGCTCGACCTCGAAGCGCGGGGCGGCTGCGGTCAGCACCACGGCGCGCTCGCCGAGAGGGATCTCCGCCACCGGCCGGACGACTGCCGCCACGGCGCCGGCGAGCGTTGCCACCGGCGCAGGCCGCAGCCAGGGGAAGCCTCCGGCGAGCAGCGTCGCGGCACCGAAAAGGAGGAGGACCCGCAGCGCGAACCGCGCCGGGAGACCCGCGCCCAGGCCGGCGACCGAGGCGGCGGCGGCGAAGAGGAGCAACGTCCACCACGGTTCGGCGGCGAGCTGCGGCGCGCTGAGCAGGGCGAGGGCGGCGGCGAGCGCCGCGCCCGGCCGGCCGGCGGCCGCCAGGCGCGCGGCGATCACCGCCGCGATTCCCGGCAGCAGCGCGAGTAGCACGAACGTCGCCAACGCGAAACCGTCGACAAAGAGGCGATGCCCGTGCAGCACGAACGCCGCCGCCAGCGCGATCGCCGCGGTGGTACGCAGATTGGGCGCCGGTCGCCGGGCCAGGGCGAGGCTGCCGAGGATCAGCACGGAGAACGTGAGGAGCGCGGCGACCACCGTCGGTCGCAGCCCGCCAGAGCGCGGCAGGGTCGCGAGGAGCGCGGTCACCGCCAGCGCGAGCGCCGCGTGGACCGGTCCGCGCGCCGTGTCGAGAAACGCCAGGGGAGTAAAGACGGCGGCGGCCCAGAGGGCGAGAAAGAGCGTCTCCTGGCTGCCGGCGCGGTCGCCGGAGAGCGTCAGGGCAACCGTCGAAGCCAGCAGCATCGCGGCAGGCAGGGCCACTGGCAAGAGGTCTGCCAGAGCGAATCGACCAAGGCCCGACCGGCCGCTCCAGGCGAGCTGTAGCCGCGAACTCATGGGCGGTCGAAGGGGCGGTCGGGGCGCATGGCGGAAAGATCCTCGCGCGATCCTAGCCTTTCGCTTCTTCAGCGGCTGCGGCGCGCGCGATCTACCGGAGTCTACGAGCGGGAAGCGGAGGCCGTTGATAAGCTTCCGCCATCATGTTGTCGCGCGACCTGTTGCGAACCGACCCCGAGAAGATCCGTCGTGCCTTCGTCGACCGTGGCCAGGGTCCGGCGACACTCGACGAGTGGTTGCGCCTCGACGCCGAGCGGCGCAGCGCGGTGACCGAAATCGACGAGCTCAAGCGCCGGCGCAACGAAGCCAGCCGCGAGGTCGGCGCGAAGAAGAGCAAGGGCGAGAACGCCGACTCGTTGATGGCCGAGGTCGGCGTCATCAAGGGGCGGCTCGAGTCGCTCGAAGCGGCGCTCGCCGGCCTCGACACCGAGCTCGGCGCGCTCGAGCTGCGCTTCCCCAATCTCCCCGACCCCTCGGTGCCGGTCGGCAGCGACGAGACCGCCAACCGCGTCGAACGGGTCGTCGGCACGCCGCGTACCTTCGACTTCGAACCGAAGCCGCACTGGGATCTCGGCACCGACCTGGGCATCCTCGACTTCGAACGTGGCGCCAAGGTCACCGGCGCGCGCTTCACCGTCTACTACGGCGCGGCGGCGCGGCTCGAGCGGGCGCTCATCTCGTTCATGCTCGACCTGCACACGACGCAGCACGGCTACAAAGAAGTCCTGCCGCCGTTCATCGTCAACCGCGACAGCCTCGTCGGCACCGGCCAGCTGCCCAAGTTCGAGCCCGATCTCTTCCATCTCGAAGGCACCAACTACTTCCTCGTGCCGACCGCCGAGGTGCCGCTCACCAATCTGCACCGCGAAGAGGTCCTCGACGAGAGCCTCCTGCCGCGGCGCTACACCGCCTACACCCCGTGCTTCCGAAGCGAGGCCGGCTCTTACGGCAAGGACGTGCGCGGCCTCATCCGCCAGCACCAGTTCAACAAGGTCGAGCTCGTCCAGTTAGCCACGCCGGAGACCAGCTTCGCCCAGCTCGAAGAGATGACCGGCCACGCCGAGCGCGTGCTGCAGCTGCTCGAGCTGCCGTACCGGGTGATCTGTCTGTCAACCGGCGACATGGGCTTCTCGGCCACCAAGACCTACGACCTCGAAGTCTGGCTGCCGTCGCAGAAGACCTACCGCGAGATCTCCTCGTGCTCGAACTGCGGCGACTTCCAGGCCCGGCGCGCCAACATGCGCTGCCGCAGCGAAGGCGGCAAGCCCCGCATGCTCCACACCCTGAACGGCTCTGGCCTTGCCGTCGGCCGCACCCTGGTCGCCATCCTCGAGAACTACCAACAGAAGGACGGCTCGATCGTCGTCCCCGACAAGCTCCGCCCCTACGCGGGTGGCATGGAGAGGATCGTCCCGGAGGCCTAGCCTCCCGGCTTGACAGGTGTGCTACCTTCTTCTCTCAGAGAAATAATCGAAGTTGGCGGCGGCGAGGTCGCTTCACGAACGGCATGCGCGAGTGTTCGCCATCGTCCAGGAGCGGTTTGGGGTGCGCTCAGAACGGGTTCGCGCCGAGCTTGTCCTCTTTGCCCGCCAATGGCGTCTCAGGAGTAAGCAGGTTGACCAATTCCGGACTCGCAAGTAAAGGGGAAGTAGCGATGACCAACCACACGCGCAATCGCAAGGTCGCTGCCGCTGTCGTCCTGATTCTCGGCCTCGCTGCGGTCGCAGTCGCCCTGAGCTACCACTACGCCGGCACGATCGCCTCCGGCCCGCAGTACGACACCTACGTTATTCCGCTGAGTGTCGGCACCCACGTCACTGCCGATACCTACTGCGCGGCGCCGCCGAACAACACCCTCGATACCATCCTGACCGCCTTCGCTCCGGGTGTCGACCCGTCCGACACCGCGAACGCCGCCTTCTACAACGACGACGGCGGGGCCGACATTTGCGGCGGGTTCCGCAACTCGCGTCTCGAATTCGACGCGACCGTAGCCGGCAACTGGACGTTCCGGGTCGACGGCTTCGGCAGTGCGACCGGCGACTACACGCTCGACATCCTGACCCAGAGCCTGGTCGAGGTTCCGACCCTCGACAGCGTTGGCCTGGTCGTGCTGACGCTGGTGCTCGCCGGCATCGCGCTCGTCGTGCTGCGCCGCCGCCGCACCGCCTGACGCGCCGTCGACTGCCGCCGGCCGACGAAGACGTGGTCCTCGTCGGCGGTCGGGCAGTCCTTCCGAGATCCAGAGTTGCGACGATTGAATGGGGCCGCATCGTGACGCCTTCCGCGCGGCGGCGCAAGATCCCTCGTGCGCCGGGTGCGAACTCTCCCGCCGGGCTCTTCGCCCGCGAGGGCGTCGGCGCGCCACGCTGCTCCCGATGGAGTCTCGCTGCCGCCCGGCGTCACTGTCTCCCGCCTGTCGTCACGGGCGCCTGGGTGGAAGCCGCCGCCAGCCGATCGAGGTCGGGCCCGAGCAGGTCGGCGCGATAACCGTCCAGCGCCGCGGACAGCAGTCCCTTGCCGTTCCAGGCGGAGAGCACGCGGTCGCGTTGCCGGCGTGAGAGGAGAAGCTCCGGCGGCAGTCCGAGCTCGCCGGCGCGGCGGGCGACGAACGCGCTGATCGCCTCTTCGAGCGTGCGGCGGCGTTCGCGCGCCGCAGTCGTAAGTCGCTGCGCCTCCGGTTCCGGCGGCGCGGCTCCCGCCTCGATGTCACGGTGCGCCTGCGCCAAGGCCTCCGTCCAGCGCGTGGTGTGCATCGCATGCCGGCGGGCGTCGTAGCCCGGGAGCTTCGCCAGCGGTTGCGGCTCCGCCGCGCCACGCCGCGCCAGCGCCAACAGCGTCTCGTCGCGCAGCAGGAAGGAACGCGCCAGATCGAGCCGCTCGGCTTCGCCCTCGCGCCAGGCGGCGAGCGCGCGGGCCACCGCGCGCGGCCCCGGGGGCAGACGGTCGAGGCCACGGACGCGCTGCCAGGCGAGCTGCGGGTTGGCCGGTTCACGGCTGGCCTCGATGAGTGCCGCCGAGTCCTCGAGCGCCCATGCGAGCCGGCCGAGCTCGCGCAGTCGGCGTTCGAGCTCGGCCGCCGCGGCGAGCAGTTGGGCGACATCCTCGGCGGCATAGCGCTGCTGGGCGGCGGAGAGCGGCCGCCGCATCCAGTCGGTGCGCGTTTCGTCCTTGGGCAGCTCGACTCCGAAGAGCTCGCGGATCAACGCGCCGTAGGAAATCGAGATGCCGAGACCGCAGTAAGCGGCGGCGATCTGCGTGTCGAAGAGCGGCCGCGGTGCCGCGCCGGTCGCCTGGCGAAGGATCGGAATGTCGCCCGAGCCCGAATGGATCACTTTGCGTACGTCGTCCGCCTCGAGCAGCGCCGCGAGCGGCGAGAGGTCGGCGATGCGCACAGTGTCCACGAGCGCGATCTCATTTCCATCGCGGCCGGCGCTCGTCGCCAGCTGGATCAAACCCAGCCGGGGATAGAACGTGCGCTCGAAGACGAATTCGGTATCGATGCCGACAACGCCCTGGGCGCGCCAGCGCGCGATGCCGGCAGCCAGCGCTTCGGGACGATCGATCCAGTTCGGGGAGCTCATCCGCCCGAGGTTATCCGATCAGTAGCCGGCCCACCCGGCGACGCTGCCGTGCTCGAAGCCGTCGCTGAAGAGATGGGAGCTCGCGGTGCGCACGATGGCGAACTCCTGATCGTCGCCGGTGCCGGCTCCAGCGAAGCCGGCGGCGACGAGCTTCCCGGCGATCGTCGTGACGGCGAGGGCACCGTCCGCGACGTTCGGCGCGGCATCGAACTCGACGCGCTTCACGCCGTTGCCGTCGAAGCTCGCATCGAGCGCGCCGGTCGTGTGGAACCGGGCGAGGAAAAAGCCGCCCTCCTGCGCGCCGTTGGCGTTGATGGTGCCCACCGCGAGAAGCTTGCCGTCGCTCTGGAAGGCGACGGCGGCGATGTCCACACCCTCTTCGAGGTCGAGCTCACGGAAACCGTCGTCGGAGAATGTCGTGTCCGCGAGGCCAGCGCCGTCCAGAACCAGGACTCCACCGAGCATGAAGAAGTTTGCGAGCCCGACGGCGATGCGAGCGCTCGACGGATCGAGAGCGATGTCGACCGGCCGCGTGTCTGACGCGACGAAGGGGAATTCGCCGATGCCACTGCCGTCGCCGAAGCTGGCGTCGAGGGCCCCCGAGGGGAGCAGCCGCGCGATGAAGGCGAGGGCGTCTAAGTCGAGCGGAATCTGCCCGGCGATCACGATGTTGCCGTTGTCGGCGACCGCGACGGCGTTCGCGTAGCTGCCGTAGTCGTCGCTGGCGGTGAAGGAAAGCCAGCCATCGCCCGAGAACGTGGTGTCCGCAGCGCCACTGGCCAGGCGCCGAGTCACGAAGACGCTCTTCTGGCCGGCGGTCGGGCAGCTCTTGCAGGAGCCGACGAAAACCGCTCGCCCGTCGGGGAGGATCTTGGCGTCGTTCACCTGCAAACTGGTCCAGCCGGCGGGAATCGGCCCCACAACAAGGAGTCCGTTGCTGTCGAATGACGGATCGAGCACCCCGCCAGGCAACAAGCGCGCGAGCGCCGGGCGTTCGATGCCGGCACTGATCTCCACCCACCCGGCGACGAGGGTGTTGCCGGTGCCCGGGTCGGTTTCCATGTCGAACAGGTTGCCGGCCGCGCTCGCGCCGTCGTTGCCGAAACCGAACGGCGTGAAGCCCAGCCCCCAGCCCAAATCGTAGGCACCGAGTTTGTTCAGCTTGGCGATCGCCCAGCGCGGCGGGTCGGTGATCGTTCCGCCGATGAGCATCGCGCCGTTGGCGAGCGGTTCGATGGCGACGGCCGTGGCGGGATCGGTCCACCCGACGGTGACCTGACCGGCCTGGAAGTCCGGATCGAGATCACCGTCGGCCGCGTGGAGAGCGCCAGAGACGAGCACCGGGAAGACGAGAAGCACGAGCGCAGAGAGTCGGAGCCGCCGCCGAAGCACTGCAGAGGGTCGCATGGCAGGAAGAACGCAAGAGAACGCGCTCGCGCGACATTTCACCCTCCCCCGTCGCGAACGCATCATCCGCAAAAGCGGCCAACGAGTCAGCTAGACTCATCCGGCAGCAACGTTTGGCAGCAACGTTTGGCAGCAATGCTTGGCAGCAATGCTTGGCAGCAATGCTTGGTATCAACGCTGCAGGACCGTCCGGACGGGTCCGAGCGCAAGGCGGACGTCCCGAAGGCAGTCGCGAGGCGTACTGTTGTACGTCGAGCGGCTGACCGAGGGCGTCCAACGCCGCGATCGGGCCCGGACTGACGGTCTTCGGACAAGGAGGGGTGGCAGAGTGGTCGATCGCGACGGTCTTGAAAACCGTTGGGTCCTCACGGATCCCGGGGGTTCGAATCCCTCCCCCTCCGCCAGTTTTCAGCAGCGCCTGAGGCCTCAGTTGCCGTTCCAGCCGGTGAGGTTGCCGCGCTCGAATCCGTCGCTGAAAACGAGCGTGCTCCGGGTGCGCAACAGGGCGATCTGGACGGAGTTCCCGTCTGCCGTTTGAGCCCCCCCGACGGCGACGATCCGCCCTCCCGCAAGCGTTGCCCCCTTGGCATAGTCCCGGCTGTCCGTTTCGACGTCGAACTCGATCCGCTTGAGGCCGTTGTCGTCGAAGGTCGTGTCGAGGAAGCCGGTGGTGCGGAAGCGGGCGAGCAGGAAGCCCGCGACCTGCGAGCCGTTGGCGTTGATCGTGCCGACGGCGACCATCCGGCGGTCGCTCTGGACCAGGATCTTCGACAAGTAGGTCCCCTCTTCCAGCGTGAGCGGGTAGAGGCCGTCGCCGCTGAAAGTGGAGTCGAGCGCGCCTGAAGCGGTCAGGCAACCGACTCCGGCGACGTCTGGGAACTGTGCGTCGCCGTGACCGGTGGCGAGGTAGATGCGCCCGCTCTCCGGCTCGACGGCGAGAGCGGTCACCCCCTGGCCGGGCACATCGAGCAGCGTCTGAATCCCGTTCGAGCCGGCGAAGGACGGGTCGGGGTTGCCGTTGGTGAGCCGGCGGGCGATGTACGGCAACTCGCCGTTGATGTAGTTCGCCGAGCCGCCGACGACGATCTTGCCCGCGCCGTCGATCGCCACCGCCCGGGCGTAGTCGGGGGTGTCGCCGATCTCGTCGCCGTCGAACGCCGCCCAGCCGCCGGCCCCGAAACCGGGGTCGGCCGCGCCCGCGATGTCGAAGCGCGCAACATACGAATCGTGAATGCCGTGGTTGGAGCCGGCGCAGTCCGTGCAGGTTCCTGCGAGAACCACCTTGCCGTCGCTCTGCATCACCGCGGCATAGAGGCGGGAGAAGTCCCACGCCCCGGGCAAATAGAGCAAGCGAACGCCGTCGGTGCCGAAGTTCGGGTCGAGATCGCCGGCGGCGGTGAATTGAACCAGCACCGGCTTCTCCTCGCCGGAGTCCTGCGCGTTGACGACCAGCAGGAGCTTCCCGTTCGGGCGCTCGAAGAGGGCGATGGCGTTGTCGTAGTCGGCGCCGCTGGGGAAGATCGTCACCATGCGCACCCCGTTGTCACCGAAGGCGGTGTCGATGGCGCCGTTCTTCTTGAGGGCGAGAACGCCGACGTCGTAGGAGCGGTTGATCCCTACCCGCAGCGAGCCGTCGGCCCGTGCCAGCATCGGGCCACCGGAGCCCGCGCCGCGCAGCGCCCGGCCGAAAGTCCCGAAAGTGAGATCGAGATCACCGTCGTCCGCCGACAAGGCCGGGGCAAGGAAAGTCAGCGACAGCAGCGCGAGGGCGAAGACCCGCCGTCCGAGAGTGCGAGGGAAGAGGCGCATACCCGGAAGAACGCAGGAATGCCCGCAGGTGCGACAGGTCCAAACCGTTTCCCGCGCGTCCTCGCCGGGCGGAGCACCGCACCCAGTCTCTCCACTCACTTCGCCTTGCAGTTTCTCGGTAACCGGGTTACCATGCAAGCGCAGTGATCGCCTCGTTTGCCGACGCCGCGACGGAAGATCTGTTCCACGGCCGGCAGACCGCACGGGCACGTCGATTCCCTGCCGCGCTCGTGCGCATAGCGCTCCAGAAGCTCGACTTGCTCAACGCAGTGGGGGAGCTCGAGGACCTGCGGCGGCCGCCGGGAAACCGGCTCGAAGCCCTGAAAGGGGACCTGCGCGGATGCCACAGCATTCGAGTCAACGACCAGTGGCGGCTCGTATTCCGTTGGCAGGACCAGAAGGCCGCCGAAGTGCGATTGACGGACTACCACTCGTAGAGGAGGACCGAGGCATGTTGCCTGAAAACCGCATCCCCACCCATCCCGGGGTCATCCTGAGCGAGGAGTTTCTGAAGCCGCTCGAAATCTCGCAGGTCGCCCTGGCGGCGCACCTCGGCATTCCCGTCCAGCGGGTGAACGAGATCGTCCGCGGCAAGCGCGGCATCACCCCCGATACCGCCT
>JBDTQT010000080.1:0-14946 GCA_039932055.1 Thermoanaerobaculia bacterium
CGCGCTTCGAGTGCCACCACCAGCAGGAAAAGGTCGACCGCCAGCGAGAAGTCCGGCAGCAGGCGCGAGCCGGCGAAGTGCAGCAGGGCGGCAGCCGCCAGCGCGGCGACGAACTTAAGGAACTGCACGTTCGGCCTCGGTCAGCAGTTCGGGAGGCAGGAGCTCGCCTTCCAGCAGGTAGACGAAGGACAGGCGCGAAAAATCGACCGCCGGCTTGACGACGATGCGATGGAAGACCTCGCTCCCCGGTTCGACCGAAGCGACGACGCCGACGCGGATGCCGCGCGGATAGACGCCGTCGATGCCGGCGGTGAGCACCGTCTCGCCGACTTCGACATCGGCCTGGCGCGGGATGAAGTCGAGCAGCAGCTCCCCCGGCGAGGAGCCCCGCACCACACCCTGGCGGCGCGAGCGCTGCAGCTGGACGCCGGCCGAAGCGGCGCGATCGGTGAGCAGCTGCACCTTGGCGTAGGCGCCGGCGACGCGGATCACCCGGCCGACCAGCCCGTCGTCCGACAGCACCGGCTGGTTGCGCCGCGCCGCGCCGGCGCCGACGTAGAGCACCAGCGAGCGCAGCCAGGAGCTGTAATCGGCGTGCACGACTTCGGCGATGCGCAGTGACGTCGCATGCCGGCGCTGGAAGGCGAGGGTCTTCGACAGACCCTCGATCTCCTGCTCCAGGCCCTCCATGCGCAGCTCGCGCCGGCGCAGCTCGAGGATCTCCTGGCGCAGCTCGCGGTTCTCCGCCGCCAGATCGTTGCGTCGCCGGAGCCCTTCGCGCGCCGACGCCAGGCCCTGCGAGCCCGCGTCCACGGCGCGCGCGAACGGTCCCAGACTGCGCAACGCGGCGCCTTCGAGGAGACTTCCGGCGCCATCACGATCGGGTTTCTGCGCCGCGATCAGGAACAGCTGCCCGACCAACAGCAGGACGAAGAGCAGACGAACGCGGCCCGGGCTCACGACAGGTCGATGCTCCCGGCAGCGTCGCTCAGCGGATCGCGGCTTTGCGCTTCAGCGATCCGCCGCTCGAGGTCTCTCATCTGTCGATCAGCGGATCGACACTTTTCGCAGCAGATGCATGTCTTCGAGGACGCGGCCGGTGCCGAGCACCACGCAGGCCAGCGGATCCTCCGCCTGCACGACCGGCAGGCCGGTCTCCGCGCGAATGCGCTCGTCGAGCGCCCGCAGGAGAGCGCCGCCGCCCGACAGCACGATGCCCTTGTCCATGATGTCCGCCGAAAGCTCCGGCGGCGTCCGTTCGAGCGCCATGCGCACCGCGTCGACGATCACGTTCACGGTCTCGGCCAAAGCTTCGCGGATCTCCTCGTCGGAGATGGTGAGCTCCTTCGGAATTCCTTCGACGAGATCACGACCCTTGATGGTCATCGTCAGCCGGTCCTTGAGCGGAAAAGCCGAGCCGAGCTCCCACTTGATCCGCTCGGCCGTGCGCTCGCCGATCAGCAGGTTGTACTTGCGCTTGAGGTAGTTGATGATCGCCTCGTCCATCTCGTTGCCGGCGACGCGCACCGAGCGCGAGTAGACGATCCCCGAGAGCGAGATCACCGCGATGTCGGTCGTGCCGCCACCGATATCGACGATCATGTTGCCCGACGGCTCGGTGATGGGAAGCCCGGCGCCGATCGCCGCCATCATCGCCTGCTCGACGAGGTAGACCTCCGACGCTCCGGCCTTCTGCGCCGAGTCGCGCACGGCGCGCTTTTCGACTTGCGTGATCTCCCCTGGAACGCCGATGACGATGCGCGGATGGACGTACATCTTGCGCCCGTGCGCCTTCTTGATGAAGTAGCCGAGCATGCGCTCGGTAACCTCGAAGTCGGCGATGACGCCGTCCTTCATCGGCCGGATCGACTCGATGTTGCCGGGCGTGCGGCCGAGCATCTCCTTGGCCTCGGCGCCCACCGCCTCGATCTGGTTCGTGAGCTTGTTGAGCACGACAATCGACGGCTCGCGCACCACGATGCCGCGGTTCCTGGCATAGACGAGGGTGTTGGCGGTGCCGAGGTCGATCGCCAGGTCGTTCGAAAAGTAGCGGAACATGGAACCAAAGGGCATGGCGTTCCTTCTGGGTCAGTGAGTCTTGAAGCGGAGTGGCATCAGAGAGTTTCGACGAAAATGCGCTGGCGAACGGTGACCTCGTTGCCGGAGGGGTCGACGGAGCGCAACTCGAGCAGGCTCCACCCCTCCTGGGCGACGAGGACGGTCTTGGTGAAGGTGCCGTTCGCGGCCACCGCCACCTTTTCGCCATTGACCTTGAGCGTCGCGCCGGCCTCCGTGCGGCCGGCGACGATGAAGATGTTGCCATAAGCCTGGACCTGGTCGACCACCAGCTCGGGCGGAGTCTTGTCGCCCTTCTCGCCCGGGCGCTCCGCCGCCATCACCCGGAAGGTGCGCGGCGCGCTCCATGGGCCCTGCAGCCCGTCGCGGCCGACCGCCGCGACCCGCCACTCGAAGGTCCCCTCCCCCTGCAGCCCCAAAGTGGCTTCGGTCTTCGTGCGTGCGTTGACGTCGATGATGTTGTCGACGAACAGGCGGCTGCGGGAGACCTGGAGGGCGTAGCGCGAGGCGAGGTCGACCGGCTGCCACGAAAGCACCAGCGTCTTCACCGTCGCCAGCGAGAGCTCGACGTTGTCGTCCGGCCGATCGGGCTCCGGCGAGCTCGGCAGACGACGCGGATCGGAGAGGAGATTGCCGGTCTGCACCACCTGCTCGAGCGCCCCCACGGTGCGCTTGAGGCCGGCTTCCGAGGCGACCTCGAGCGAGCCGCGGAAGGCCGAAAAGCGCCCGGTCGACGAGCTCTTGTCGTACGACACCACGACCTCGGATTCGCGGCCGACCAGCGCCTCGGCGCGTGGTGTCGTTACGCGCCCGCCGCGCTGCGCGGTGTTCAGGTTCACCCAGCCGTATTCCATCGCGATCGTCTGTTCGGCGGGGGCGCCGGTCGAACTGGGCTGGCGGGTGACGAGAAAGAGGGTATTCGGTCGCACGGTGTAGAGCGTGCCGTCGAGAAAGACGATTTCGGCCGAGCCGTTGACGGAGGTCTTGACGTAGTCGCCGGACTGCAGGACGACACGGGTTCGCGCCTCCTCCCATTCGCCGCGTTCGCCGTGGCGCACTTCGACGCTGCCTTGCACGGCGATGAACTGGGCTTCGCCCGTCGATGCCCGCGCCGCCGCGGAGTCGAGGATGGCGAGCAGAAGCGCCCGGCTCCGACGCCCTTCGCTGACCGCGGTCGAAAACTCGCCGCCGGCGAAGGCCTTCGCCGCGGCGCCGTGGCCGCGGCGCGCCGACTCGAGCTCCTCGACGAACGACCCGGCCGGCTTCTCGGTGGCGGCGCGCGCCAGCAGGACCTCGATCTCGGAGAGCAGCGCCGTCGCCTCCTGCTCGAGCGCCTTCTGCCCCCACTGGCGATAGAGGCTGTAGCCGCCGATCGCCAGGCCGATGAACGCAGCGACGATCACGGCGCCGCGGATCGTGTCCACCGAGACGGTGTACCAGCCCTGGGTGCTCTTTTTTGGCGGGATGGACGGCAACGAGCGCTCCTCTTTCGCGACCCTGCAATCGCCGACGAGGCGATTCTCCTACGCCGATTCGAATGGCGAAGGGGCTGATTCTACTTGAAGTTACGGGTCATGGCGTGATCCGTTCCGCAGGCCCTGACGGCGGGGGAGAGGCGCGGCGCGCGCGCCGGCGGCCAGCCGCCGGTTGCCGGGTGCGCGCGCGCCTTGCTATCGTTGAGCGTTCTCGCCCGGGTGCTTTCCGCCCGTGCTTCTGGAGTCTTCCATGCTCAAGGTCTTGCGCGACAATCTGAAGTACCTCTCCTGGATCCTCTGGGTCGTCATCCTCATCTTCATCGCTTTCGTCTTCGTCGACTTCGGCGGCGGCCTGTCCAGAGGGTCCGGGACGCGCGCGTCGGCGGCGACGGTCGGCAACGACAAGATCTCCTACGCCGACTTCGAGCGCCAGTACCGCCAGCTCGAGAGCCAATACCGCCAAGCCTTCGGCGAGAACTTCACCCCAGAGATCGCCAAGCAGCTGCGGCTGCCGCTGCAGGCGCTCGATCGGCTGGTCGACCAGCGGCTGCTGCTCAACGAAGCCGCCGAGCGCGGCCTGGAGGCCTCGGACGGCGAAGTGCGCGAGGCGATCTTCGAGATCCCCGGCATGAAGGACTCCGGCGGCGGCTTCATCGGCGAGGAGACCTACAAGCGCTTCGTACGCGCCAACGGCTACACCGTGCGCGACTTCGAGGAGTCGATGCGTCGGCAGATCGTGCTCACCAAGCTGAACGCGATCTTCTCCTCGAGTCTGGTCGTTTCGCAGGCCGACGTGGAGCGCGCCTATCGCGACCAGGCGGAGCGCGCCGCGGTGCGTTACGTGGTATTGCCGGCCACCGGTTTCCAGGCCCAGGCGACGCTCTCTCCCGCCGAGGTCGCAAGCTATTTCGACCGTCACGCTGATGATTTCAGGCTGCCACCGCAGCGCGTCGTCAACTACCTGCTGGTCGACACCGTGCGCATGCGCGCCAAGATGACCTTCGAAAAGACCGAGCTCGAGAGTTACTACAATTCGCATCTCGCGGACTTCAAGCAGGAGGAGCAGGTTCACGCCCGCCATATCCTGCTCAAAGTCGACGACAAGCGGACGGCCGAGGCCGCCCAGAGCGCTCTCGCCACCGCGCGCAAGCGCGTCGAGGCCGGCGCGGACTTCGCGAAGCTCGCTGCCGAGCTCTCCGACGATCCGGCCTCCAAGGCGCGGGGCGGCGATCTCGGCTTCTTCGGCCGCGGCCGGATGATCAAGGAGTTCGAGGATGCGGCCTTCGACGCGCCAGCGGGAACGATGGTCGGGCCGATCCGCACCAGCTTCGGGTACCACCTGATCCAGGTACTCGAGAAGCGCCCGGCGGGCCAGCGGCCGTTCGCGGAGGCCGAGGCGCAGGTGCGCTCACGCCTCGCCGCCGAGCGCGCCGAAGCGCAGTCGGAGGCGAAGGCCAACGAGCTCGCGGCGAAGATCGCCGCCGAGAAGCTCACGACCGAGGCCCAGCTCAAGGCGCTCGCCGACAATGACACGGTGATATTCATCACCACGCCACCTTTCGGCGTCGATGAGGTGGTGGCCGGTATCGGACGCGGCACGCCCTTCTCGTCGTCCGCTTTCGCGCTCGAGACCGGCAAGACCTCGACGCCGATCAAGATCGCGCGCGGTTTCGCCATCCTGCAACTGGCCTCCGAGAGCCCGGCGCGGATGCCGGCACTCGCCGAGGTCGAGGCCAAGGTCCGGCCGGCGGCCCTGCGCGCCAAGGCCGGCGATCTCGCTCTCGCCCGCCTGAACCAGGCGCGCAGCGCGATGGCCGCTGGCAAGAGCCTGGCCGACGTCGCCAAGGAGCTCGCCGTGGAGGTGAAGGAGAGCGGCGAGTTCGGGCGCGATGGCAAGATCGAGGGTCTCGCCGACTCCCGCAAGCTGGTCGAAGCGGCGCTCGCTGCCAAGGTCGGCGATGCCGGCTCACCGGTGCTCACCGACCAGGGCGCGGTGCTCTACGAGGTCACCGCGCGCAAGGGCTTCGACGCCGCCGCCTTCGCCGCCGAGAGCACTCAGACCCGCGAGACGCTCGAGCGCAACGAGGTCAATCGCCTTCTCGGCTCGATCATCGAGCAGAGGAAGCGCGAGGCCAAGGTGCAGTACGACAAGCCGCTGCTCGAGCAGTTCGGCATGCTCGGCGACGAGGCGAAGGGCACTTAACCGGCCTTTCGGCGGCGCTCACAGCGCCGCTCGCGGGAGATAAGCTCCCGCGCATGCGCTTCGAGACCGTCGCCGTGCACGCCGGTGGGGAGGCCGACCGGGAGACCGGCGCGGTCGCCCCGCCGATCCATCTCTCCACCACCTTCCAGCACGGCCCCGAATCCGAGCCGCTGCACGGCCGGCTCTACCAGCGCGAAGGCAATCCCACCCAGGACCGGCTCGAAGAGGCGCTGGCGGCGATCGAGGGCGGCAGCGGCACCAGCCGAGCGCTCGCCTTCGCCTCCGGCATGGCCGCGGCCGCGACACTCCTGCAGTCGCTCCCCGTTGGCGCGCGCGTGCTTTTCCATACCGACATCTACTCCGGCGTCCGCCAGTTGGCGCTCGACTTCCTGCCGCGCTGGGGGATAGAGCCGGTCTTCGTGAACCTGGCCGACGCCGGCGCCACCCAGGCGGCACTCGAGTCGCCGGGAGAGTCGACCGCTCTCGTCTGGGCCGAGACGCCGACCAATCCGCAGCTCGAGATCCTCGATCTCCGCCGCCTCGCCCAGGCGGCGCACGCGGCAGGGGCTCGCCTCCTCGTCGACGGCACCTTCGCGACTCCGGCGCTGCAGCGGCCGCTCGCTCTCGGCGCCGACGTCGTCCTGCACTCGACGACCAAGTACCTGGGCGGTCACAGCGACGTGCTCGGCGGCGCTCTGGTCTTCGCTGGCAGCGCCGCCGCCGAAGGACTCGTCGAAACCGTTGCCAGGACCCGCCGGCGACTCGGCGGAACCGCCAGCCCGTTCAACTCCTGGCTCGTCTTGCGCGGTCTGCGCTCCCTCGCCTGTCGAATGAAAAGCCACTCGGAGAACGCTCTTGCGCTAGCCAAGGCTCTCTGCGACCACCCAGCGCTCTCCCACGTGCTCTATCCTGGACTCTCCACCCACCCGGACCACGAGATCGCCGCCAGCCAGATGTCCGCCTTCGGCGGCATGCTCGCCCTGCGGCTGGCCGGGGGGCGGACCGCCGCGGTGGCAGTCGCCGCCCGGCTGAAGCTTTTTCTCAACGCCACCAGCCTCGGCGGCCCAGAGAGCCTGGTCGAGCACCGCGCCTCGAGCGACGGCCCGGGAACGACGACGCCGGAGGACCTGCTGCGTCTGTCTGTCGGCCTCGAGCATCCGGACGACCTCCTGGCCGACCTCCTGCAGGCACTCGACGCCACGGTACCTGGATGACGGCCGCCCGCCGCGGGCGGCGGCGCCCGGATAGGATCGGCCGATGATCGGTTGGCTCTCGGGCAAGGTCGTGCAGGCGGTTCCCGACCGCCTGATCCTCGACGTCGGCGGCGTCGGCTACCAGGTGGCCATCCCGCTCTCGACCTTCTACGAAATCCAGAAAGCCGACGCCGGCGCCCCGATCCGGCTGTTCATCCACACCCATGTGCGCGAGGATGCGCTCGCCCTCTACGGCTTCTGGACGGAGCGCGAGCGGGAGCTCTTCGAGCGCCTGATCGCGGTCTCCGGGATCGGCCCGCGCCTCGCCCAGGTGGTGCTCTCCGGCATGGCGCCGGACGAGCTCATCGCCGCGCTCGCGGCGGGCGATGTCGCGCGGCTGGTGCGCATTCCGGGGGTCGGCAAGAAAACCGCCGAGCGCATGGTCGTCGAGCTGCGCGACAAGCTCCAGGCGCTCGCCGCCCAGCTCCCCGCCGCGCGCGCCACGGCAGCTGCAGGGGGCAGCGACAACGACCTGGTCGCCGCCCTGGTCAACCTCGGCTACAAGCCGTCGCTCGCCGAAGGCGCCGTGGGTGCCGCGCGCAAGGACGCTCCCGACGCCGCCTTCCACGAGCTCCTGCGCCTGGCGCTACGCCGGCTCTCGCGGGTCTAGCCAGCAAAAGCCGTAGGTTCTCTCAGCCCATAGACGCCAGCTGCTGCCGGTAGCGCGTGGCCTGGGCGGCGTGCCCGCGCCCGGGCTCGGCCGTCTCCCACGCTTCGTGGAGCTCAGCCAGCTCTTCGATGCATTGGGCGCGCCTTCCGGCGGGCACACCCTGCGCGCTGGCGAAGATGTGCTCGGCGGCGAGCAGTTCTTTCTCGGCCGCAGCCCAACGGCCGAGGGCGGTGAGGCTCCGCCCCAGCCCCAGCCTGGCGATGCCGGTCCGCGCGTAGCTCGCGCCCTGGGTACGTTCGTAAAGCTCGGCGGACTCGCGATAGAGCGGCTCCGCCTTCGCCGGCTCTTTGCGCTCGAGGAGCAGGCCGGCCAGATTGTTGAGGTCGGTCGCGATGCTCACGTGACCTTCGGGGTAGAGGCGCCGACGCATCGCCAGCGATTCGCGGAAGAGCGCTTCCGGCGCCACCAGATCGCCGCGCTCCTGGATCAACAGAGCGAGATTGTTGAGTCCGGTCGCCACATACGGGTGATCGCCGGGAAAAAGCCGGCGGCGCATCTCGAGCGTCTCCCGCGCCAACGGTTCCGCGCCCGCGAGGTCACCGCTGTTCTTGAGCACGACCGACAGGTTGTTGAGGCCGCCCGCCACGCGGGGATGGTCGCCGGGGTAGAGCCGCCGGCTCATCGCCAGAGCTTCGCGAAAGAGCGCGATAGCGCCGGCTGCGTCACCCCGCGAGTTGCGCAGCCCCGCCAGATTGTTGAGGCTCTCCGCCAGATCCTCGTGGTCGCCCGGAAAGAGACGCCGGCGCATCTCGAGCGCCTGCTGCGCAACCGGCTCGGCCGCCGCGAGGTCGCCCTTGTCGGCGAGCACCTGCGAGAGGTTGTTGAGATCGGTCGCGACGCGCGCGTCGTCCCCGGGGAAGAGGTGCTGGTCCATCGCCAGCGCCTCGCGATAGAGCGGCTCGGCGGCCTCGAGATCACCGCGGTCGTTCAGGAGTTGCGCGAGACTCTCCACCGCCTCGGCGGTCTCGGCGCTCGCGGCCGAATGCAGCGAGCGCGCCAGCGGCACGGCCGGCGCGAGCATCTTGGCCGCCTCGTCGTAGAGCGCCAGCTCGCGAAAGGCCGTGCCGATCGTCCCGCGCAGCTGGAGCTCGGCCTCTGGGGCCTGTGCCAGCTCGCCGCGCTCGATGCGCGCCGCGGCGGCGTTCATCATTTCGGTGAGCATCGTCGTGTCGCGGCCGCGCGCGACGCCGGGCTCGACGCCGCGCAGCATCTCGGCCATGAACTCGGCGACGCGCTCGGCCTTGTCGCGCTGGGCACGCGCCTCGCGCGCCTGCCAGGAGATGCCGACGACGGCCGCGACGAGCGCCGCCGCGACGAGGCTCACTGCGGCCACCGCCGCGCGGTGACGGCGGATGAACTTGCGGAAACGGTAGGCGGTGGAGGGCGGCACGGCAGACACCGGCTCACCCGCGAGATAGCGCTGAATGTCCATCGCCAGCCCGCTGGCGGTCTCGTAACGTCGCTGCCGGTCCTTCTCGAGCGCCTTCATCACGATCCAGTCGAGCTCGCCGCGCAGCTGCGAAGAGAGCTTCTTCGCCTCGGTATTGCGATGCGCGGCGACCGCGTCCTGGGTCTCGACCGATTGGCTGAGACGGGTGCTCGGGCGCGGCGGCTCGTCCTCGCGCAGGATGCGCTGGATCTCGCCGAAAGCGGCGGAGCGCAGCCGTCGCGAATCGAACGGCGTCGTCCCGGTGAGGAGCTCGTAGAGCAAGACACCGAGCGCGTAGACGTCCGTGCGGGTGTCGATGTCGAGCGAGCCTTCGGCCTGTTCGGGGCTCATGTACTCGGGCGTCCCGACGAGCGCCCGGTGCTCGGTGTACAGGGTCTTCTCGGTCAGGTTGCCGGTGGTCGCCTTGGCGATGCCGAAGTCGATGACCTTGGCGCGCGCCTTGCCGTCTTCGTGGGAGACCAGGATGTTCGACGGCTTCAAGTCACGGTGGATGATCCCCTTGGTGTGGGCGTGCTGTACCGCTGAGCAGATCTCGGCGAAAAGCTCGAGGCGCGCCGCGACCGCCAGGTTGTGCTTGTCGCAGTAGTCGGTGACCGGCTCGCCCTTGACCAGCTCCATGACGAAGTACGGGCGGCCGGTGTCGGTGGCGCCGGCGTCGAGCACCTGGGCGATCGCCGGGTGATCCATCATCGCCAGAGCCTGGCGCTCCTGCTCGAAACGCGCGATGACCTGGCGCGTGTCCATCCCCGCCTTGATGACCTTGAGCGCCACCCGGCGCCGGATCGGCTCGCTCTGCTCGGCCATGTAGACCGAGCCAAAGCCGCCTTCGCCGAGCAGTTGCAGAATCCGGTACGGCCCGATCTTCGGACCGAGGCCGTCGGAGAGTGGCAGGTCGACCGTACTGGCGACGTGAAACTCGCTCGGCGAATCGTCGCCTGCGCCCGACCGCAGATCCGCGCTCACGGTAGTTCGCTCCTGTCAGGCGCCATCGGCTGCAGTCTACGCTTCCCGCCTATCCTTGGGTCAGGAGGCGCGGCGGCTGGCGACCTGATCGAGATGATGGGCGTAGTGGTAGACGGTGAAGAAGAGCATCTCACGCACCGTCAGCTTGCCGAGTACCGGATGCGGCAGCAGGTAGCGATCGAGTTGCGACTCGCTCCAGCGCGGGATCCTTGCCGCAATTCCGGCGACCGCGGCGCGCCACGCGCCGAGCACCTCGCTCTGCCACGCCGCGAGATCGGCCGGTTGCGGACGTGAAGAAGGCGTGAAGCGGCCAGCGGTGGCGCCGGTGTCGCGCAGTGTCTGGCGATAGAAATCGCGCATCGTGACGAAGCTCCGCGACTCACCGGCTTTTCGGCCGAAGCGCAAGGCGAGGAGGAACTTCGGCAGGCCGAGCGCCGGAACCAGCGGCGAGGTTGACTGGGTGACGTGCCGCACCTGGTCGGCTGGCGACCATTTCTCCCCCTGGGCGGCAGCGAACTCCGCCGCCGGGATCGCTTCAAGGTAGGTCTCGGCCTCGGCTTCCAGCCGGAGCATCGCGGAGCCGATTTCCGCTCCCGAAGTCGGTTCCCCGGTGGCGAAGCTCCGACTCACTTCGGCTCCAACGGCGGCACCTTCGTCGCCTGCCAGGTGACCGCCTGCCACTTGCCGTCGCGGCGCAGGAAGGTGCCGCTGTTGCGATAGGTCTGTACCGTGCCGTCGGCGGCGCGGGCGACCAGGCGGAAGGTGAGCGCCGCCACCTCGCCCTGCTCGCCGAACTTGCCGTAACTTCGAACGAGGATGTCCTCAGCCGAGTAGACCGGTTCCGCCTCCGGCGCCTTCCCGGAGTCGATCGCGGGTGCCGCGTCGAAACTCTTCAGGATCTCGGCCTTGTTCGTGACCTTGCCCGCCGAGCTGGTGTAGACGAGGTCGTCCGCCCAGAAGCGCTCGTGCGCGGCGCGGGTCGGATTCTCCTCCGGCGAGAGGAAGCTCGTGAGCAGCGCCGTGATCTCGCTGCGCGTGCGTTCCTCGGTGCGCTCCGGCTCCACGCCATGCGCCGCGACGGTTGCGCAAGCGGCGAGCAGGGCGACCGCCAGGATCCCGCGATGGATGCGAAATCGGGTCAATTCGGATCTCCCTTCTTTTCCAGCAGCGGTGCGAGATAGGCGCGGGTGGCGGCGGCGATCCGCTCGTCGGTGAGATCGGGATCGGCTTCGTCGGGATCGCTTCCACGGTAGTTCGAGGCGGCGAGAAAGGCGGCGATCTCCGCGGCGTGCTCGGCGAGTGACAGCCCCTCCCGCTTCGCCAGCCCGCGCGCTTCAGCGACGACGAAGTAGAGTCCTTCCCCGGCTCGCACGAAGCCCGCGGCGATGAGCCGCGCGAAGCCGCCGCGCAGCTCGTCCGGGGTGAAGAGGGTGTCGCGGATGCCGTCCCCTAGTCCGATGACATCGCGCAGCTCCGCCCCGTCGGTCAGCCCGCCGGCATAGAGCACCGCCTGAAGCAGCCAGGCGTCGGAAGGATCGAACGGGGCCTCGCCTTGCGTCATGAGGGCCGAGAATATCCCGCCCCGGATCTCGTGCTCACGGCAGCGCTGCACTCCAGGCAAAGGTCGAGCCACCTTCGAAGCCGTCGGCGAACAAGGAGCCATAGAAGACGACCTCCGCGCCCACGTCACCGCCGATGCCGGCGACGTCGTGCCAAGGCGCTCCGAGCACCAGATCGGCGTGGCCGTTGTCGTCGAAGTCGCCGGTCGCGAGCGCCTGGCCGAAATGATCGTTGTTCTGCGGCGAGCCCGGCACGCCCGCGACTCCCTGCAGCAGGATGTGCGTGCCCGCGAGCTCGATGCCGCCGGCGCGGCCGTAGTGAATCTGGACCGCTCCCGCCGTCGGCGCGCCGGTGCGGTTCTGCGGAATGCCGGTCGCGAGGTCGTCGATGCCGTCACCGTTGAAGTCCCCCGTCGCGACCGCGTAGCCGAACTCCTCGCCGACCGCAGGCCCATAGAAGAAGAGGTCCTCGCTGGCGAACGCCTGCCCGCCGACCGACGACAGGCCGACATACGGCACCTGCGCGGAGAGCGGGCCTGGGAGCACGATTCCAAGGGCGACTACCCAGGTTACGGCCCCGGTCCACCCAGAATCCTGAAGTTCTCGCAACACAGTTTTCGATCCCATGCAGAACTACGCGTAATCCAGGGGAACCGCGGATCAAGTCGGTGGCGGGTGCGGCGGACAGAAAAGTGCGCGGTGGCTTCCAGCCGTCGTCCGGCCTGGGGCTCCGATGCCTGCCATGAGCTCCCGCGGCTGTGCTTTCCGCGTAGTCGGTATGAGCGAGAATATCCGGCTTCGTCACCGCTGTCTCCAGATCTTGCTTCCTCTCACCTTGGCGCTGGCTCCGACTCTTGCCGCCACTCCGGCGGGCGCACAAGCCGCCATCGGGCTCTCATCGGTCGGGGCGCAGACATTCGCCAATGAAGACCTCTTCTTCTATGCGCCCGAAGAGGGAGACCGCTTCGGCTGGTCGTTCGCCACCGGCGACTTCAATGGCGACGGGATCGACGACCTCGCGACCGGCATGCCCTGGGACAACGGGCTCGTCGGCAGCGGGTTGCCGGACTGCGGCATCGTCATCGTGCGCTACGGAGTTCTGGGGCGCGGCCTCGCGACCGGGCTCGCCACGACCGTCCTCTCGCAGTTCAACGCCGGCAGCCTGAACCCCGCCGAAGCTAACGATCTCTTCGGGTATGCGCTCGCCGCCGGCGACTTCAACAACGACGGCTACGACGACCTGGCGGTCGGAATTCCGGGCGATCACTTCTGGGACGAAGACGACGCTGTCTACCGCGCCAGCGGCGCCGTCGACATCCACTATGGCCTGCCGGGCGGCATCCAGACCACGGCGGAGCACCATCTGAGCAACTACTTCTGGGACAACGACCGCTTCGGCGAAGCGCTCGCGGTGGGCGACTTCAACGGCGATGCCTACGACGACCTCGCCGTCGGCTCACCAGGGTGGCACAGTCTGTGGGAAGGCGGCTTCGTCTGGTCGGCCGGGGCGGCGTTCGTCTATAGCGGCTACATCGGCGGCCTTCCTGTCACCCGCCGCTTCATCAGCCAAGCCTCCGACGGGATCAACGACTGGCCGGAGCACGACGAGGAGTTTGGCCATGCGGTCGCCGCCGGAGACTTCAACGGGGACGGCTACGACGATCTGGCGATCGGGGTGAGCGAGGAGGAGACGACGGGGGCGGTCCAGATCATCATGGGCAGCGCTTCCAGCCTCGACTTCTTCAGCAATGTCATCTGGCTCCAGAACGACCTCACCAGCAGCCCGAACGAGACCGGCGATCACTTCGGCGCGGTGCTCGCGGTCGGCGACTTCGACAGCGACGGCTACGACGACCTGGCGATCGGCGCGCCGGGCGAGGACCTGGGCGCCGGGGGCGCGAGCGCCGATGCCGGCGAGGTGACAGTCATCTACGGCACCGGCCTCGGCACCTGGTTCAATCTCTCACGGACCGACGAGCTGCGACAGGGCACCATCTTCGGCAACCCCGTCTACGACACGGCGGGCGACACCTTCGGCCTGGCGCTCGCCAGTGGCGACTTCGACGGCGACGGTCGCGACGATCTCGCCATCGGGCAGCCGGGGGAGGATGTCGGGGGCATCAACCGCGGCGGTTTCACCATCTTGATGGGGGCGACGACGGTTGGGCTCTACGACCGCTTCCGCTTCCTCGCGGCGGGCATCAACGGCGTGCCGCCCGGCATCCAGGACCATTCGGACATGGGCCGCGCCCTGGCAGCCGGCGACTTCGACGGCGACGGCTTCGACGACCTCGCCATCGGCATCCCGTTCCGCAGGGTCGGCGAAGTGGAGGACGTCGGCTACGTCAGCGTGCTCTACGGCGCCCTCTTCGCCGACGGCTTCGCGGGCAACAGCACAGGGTACTGGTCCCTGACCGAGCCCTGAACCGCCGACCTGTCGCCATCGAGTCGATAGAGGTCCGCCCCCACTCACCAGATACTTAGGTCTTGACCTAAGTGAAGGAATGCTCTAGATTTTCGTCATGGCCCCCGCCCAGCCGCCGGTCGAGGATCTCTTCCGCGCCCTCGCCGACCCGACGCGTCGGCAGGTGGTTGAACGGCTGAGCCGCAGACCGGCTTCGGTCTCCGAGCTTGCGGCGCCGTTCGCCATGGCGCTGCCGTCGTTCGTCGCGCACCTCAAGGTGCTCGAGGAGTGCGGGCTCGTGCGCTCGCAAAAGTCCGGGCGGGTGCGGACCTACGCCCTCGCTCCGCAACGCCTGCGGCAGGCGGAGGGCTGGCTCGCGCGGCAGCAGGCGCAGTGGGGCAAGCGCCTCGACCAGTTCGATGACTACGTGACCCGACTGAAGGAGAAAGAGCGATGACGACCTCCCCGTGGACCCCCGATCCAAAGCTCGACCTCGTGCTCGAGCGCTCCGTCGACGTGCCGCCGGTCCTCGTCTGGGCGGCGTGGACGCAGCCGCGGCACATCCTCCACTGGTTCACCCCCGCCCCATGGAAGACGATCGACTGCGAGATCGACCTGCGGCCCGGCGGTATCTTCCGCACCACCATGCTCTCGCCCGAGGGTCAGGAATTTCCGAACTCCGGTTGTTTCCTCGAGGTCGTGCCTGAGAAGCGCCTGGTCTGGACCGATGCGCTGCTTCCCGGCTATCGCCCGGCCGAGAATCCGTACTTCACTGCCGTGCTCACCTTCACGCCGCAAGGCAAGGGAACGCACTACCACGTCCTCGCCCGGCACCGCGACGAGGCCGGCCGGCAGCGCCACGAGGAGATGGGCTTCGCGAACGGCTGGGGCAC
>JBDTQT010000081.1:0-14844 GCA_039932055.1 Thermoanaerobaculia bacterium
AGCCGGTTGGTCGTCTCAGAAGTGGTCGTTCCCAGCAGGCTACCGTCGGTCCAGATCTTCTGGATATTGCCGTACTCGTCGAACTCGTAGCGCTGCGCCCGGCGCAGGAGACCTGCGAGCAGTGCCACTGGCCGGAGCACATCTACGGCGCCGTGACCCGCCAGTTCAACCACTACATGTACGACGAGGCCAACACCCACTGGCCGGTCACCATGCTGATCAAGGTCCGTGGCGGCGACCCCGCGACTGGCCAGGCAGCCGGCATCCACTGGCATATGAACATCGGCGTGCAGGTGGAGTACATCGCGCGCGATGAGGAGCGCCAGGAGATCCCGTGGGTTCGCGTGACCGACAGGAAAACCGCGCGCGTCACCGTCTACAGGGACTCCGAAGACCCGATCACCGACGCCGAAGTCGCCGCTGCCGCGCCCCGGGTGATGGACTGCATGGATTGCCACAACCGGCCGAGCCACATCTTCCGCTCGCCGGAGGTGGCGATCTACGAGGCGATGCTCAAGCGCGAGATCGACCCGGCGATTCCCGGTATCAAGGCCGCGGCGGTCGCGGCGATGGCCGCCGAGTACGCGACCAAAGACGAGGCGATGCACGGAATCGCCACCCGGATCACCGACGGCGATCGCAAAGACCGCCCGGAGGATTTCGCCAGGTACCAGGTCGAGATCGACCGCGCGGTCGTCGCCACCCAGACCGCCTACGGACAGAATGTCTTCCTGCTCTGTCCCTACTGCGGTGCGGCGATGCGCATCGTCGCCTTCATCCTCGACCTCGCTTCGCTGCGGCGCATCCTCGGCCACCTTGGCTTCGCGCCCCAGCAGCCCGAGCCGCTGGCGCACTCGCCGCCTGACGAGGCGGATCTATACGTCGAAAACGCCTGATCTGGCGTCGCTGGCCGCGAGGACGGATGGGGCGCCCCGGAAAGCGAGCCGGTGCAGCCCGCGTCGCCGCCCCGGGCGCCGCGCTCTTCGTCTTCACCTTCTCGCGCAACACCTTTCCGCCGCAGACCGCGCCGGTCGCCGGCGAGCCGTTCGTCTTCACCCAGTTCTCCGGCCAGCCGCAGTGCTTCCTCACCGCGGAGCAACTTTTCGCGGAGCTCGAGCAGGTCGGTTTCGTACCCGATTCCGGGGTTCCGCTGAGCGAATACAACCGGCCGCCGGCCGGAGCTCGTCCGGTCGCCGGCGCCGCGGGCCCGCCGGCTATCTACGAAGCCGTCTTCCGCCGCCGCTGAGTCTTTCCCGGCCGGGATGTCGGAGACAACGAACGAGGCACGAACGGCCCCGGGGAAACTACCTGGCATCTGGGCTCGGTGCTCAGCGGACCGGACCGTTCAGGGGACCACGACCGACCACCGGGACCAGCCTCCTGGCCACTCGAAGTCGTCCGCGAAGATGTAGGCGCTGTCGAAGCGGGCCCAGGCGAAGTCGGTGTCGAGGCCGTTCCACTCCGCCGAGCCGGCCACCACGATCCGGCCGTCGCGATCGAGAGCGAGCGCGGTACCGTGATCGTTGTCGGCACCGATGCCGTGGGCGAAGTCGTAGGTGAGCGCCCCGTCGCCGCCGCCGAACGAGGTATCCGCGACGAGGTCGCGCGAGTAGCGCGCGATGCCGAAGTCCGAGTTGCCGGCGACGCCGAGCCCGAAGCCGGCCATCAGGATCTTGCCGTCGCCCTGGAGCAGGAGGGCGCGTGGCGATTCCTGACGCGAGCCCGGGCACGGGGGCGACGGGTTGCAGAAGTTTCCGAGCACGTCACTGATCAGAGTGCCGTTGGCCGCAAAGCGCATCAGGCTCCACGTCCAGGTCCCGGCACCGATCGCGTGATCCGCGCCGACGACGATCTCGCCGTCAGGCCAAACGCCGAGCGCCCATGCGATGTCGTTATTGGTCCCGCCCCCGTTGAAGCTCCACGCAACGGTGCCGCCGGTGCCGAAACTGCCGTCGAGCGAGCCGTTGGCGGTGAGCCGCGCCAGGGCGATGTCGAAGTTACCACCGAGAGCAGTCGACCAGGTGGTGCCAGCCACCACGATGCCAGAGTTCGAGTCGGTAATGGCGAGCGCCAGGTCGGCGGCGCCGGCGATGTCGACGGTCTGCTTGCCGTCACCCGAGAAGTCGTTGTCGAGGAGTCCGTCGGGGGTGAAGCGCGCCACTCCGAAGTCGATGTCGGTCGCCGAGATGTCGACCGAACCAGCGAGGAGGATGCGGCCGCTGCGATCGAGCGTCATGGCCGCGAGCGAGTCGGTGCCGTCGTCCCCGAGGTCGAATGCCACGCCGTTCCTGCCCGTGCCCCAAAGACCGAAGCTCGGATCCGCCGCGCCGGAGTCGAGCAGCCGCCCGACGTAGAAGTCCTGGTCGCCGGAACCGTAGTCGAGGCTGCCCGCCACGAGGAGCTTGCCGTTGGCGACCCGGAGGATCGCGGTGCCGGTCTGGTTCGGGCCCAGAGCGAAGGGATTGATCACCCTGCCAGCACTGCCGAAGGAGCCGTCCAGGCTGCCGTCGGGGAGAAAGCGGGCGAGGGCAAGCGTCCAGCTGCTCGCGCCGGTGGCGACCGTGCCGGCAACGACCATCTTGCCGTCGGGCTGGACGGCGACAGCGGAGCCGGCGTCGGCCTGCGTACCGCCCAGGTCGAAAGCGAGCCCTCCGCTGCCGAGAAAGTCGCCGTCCGCGGCGGACAGCGCGGCAGGCATCACGGCGGCAGCGGCGAGCAGGGTGCTGAGAGTCGTTACGACAAGGCGAAGGCGACGCGGGTCGTTCATGGCTTCCTCCGGTGACGCCGCGTCAAAGGCGGCGTCATCCAGTAGGTCGAATTCCAACCCCGAACCGGGCCAAGCACGACCCTGAGCGAAGGAGCTTGAGTGCCCGGGAAGGTGCGGAGGGGGCGGTGCGGCGCATGCGGAAGGCTGTCGGGAGATCGGGAAATCGCCGGGCACCTACCTGGTGCCGTGGGCCCGCCGGTCATCTGCGAAGCCGCCTTCCGCCGCCGCTGAGCGTTTGCTGGTGGGCCTCGGCTTCGCCGCGCCCCGGTCAGTTCGGAATCGCGGGCGCGTCGGGTGGACAGTGCTGAGCGACGCTCTCCGCCTCGCTCGCGCGCCCCGAGTCCACCAGCAGCGCGGCCAGGTTGATGCAGGGCTGGGCGTAGAGCGGGTCGAGAACCATGGCGCGACGCAGGCTGCTTTCGGCCTCGGCGAGCTCGCCACGAGTCCACAGCAGGAAGCCGAAGTTGTTCCAGCTCTGCGCGTCCCGGGGATCGAGCTCGAGCGCTCGGCGGAACGCCCGCACGGCGTCGTGCGGCTGCCCCAGGGCCGCCAGCAGGACGCCGGAGTCGTAGTGCGGCGCGGCGAGATTCGGGTCGGCCGCGGTGGCGGCGGCGAACTCCGCCAGCGCCTCCGGGTAACGGCCGGCCTCGCCGAGCCGCTCGCCGAGGGCGAGGCGCACCGCGCCGCGGCGCACCGATAGATCCGCGGGCCGCAGCAGCCCCCAGCTCTGTCGGGCCTCGAGGCTCGCGAGGAGCCGTTGGCTCGGCTCGGGTGCCATGCCGGCGACGGCCTTCGTCCGACTCCACTCCCGCCAGGCGCGGTCGCCTGTGATCTCGTGATGGCGGATCACCGCGCTGTGCGCCGTGAGTGCGACGAAGAGCGCAATCAGGGCGGTCGCCAGGATCCCCTTGCCGGTCCAGCGGCCGGCGCGCTTGAGCACCCAGCGCTGCCAGCGCACCTCGGAGCGCCGCGCCAGGCGGAGGGCAACGACAGCGGCAGTCGCGGCGAGCACGCCGATGGCGAGCGCGAGCAGGAACGGGACCTCGCGATAGAGACCGCGATAAGCGGCGAGCGCCACGAGGAAGGCGGCAGCGCCGACCCACTCTTCCATCCACGAGCGCTCGGCGCGCCGTGCGAGCTCGCGCTGACCGAACAGCGGACGCTCCGCCCGGCCGTACGTCAGGCCGCGGGTCGGACAGACGGTGACGCAGTCGAGGTCCTTGAGGCAGTCACCGCTGCGGACCGCGCCCCACCGCTGGACCTGCTCGTAGACGCTGATGCCCGAGTCGCAGACCGCCGTGCACATGCCGCAGGCGGTGCAGTTGCCCGCCAGTACGATCCGGCGCGAGGCGAAACGATCGGCGAGAGAGAAGGCCGCACCGTAGGGGCAGACGTTTTGGCAGAAGCTTCGGGTGCCGAGCAGGCGGACGAGGACGAAGCCGCAGACGACGAAGGTGAGCAGGGTGACGCCGATGCCGGGCAGATTGCGCGTCAGTTCGGTGGTCAGGAACGACGCCCAGCCCTCGGCGTCCGTGTGGATGCGCAGCGCGAAGGCTGGGCGCGGGCCGAGCCAGGCCTCGGTTGAGGGGAAGCCGCGGACCACGGCTCGCGCGAGCTGGGGCCAGACGAACATGTAGAGCGCGGCCGCCGCGGGCAGGTAACCGAGGAGACGCGAGCGCACCGGAGCAGGGCGAATTCCGAGCTTGGCGAGGACCCAGGCCGAGAGATCCTGGAGCGCCAGCAGATGGCACCCCCAGGAGCAGAAGAAGCGGCCGAAGAACGCCACCGAGACGACGGCCGTCGCCATCAGCAGGAACCCGGCGGTGAGGAGCCCGAGCTCGAGGGTGTGCATCACCTCGTTGAGCTCCAGGGGGGCGAGCGTCCGGCCGGCGATTCGCCAGTGGGCGAAGTGAAGACCGATCGCGACGTGTACGGCGATGAGACAAGCGGCGCGCCGCCGCGCAATGCGGCCGGGCGCCCGGATCGCAGACCGGGTTTCGGGCACGGAGCGGCAAGCCTGGCACGCGCGCTTTCACCCGGACATGACGGTGGTCATACTGCGCGACAAGGTCACCAACACGCGAGTCGAAGAGCTGCACGCCCTTTGGACGGCCTCCGGTCGCGGTGCGCCGATGACGATGGCCGAGGGTGAAGTGCAGATCGTGGGAGCACTCATTGCCGACCGTTTTGAGTCCGGTTCACGGTACGCTGGGTCGTCAACGTTCCCCTGAGCAGTTTCATCGCTCTTGGTGGAAGGTCAAGGAAAGGAGTCTGGAGATGGAGAACAAAATGGCACGGCTGGCTCTGCTCGCGCTGCTCGGCCTGACGGCGGCCGCGGCGCTGGCGCAGGGGCACCCGCACGCGCCCGAGCCTGGGCCCGCAAACGAATCCGCAACCCCGCCGCCACCGGCCGGCGGGGTCTCGGCACTCTCGCCCGATCTCCGCGCGCTCTTCCGCCTCGAGATGGCCGGTCTCCAGGGCGCGATGCTGGAGCTCCTGCCGGCCGTGGTCTCCGGCGACTGGGAGAAGGTCGAGAACGTCGCGGAGCGCATCCGCTCCGGCTTCGTACTGGCGCAAAAGCTGACCGAGGCGCAGCGCGAGGAGCTCGACGGCGCCCTGCCCGCCGGCTTTCTCGAGCGCGACGCCGAGTTCCACGAGATGGCGACGGGTCTCGCGGCGGCGGCCCGGGAGCACCAGCCGGAGCTGGTCTCGTTCTACGTCTACAAGCTGACCGACGGGTGCATCGGCTGCCATACCCGGCACGCCCAGGCGCGTTTCCCGGGCTTCGCCTCGGCTGCAGCGCCGGCCGCGCACGCCCACTGAGCACCCGTGCAGCAGTGGGGTCGGCGCGACACATCTACACGGTCGGACACTCGACACGAACGTTCGACGAGCTGGTCGAGCTCCTGCGGGCGTTCGAAGTCGACCTCCTCGTCGACATCCGGACCATCCCCAAGTCGCGGCACAACCCCCAGTTCAACCGCGACGAGCTACGGTCGCATCTGCGCTCCCGGCGCATCCGCTACGTGCATCTCGCGGAGCTTGGAGGTCTGCGCCGGACTCGCAAAGACTCGATCAACACGGCGTGGCGTAACGCGAGCTTCCGAGGCTTCGCCGACTACATGCTGACGGACGAGTTCGAGGAAGGGCTCGCCAAGCTGCACGCGCTGGGGGTGGACCACCGGATCGCGCTGATGTGCGCGGAGGCCGTGCCTTGGCGTTGCCATCGCTCCCTCGTCGCCGACGCGCTGACGGCTCGCGGCGCCCGGGTGGAGCACATCATGAGCGTCCAGCAGGCCTCGCCGCATCGCATGACGCCGTTCGCCGTCGTCAAGGCAACACGCGTCACGTATCCCGCCGAGGACTCCCTGGGCATGGCGCTCGCCACTCACGGACCGTTCCACCTCGAGGCGACGGCACGCGTGCTGCAGAGACGGCCGCGGAATCCGGTCGATCTCTGGGAGCCGCGGGAGTCGGGCGACCGCTATCTGCGAGTGCTGGCGACGGCTGAAGGCTGCGCGCTCGTCGAGGTGACGAACCGCAAAACGATCGACGATCCGGACTTGCGGCTCCGAGTGCTGGGCGGGGCAGGAGGGAACGCTGCGGTCGCCACACCCGCCGCACGCCAGGCGATCGGGCAGACCGTGCGGCGGATCCTCGGCCTGGACGTGGACCCGGAGCCCCTCGAGCGGTTGGCGGAAGCTCAGCGCCGGCTGGCTTCGACGGCGCGCGCGTTGCGCGGCATGCGGCCGCCACGATTCGCCGGCTTGTTCGAGACGTTCCTGAACGTCGTGCCCTTCCAACATGTGAGCCTGGACGCCGGCGTGGCCATCGTCGGCAGGCTGGTCGAGCGCTTCGGCGAGGCCGTCGAACACGACGGTCGCCGTTTCCACGCCGTCCCCGACGCTCGCGTCGTAGCGCGGGCGCGCCTCGACACGCTCAAGGCGTGCGGCTTCAGTCTGCGCAAGGCAGAGGCGCTTCGCAACGTCGCCCGCGCGATCGAGTCGGGAAAGTTGAGTGAGGAGCAGCTCTCCCGCCTGAGCAGCTCCGAGGCGGTCTGGCATCTGACCGGGCTGCCAGGCATCGGCCCCTGGAGCGCCAGTCTGGTCCTGCTGCGCGGTCTGGGCCGCCTCGACGTCTTCCCGCCGGGAGACGTCGGCGTCGCTCGAGGGCTCGGCAAGTTGACGGGTCTTTCGTCCGGCCCCGCGCTCGACCGCGTCGTTCAGCGCTTCGGCGACCGGCGCGGTTACCTCTATTTCTGCTCGTTGGGAGCGGCACTCCTGGCCAAGGACCTCATCCACGCAGCTCCCGCACGGCCACCCGCGCCGCGGTCCGAACTCCTTCGCCCACCGCGATCGAGTCGCACGTGACATCCGAGATCCGCGCGGGCAAGCGGCGCCACGTCCGCGGACGACGGCGGGAGAAGGCGTTACGCTTTTCCGGTTTGTTGTGTACTTAAACTTGACAATCATTCGAATCAAGCGTACGGTCGAATCCTGTCCGGAGGCTGTCGCATCTCCATCGAGCCCCGGAGGATCGAGGTGAGTCGTGCCCCACATCATCACCGAGCCTTGTATTGGCGTGAAGGACACCGCCTGCGTCGACGTCTGTCCGGTCGACTGCATCTACGGCAAAGGCGAAGACTGCGAGATGCTCTACATCCACCCCGAAGAATGCATCGACTGCGGTCTCTGCGTGGACGCCTGCCCGGTGCAGGCGATCTATCCGCAAGAGGAGGTGCCGGAGAAATGGCGCGCCTTCATCGCGAGGAACTATGAGCACTTCGCTCTTGTCGCTCCCTAGCGGCGGAACGGATCCGGCAAGCGCGCTCGGGCCCGAGCACGCTGGTTCGATGACACACCTTCCCGAGGACCTGCCGGGCCGCGTCCTCGCCGGGTCAGCTGACGCGATCCTCGTCTGTGACTATGAGGGCGCCCTGCGTTTCTGGAACACCGCAGCCGAGCGCATCTTCGGTCATTCCGCGGCGGAGGCGCTCGGCGCCTCGCTCGACCTGGTGATCCCGGAGCGGCTGCGAAGCCGCCACTGGGCGGGCTGGGGAGTCACGATGCAGTCCGGCGTCACGCGCTACGGCAAGGGCCAGCTCCTCGCCGTTCCCGCCCTGCACAAGGACGGCCGACAGATCTCGATCGAGTTCTCGATCCAGATCCTGCCGGGAGCGGGCCGCCCCGTCGACTGGGTCGTGGCGATCGTCCGCGACGTGTCGGAGCGCTACGAGCGCGAGAAGGCGCTTCGCCTGCGAGTGAAATCAGTGGAGTCGGCCAGCCCCACACCGCGCCCCGCGGGTTGAGGCTCGCCGTCTCGCGATCGGCGCGAAACCGCGCGCGGGAGATCTGAAAATGACCACCTACCCCTACCTCATCGTCGGCGGCGGCATGACGGCCGATGCCGCCGTCCGAGGCATTCGCGAGTTGGATGCCACGCGCACGATCGGCTTGATCAGTGCCGAGCCGGACGCGCCCTACGCCCGCCCGCCGCTCACCAAAGGACTCTGGAAAGGCGAGCCGCTCGCGGGCATCTGGCGCGAAACCGAGGACGTTGGGGTCGAGCTCCATCTCGGCCGCCGCGCGACGGCCATCGATCTCGCCGCGCGGCGAGTCCTGGACGACCAGGGTACTGCCTACGACTTCGAGAAGCTCCTCCTCGCGACCGGCGGGAGCCCCCGTCGACTCCCCTTCGGCGGTAACGACATCGTCTACTTCCGCACCCTCGAGGACTACCGGCGCCTGCGCGCCTTGAGCGACCGCGGAGCGCGTTTCGCGGTGGTCGGCGGCGGTTTCATCGGCTCCGAGATCGCGGCGGCCCTGGCGTCGCAGGGGAGATCGGTCACGATGCTCTTTCCTGACGAGGGAATCGGCTCGCGCCTCTTCCCCGCCGACCTCGCCAGCTTCCTGGTCGACTACTTCCGGGAGAAGGGCGTCGAGATGCTCCCCGGGCGAAAGGTGTCGAACCTGATCGCGAAAGGCCCGGGATTCGAGGTCCAAGCCGACGACGGGACGCTTCGGGAGGTGGACGCGGTGGTCGCGGGCCTGGGCATCCTCCCTGAGACGGCGCTCGCGACCGCGGCCGGTCTCGCGGTCGACAACGGAATCCTCGTCGATGAACACCTGCGGACGAGCCATCCGGCGGTCTTCGCGGCGGGCGACGTGGCGCGGTTTCTGGCGCCGGCGCTCGGCACCCGAATCCGCGTCGAGCACGAGGACAACGCCCTTTCCATGGGACGCGCGGCGGGCCGGGCCATGGCGGGCGACGACTCGCCGTACACACATCTGCCGTTCTTCTACTCCGACCTGTTCGATCTGGGCTACGAGGCCGTGGGTGAGCTCGATCCGCGACGCGAGATCGTCGCCGACTGGAAGGAGCCGTTCCGCGAGGGCGTCGTCTACTACCTGACGGCGGGACGGGTCCGCGGCGTCCTGCTGTGGAACACGTGGGGGAAGGTCGACGAGGCGCGAGCGCTGATCGCCGAGCCCGGCCCCTTCCGCCCGGTCGATCTCACCGGCCGGATCCGCGCCTGACGCCGTCTTGCGCTCTCCACGGACGCCGAGCGCGACTCAGGCGGAGCGCTTCTTGGCGCGCTTTTCTCCGCCGCCGTCCTGCCGCTTCGCCCGGGCGCTCGCGATCGAGTAGACGCAGGCGTGGCTGCCTTCCGGCATGAAGGAGTCACGGGCGAGGCGGTCGCCCAACAGCCCCTCGATCAGCGCCAGCTCGAAGCGGCAAGGCAGGTCGGAAACGGCGACGAGATCCCGGATCGGGCAGTGACAAAGGCGCAGTCGAGGAGCGCTCTTCGGACCCATCACCTCGGCGACGAAGCCCTCTTCGGAGAGGACTTCCGCCACTTTGTCCAGGCGCTCGCGGCCTTCGAGACCGGCCATACGCTGGCCGACCTCCCGGCTCTTGCGCGCCAGACGAGCGGCGAAAAACTTCTCGAGGACGTCGCTCTGCCCCTGCTCGAGCAGGAAGGTCGCGAGCTCGCGCAGCAACGCGCCCTCGCGGCGCGGGAACAGCGACTCTCCCGCCGCCGTCAGCCGGTAGAGAACGTGCGGTCGGCCGGGTCCGGCGCGCCGGACACCGGAACGCTCGACGAGGCCTTGCGCGGCGAGCGACTTCAGGTGGATGCGGAGTGTCTCCCGGTTGAGCTCGAATCCCGCTTCGAGCTGAGCGAGCGTGCACTCCCCGGAACGCTTCATCAGCTCGAGGAGCCGTCGCTGGCTCTCGCCGATCCCTGGACCGACGATCGAAAGTGGATTGCTCATGGTTTCCTCCTTCACGCAGCGACTTCAGTACGAGAGAACTTTGCGCGCCGCCTCGAGGACACGCGCTACATCCGGAAGAATCGCACGCTCGAGGGCGCGGTGGAAACCGACCGGCGTGAACGTCGAGCCGACGCGTTCGATCGGGGCATCGAGCCAGGCGAAGAGCTCGGAGGCGATCTGCGCCGCAATCTCGCCGCCGAATCCGCCATGGACTTTGTCCTCGTGGGCGACGAGCACGCGCGAGGTCTTCCGTACGGACGTCGCGATGGCGTTCCAGTCGAGCGGCACGAGCGAGCGCAGGTCGAGGACCTCGACGCTGCGACCCTCGGCCGCCAGTCTCTCGGCCGCCTCGAGCGCCAGATGCACGGCCGTGCCGTAGGCGACGATGGTGAGGTCGCTGCCCGTGCGCCGGCGTCTCGCCGACCCGAACGGCACGGCGAAGCCGGGCGGCACGAACGCCCGGGCGGATTTCGCGTTGTAGAGGAACTTCGGCTCGAGGTAAACGGTGAGCCCACGCGAACGGACCGCCGTGCGCAGCAGCCCTGCCGCGTCGTCGGCGAAGGCCGGCATCACGACGCGGATTCCGGGCAGGGTCGTCAGCCACCCCTCGATGTTCTGCGAGTGATAGAGCCCGCCCCCGATGTAGCCGCCGGAGGCCAGCCGGACAGTGACGTTGGGCACGAACTGCCCGTGCGTGCGCCAGAATTCGTGCGACATCTCCACCATCTGCTCGGCCGCGGGCCAGAAGTAGTCGGCGAACTCCGCACCCTCGACGACGACGCGGATCCGCTCGTCGAAGCGCGAGAAGCCGTCGGCGGTGCCGAGGATGTAGTCCTCGGCGATCGGGCCGTTGAAGACCCGCTGCGCTCCGAACTCCTGTTGGAGTCCCTTGCTGACGTTGAAGATGCCCCCCTTGTCCCGGCTGGCGACGTCCTGGCCCCACAAGTAAGTGTCCGGGTTCTCGCGAAAGAGCTCCTTGAGCGTGAGGTTCAGGGCCGCGAGCAGAGAGCGCTCTTCGAGCGCGACGCCGGCCAGAGTCGCCGGGGTCGCCGCGACCTCCGCCAGGCCATCGCCTTCAGGCCGCCAGGGCTCCGGCGCGACGAAATCGTGGATCGTTGCCGGATCGGGATCGGCGGCACGGCGAGCCCGCTCTGCTGCCGCCTCATAGGTCCGGAGATTCTCGCGCTCCATCTCCGCGAGCTCCTCCGGGTCGATCAGGCCTTCTTCGAGCAGCCGGGCCCGGAGTTTGGGCAGGGGATCGCGCGCGCTGGCTGCCGCGAGCTCGTCCGGAGAGCGGTAGAGATCGTGCCGATCGGAGTTCGAGTGCGAGTGAATCCGCACGCACTCGGCATGTACGAGGGCGCAGCCGGCACCGGAGGCGACGAATCGAACCGCGGCGCGCAGGGCACGCAGCGACTCGACGAGGTCCGTCCCATCGCAGTGAAAGATGCGCAGGCCGACGAAGCCGGCGAAGTTGTCCGAGGCGAAGCGGTTCGCGGTCTGGTCACTCTTCGGCACGGAGATGCCGTAGCCGTTGTCCTGGACGACGAAGACCACCGGCAGCTTCTCCCGTGAGGCGCCGTTGACCGCCTCGTAGAAGAAGCCCTCCGAGGTCGACGACTCGCCCACCGAGCAGAAGACGATCGCGTCCGACGCGTAGGTCTTGATGGCGCGACCCAGGCCCGCCGCGTGCTGCGCATGATTGGCGACCGACGAGGAGACGTTTTGAATGCCGATCGCGGGCTTGGCAAAGTGGTTGGACATGTGCCGACCGCCCGAAGCGACGTCGTCGCGCTTCGAAAGGCCGTTGAGCAGGATCTCCTCGGCCGAGAGGCCGGCCGCGAGGCAGGTCGCGAGGTCGCGGTAGTAGGGAAAGAGATAGTCGTGGCCCGGTCGAAAGGTGAGCCCGAGGGCGATCTGGATGCCGTCGTGCCCGGCGCAGGGTGCGTGATAGGACCAACCGAGCCCCTGCTTGAGGAAATTGGGAGCCTTGTCGTCCAGAATCCTCGCCAGGTGCATGAGCGAATAGGCACGAAGCAGCTCCGCCGGGTCGAGATCTGACGACCCCATCGACGGCACCAGCCGTTCGGTCAAACGCGCCGTCAGCTCAACTGGCACAGCTTCCCGGTGAAACGGAACGACGGTCATCCGGCAGCTCCTCCGCGGGCGTCCCCCGGCCGAGTCCCTCTGGATACCACTGCGCCCCCCTCGTTCTCCCAACGGTCCAACTGCTTCCGGTCGGTGCGGTGAAGTCCACGCGCAGCGGAGTCCGGTGCTGCGATCGGCGTCCCAGGACCCTGGAGAGGGAGCTCAGGCCGGCGGCGCCCGGCAGGCCCGGGATCGTGCTGGCAATGGCTGGGAATCATCATCGCTCCACCCCGGTTCAAGCGTAGGCCTGAAGAATCGCGTTGTCAAGCTTAACAGCTATAGAACACTGACAATAAGTTCCCCGCCTCGAATTCGATCGCCCTCGACGCCAATACGCCATGGCTCCACATCCGGCCTTGCGGGCCTAGCGCGTCGACGAGCTCTGGCCCGGAGGGCTGAGGAAGAGCAATCTCGCCGCCGGAATCGAGCGGGCGACGGCGCTCAGTAGAACCACCCCGTGCGGAAAGAAACACCGACCAGAACGAAGAGTACCGAGATCGCCGTCACCGGGACGATGTGCCAGGCGAGCGCCTTGAGGTTCTGTTCCGACAGGTTCGGCAGGATCCGCAGCCGCGCGTCGAGCGCGAAGCCGATCGTGGCCGCGAGCAGCAGAAGCTTGATCCCCACCAGGCTCGCGACGGGGTCGCCGAAGGTGAACCACCTGCCGACGTCCGGGACCTTCCTGTAGGCGAGCCAGAGCCCGGTGACAACCTGCACGACGAGCGCCGGGATACCGATTCGCTCGTAGCTCGATTCGAATTCGAGCAGCCGGGCCGGCGAGCGCTCGCGCAGCACTCGCGGCAGGATCGTCACTGCCAGGACGAGATGGCCACCGGCCCAGATCGTCGCTCCCAGGACGTGCAAGAACAACACGATTCCCCACACGGCTCGGGTCCCCCTCTCGCAAACTCGTTCGCCGGCCACTTCGACGCGCTCCACTGCCCCGAAGTGGTGATGGCCGCTCGCGCGGTCTCGAGCACTCAAAGGACCCGGCGAAGGCGCGCGGCGATCGTTAACCGGCTTCTCACTACCTTATACTTGACAACACCGACCGTCAACGGCAAGATAGTCGCATGGACGGCCAGCGTGCCACGGCCCCACTACGAAGGAGAACTGCGCCATGAACGTGAGTCCTGAATCCCGAGTCGGCGAGATCGCCGCGCAGCACCCGCTCGCCACCCGCGTCTTTGCCCGCCACGGTATCGACTTCTGCTGCGGCGGCGGTGTAGCCCTCGCCGAGGTCTGCGCGAAGCGCAAGCTCGACACCACGGAAGTCCTCGAGGAGATCGAGCGCGAGATCACCTCGGCGGGCGCCGAATCCGCGAGCCCGCGCTGGAACGACGTGCCGATTGCCGAGTTGGTCGCCCACATCGTCTCTGGGTACCACGATCCGCTCCGCGAGGAGTTGCCGCGGCTCGAATCGATGACGCGCAAGGTCTTCCGAGTCCACGGCGATAAGGACCCGGAGCGTCTGGGCGCCCTGCTCGAGAGCTTCCTCCGGCTCAAGGGTGAGCTCGATCAGCATCTCAAGGAGGAAGAAGAGACGCTCTTTCCAGCCCTTCTCCGTGCAGCCGCGGATCGCTCCTCCGAGCTCAAGCCGTTCGTCGACGACCACACGCGGGTCGGCGCCGAGCTTCACCGCATCCGCGAGTTGACGGACGAGTTCCGCGTACCCGACGGCGCCTGCAACACCTGGAACGCTCTCTGGCACGGGCTGGCGGCGCTCGAAACCGACTTGCACGAGCACATCCATCTCGAGAACAACGTGCTCTTCCCGCGCGTCGCCGCGGCCTGATCGCACCGCCCGCGCTCACCCGCTGCGATCTATCGTCAGCCGGCCACTCGCCAGCCGGCTGACCAGTGGCTCCAGGCACCCGCTTGGGTTACGATGGATCGCCGTCGAGCGGGAACCATCGGCGAACCGATGACGAAATCGCGAACAGCGAAGGAGCCTTTTGCCCCGATCGGATGGGCGCTCGCGGCGACCGCCGCCCTCGCGATGCTGATCGTCGCGGGCTCGCGCAACCTGGCGCACTTCGACGCGGCGCTCGTCGCCTACACCTTCTCGGTCCTCTTCGCCACCTTCGGCTTGACCTATCGCTATGCGATGTGGCTCAAACGGCCGCCGACCGATTTTTACTGGCGGCGCGGCTGGCAGGTCTTTTTTCGGCACGGTGGGCGTGCCGGCCGGCTCGTGGGCCTCCTCGGCCACGCAACCTCGGACATCGTGCTCAACCGATTCATCTGGGCGCGCGGCCGACTGCGCGGCCTCACCCACATGCTGATCCTCTGGGGCTGCCTCCTCGCGGTCGCGATCACCTTCCCTCTGGTCTTCGGCTGGCTCGCCTTCGAGTCGGAGCCGGGCGAAATATCGATCTACCGGGTGATCGTCTTCGGCTTCCCGAGCTTCACCTTCCCGAGCGACTCGCTCGTCGCTTTCCTCCTCTTCCACGGGCTGGTCTGGGCGTCGTTCCTGGTGATTGCCGGCGTCATGCTGGCGATGCGCCGGCGCATGCGCGAGGAAGGAGCCGCGGCGCTGCAAAGCTACGTCGAGGACTTTCTCCCTCTCATCCTGCTCTTCGCCGTCAGCTTGACCGGCCTGATGCTCACCGCGAGCTACACCTGGATGCACGGCTATGGCTACGACTTTCTGGC
>JBDTQT010000082.1:0-14825 GCA_039932055.1 Thermoanaerobaculia bacterium
CCAGCGCGCGCCCGGCGCCATGCCGACCTGATTGCCGGCGCCGTCGTCGCCGACCATCGTGCCCATGGTGTGGGTGCCATGATTGGTGTCGTCGCAGGGGAACGGGGAATCGGCGCCGCAGCTGCTGCCGCCGGTGTGAATCGCGTCGTGCCAGTTGTAGTTGTGGTTGGCCACGGAGCCGTTCCAGCCGCGATACTTCCCCTTGAGAGCGGGGTGATCCCACTGGTAACCGGTGTCCTCGCCGGCGATCACCGCGCCCTGTCCGGTGTCGCCCAGGGCCCAGACCTGCGGGGCGTTGACCTTGGTGATGTTCCACTCGACGGTGTCTGGCGAGTCGGGTTGCCGCGCGGCATCCGGGTCGACCACAGGCTCGGTGAGCACCAGGCGCGGATTGGTCTCCAGCCGCGCCACGTCGGCGCGCGCCGCGATCGCCTGCGCCAGCGCGAGGTCGCCCTCCGTCCAGACGAAGTTGGCCGCCCAGAACGGGCGCGCCGGCGCGCCCCGCCGCGCGAGCTCCGCGAGGAGCGGCCCCTGGGTGCTCCGGGCGGTTGCCGTGAGGCGCTCGAAGACGAAGCGGCCCTTGGCCGCCTTGGTCGTGAGCGCGGCCGCCGGCGCGAGGTCGGCCTGTGCGGCGAGCACGATCAGCATCTCGGCGCGCCCGTTCGGGGCCTCGGCGAGGGCGCGATCGAGCGCCGGCGAGATCTTGTCGGCGGCAGGCGCCGCGGCGGAGACGGCAGCGGAGCAGACCAGAAGCAGCGCGACGGCGGGCATCAAGGCAGACGATCGGGGCATCGAATCTCCTACGTCACGGAGGAACTGGTTGGAAAAGCCGATTCTATCGCCAGTCGAAGCTGCGAGAGAGACGCACGGGGCACGGGGGTCCCGCCGTGCGGCGCCCCCCCCTCGTCCTCGGTTTCGCCCTTCCTTGGAGCGGCGCCTGTCCCTTTCGGATCGGGTTCGACGTAGAGGAAAAACAAGGAGAACCGCATGCGCCACGCCTCGCTCGCTATCCGCTCCACTCTCATCGTCCTGCCGTGCATCGTCGCCCTGTGCACCGCACCAGCCGGCGCCGCGACGCCGGTAACGCCGCAGAAGACCGCCGGCAAGGTGACCGTCAACGGCAAGCCACTCGGGGTGAACCACGCCTATCTCTTCCACGCTCCAGACAACTGGGAGGAGAAGCAGGTCAATGCAGTCGTGCTGATCACGGCGAAGCCCCTCGACGAGGCGAAGCTCAAGCAGGCGAAGACCCTGCGCGACGCGCTGCAGTACGCCCCTCAGCGGATCGTCGTCGAGGCGCGCCAGGGCGGCAAGGCCGACATCTCGATCTGCCATCCGGAGTTCGGCGACGACATGTGCTACACGACGAGCGTCATGGGCGCCGACGAATGGCAGGAAGAACCGGCCGCGCCGGGGCACTTCGCCGGCCACCTGCGCGTCTTCGGCGGCGAAGCGTGGAAGGTGTTCGAGAAGTACGACCTGTTCTACGACCTGACCTTCGACGCCGCCCCGGTCGCCGACTTCAAGATCCGACGGTAGCGCGCGCCGCCCTGCTCCGGCCAGTGCGCGGGGCTGGGCGGGCAGCCGGCTTCACCACCCCACCCCATCGGGTGTGGACTCTCCCGGTCCGCGGATCGACCCTAATAGAGGCGGTCGGTTCTCGACCGGGAGGTTTCCATGACCCTTCGTTGCGCTCCGCTCTTCCTGTCGCTCGCCTTCGTTTTCACCGCGCCGCTCGCCGGGCAGGGCGCGCCCAAGGTCAGCGACGATGCCCTCGGCACCCAGCCCTACGACAACTTCGAGCGCCCCGCGGCCTGCGCCACCTGCCACATCGACATCGCGCGCCAGCACGAGCAGGCGATGATGTCGCAAGCCTTCACCCATCCCTGGGACGAGATCGAGTACTTCGAGCTTGCCGTCCCACACGCCGCGAAGGAGCCCAAAGTCGCCGGCGTTCTGGCCGGCTGCAACGGCTGCCACGCACCGCTCGCCTTCCTCGCCGGCGACATTCCGCCGCAGCGCCCGGAGAAGGGCAGCCGCGCCAACGAATCAGTGTCGTGCGACCTTTGCCACACGGTGACCGGCTTCAGCGGTGACGTGCCGGTCAACTTCAACTGGACGATCTCCCCCGGCAAGATCAAGCAGGGCCCGCGCGCCGGGGCGGTGAGCCCGCACCACGAGACGCGCGAGAACCCGTTCCTGCGCAGCGCCGAGTTCTGCGGCACCTGCCACAACGAGAAGAACCCGTGGGGGCTGTTCGTCAAGTCGACCCAGCTCGAGTGGAAGGAGGGGCCGCACGGCCGAGGCGGCGTCGTCTGTCAGGACTGCCACATGCCGCCGGCGCCGGGCCGCAGCGCCCGCATGGGGGCGGAGCTGCCCGACGTCCGCCAGCATCTCTTTCATGGAGCGCACGACCCAGGCAAGCTCGCCGGCGTCGCCGAAGTGCGCATCCACCCCGAGACCCGAGAGGCCGAGCCCGGCGACACGATGAAGCTCACCGCGGTGGTGGTCAACGCCAAGGCGGGGCACAAGATCCCGAGTGGATCGGCCGAGGAGCGCGTGCTCTGGCTGCATGTCGAGGCGACCGACGCCGCCGGCAAGACCTACCACCTGGCGGTCGACCCGAAGGGCTTCAAGGACGAGGAGTACACCATCGCCTCGGCGACCGCCCTCGCTTATCAGGACATCGGCGAGATCAAGGACATCGCGGGGTTCCCCGGCCTGAAACGCGACGGCACCTATGACTCGATGGCAGCCGGCGATCGCATCTTCCGCCTGCCGTACCTCGACGCCAAGGGGCGGATGACGATCGCGCAGTGGGCCACCGCGTCGTTCGCCACCGACTACCGCCTGGCGCCGCTGCAGGCCGTCGCCGAGACGTTCACCTGGAAACTGCCGCAGGAGATGGCCGCCGGACCGGTCACGGTCAAGGCGAGCCTCCACTACTCGCGCCTGGTCTCTTCGGTCGGCGAGTTCATGAAGGTCCCCGCCGAGGAGTACGCGCCGGTGACTCTCAACTTCCACGAAACGACCTTCACCGTTCTGCAGTGACGGAGCCCGAGATGACTACTACCCGCTCGTTCGTCTTTGCTTTGCTCGCGGTAATCGTGCTGCTGGCGGTCACCGTCACCGATGACGCCGCCGCCATTCCGGCCTTCGCCCGCAAGTACCAGATCTCGTGCAGCACCTGTCACGCGCCGTTCCCGCGTCTGAAGCCGTTCGGCGAGGAGTTCGCGGCGCGCGGCTTCCGCATGGAAGACGCCACCAAGGAGCCCTCGCGCGCCACGTTCGACGTCGGTGACCCGTTGCTCAAGCTGGTGCGCGACGTCCCCCTCGCGATTCGCATGGACGCCTGGGCCTCGTACGAGGACGACGGCAAGTCCCAGGCCGACTTCGAGTGGCCGTGGTCGCTCAAGCTCCTCTCCGGAGGGCCGATCACCGAGAAGATCTCCTACTACTTTTACGCCATCTTCGAGCAGGGCGAGTCGGTCAAGCTCGAAGACACTTTCTTCCAGTTCAACGAGCTCTTCGGCCTGCCGCTCGACCTGGTGGTTGGGCAGTTCCAGCTTTCCGATTCGCTCTTCAAGCGTGAGCTGCGGCTCGAGCGCAACGACTACACGATCTTCAAGACCCAGGTGGGCGTGCTGCCGACCAACCTGACTTACGATCGCGGCATGGTGCTCACCTGGCACGCCCCCGCCAAGATCGAGGTGATCGGACAGCTCGTCAACGGCAACGGCATCGAGCCGGCGGAGAACGGCGACTTCGACGACAACAACTTCAAGAACACGGCGTTGCGCCTGTCGCGTCAGTTCGGACCGCTGCGCGTCGGTGCCTTCGGCTACTGGGGCAAGGAGGAGCTCGTCGATGGACCATCGACGAAGATTGCCTATCTCGGCCCCGACCTCTCCGTCGCGATCTCCGAGAAGTGGCAAGTGAATGCCATCTACCTGGAGCGTAGCGACGAGGATCCGTTCCTGGTCGGACGCACCGGACCCGACCTGAAGACCAAGGGTGGCTTCGCCGAGCTGCTCTTCCTCCCCGCCGGAGCCGATGGACGCTGGGCGATTGCGGCGCTCTACAACAAGGTGGACTCGGACGTCGTCGAGTCGCGTTCCGAGAATGTCTCTTTGACCCTCAGCTACCTCCTGGCACGCAACATGCGCGCCAACGGTGAGCTCTACCACGACCTCGATCTCGACGACGACCGCGTGAGCTTCGGCCTGATCGCCGCGTTCTGAGCAGTCGACTTCGCCGGCGGCTGCGGCGCTGTCGCCCTGGTCGGCGTACCTCGGTCGCCGCCTGCCGTCGGGAGCCGTCGGCGCTACAGGCACTTCGCGGGCCGGGTTGCTATCCTCGCCAGCGATGAGCGTCCGAAGAGTCTTCGACAGGGTTTCCGACGCCGTCGGCGACACGCCGATGGTCCGTCTGCGCCGGGCGGTGCCCGGCTTCGCCGGTGAGGTTTACGCCAAGCTCGAGTACATGAACCCGATGGGCAGCGTCAAAGACCGCATCGCCCGCCACATGGTCGAGCAGGCGATGGCCGACGGCCGCCTCGCCGCCGGCGGCACGGTCGTCGAGGCGTCGTCGGGCAACACGGCGATGGGTCTCGCGATGATGGCGATCGAGTACGGCCTGCGCTGCGTGATGGTGGTGCGGAGGCAGACCAGTCCGGAAAAGATCGACGCCCTGCGCGCCATGGGCGTCGAGCTCGTGCTGGTCGACGGCGACCTCGCGCCCGAGCATCCGGACAGCTACAACCGGATGGCGCGCCGGCTCGCCGCCGAGATTCCTGGCGCCTTCTTTCCCGACCAGCACAACGACCGCGCCAACAACGAGGCGCACTACCAGTCGACCGGACCCGAGATCTGGCGGCAAATGGCGGGCCGGATCGACTGGTTCGTCGCCGGCATCGGCACCGGCGGCACGGTCACCGGCGTGGCGCGCTACCTCAAGGAGCAGAATCCCGACGTCAAGGTGATGGCCGTCGACATCGCCGGCTCGGTCTTCACCGACCACTGGAAGCACGGCCGCCGGGTGACGTCGAGCCGCACGCTGGTCGAAGGCCTGGGCGACGAAGAGATCATCGGTTGCCCGGAGTGGGAGCGCCTCGACGACATGGTGCAGGCGAGCGACCGCGAGGCGATCCTCGCCGCGCGTGAATTGGCACGCACGGAAGCGATCTTCGCCGGTGGCTCCTCCGGCGCCACCCTCTGGGGCGTGCGGCAACTGGCGGCGCGGCTCACCGCGACCGGCGGTGCGAGCGCCACGGCGCGCATCGCCACCCTCTTCGCCGACTCCGGCAACCGCTATCTGTCGACGATCTACAGCGACGCCTGGATCGCCCGCCAGGGCTGGGGCTGAATCGGCTCCGATGCTCCTGCTGTCTTCGAGCATCGCCGCCGGCATCGGCGTGCCGCTCGAGTGGGTGGTGACCCACACTCCGGGAGCTTCGCAGCGATTCCTTCTCGGAAGTGAGGCCCTCGCCGCGCTGGTCGGCGGCGAACGCGCCTTTCGCGCCCTCTCCTGCGACCTCAAAGGCGCCGAGATCGTGCGCGCCGACGGGCGGCCGGACCTGGCGCCTCTGGCTTCTACCAGCGGCGACCGAGGAGGCCGCGCAGCGCCTGAGCCAGGCGCCAGCCGCGGGAGGAGCGCATCGTCGCCACCTCCGCCTGCAGGGCGGCGATCTCCTGCGCCGCGGCGCCGGTGCCGCTCGGCGAGGCGAGCGCCACCTCGCCGAGCCGGGTCGGCGGCGCAAATCCGCCTGGCGGAACGTCGCGCGCCTCCGCCAGCGGCCGGGCCAGGATGGCGGTGAAATCGCTGGCGAGGAATCCCCCGTCGACAAGCACCGCTTCGCAGGCGGCGAGGAGACGGAGGATGGCGGCATCTTTCTCGTTCTGCGGATCGAAATTGTGAATGATGTTTTCGAGCAGCAGGTTGAGGATCGTGCCGCCGTAGTCGATGCGCACCGTGATGTCGAAGGAGCGCTCGACCTCGGGCAGGATGCGATCGGACCGAATCGCCTCCGACGGGTCGACCTCGTTCCAGAATTCGACCGGCCAGACGGTGTACTCGCGCTTGAGGATGCCGTTGGCGGTGTCCTGGCGCAGCGCCTCCGGCAGCGCCGCGAGCAGGGTGCGCACGGTCGCCACCTGCGCCTCGGGGAACTGGAACTGGCGGGGCCCGACGAACTCGTTGAGGATCAGGACGCCGCCCGGAGCGAGCGCCCGGCGCACGGACTCGAGGGCCGGTCGCAGCTCGCGCACGTGATGCAGCGACATGTTCATCAGCACGACGTCGAAGGCCGCTGCGGGCAGGGCGAAGTCGTTGAGATCGATCGGCGCGAACGAGAGCTGCCGCAGGCCCTCTGCCGCCACCGAGCTGCGCGCAATCTCCAGGGATTTCGGCGAAGCGTCGTAGCCGACGAGCGCGGCGAAGAGCCCGCGGCGGGCTGCCACCTTCTCTTCGCCGGCAGCGCCGCACCCCAGACTCGCCCACCGCCCTCCTTTGGGGACGCCACCACGCCGCATCAGCCCTTCGAGCCAGTTGCCGTGGGGGTCACCCGAAATCCGCGCCTGGAAGACCTCGCCGAAGAGAAGTTGGGAATCGAGCCAGCCCTGGAGGTGATTATGGGCGCGGACCTGGGCGGTCTCGTCCCATCGCGCCGCGACCCGCGGATCTGCGCTGCCGGACGAAGTCGGTCCTGCGGGGATCCGGGTCAACGGAGGGAGCCTACTGCTGACGTGGCGCGGGCGGCGGCTTCTGCGCTTCGCCGGTCATCGGCACGAAGCGCACCGGGGCGACGTTCTTGCGCTCGATCCCGGTCGGCGTGCGGGTGTAGACCAGCAGGTCCTGAAAGAACGAACCTACAGGGATGACCAGCTTGCCGCCGACCTTCAACTGGTCGAGGAGCGGCTGCGGGACCTTTTCCGGCGCCGCGGTCACGACGATGCCGTCGAACGGCGCCGCCTCCGGCCAGCCGGCGTAGCCGTCGCCGACCCGGAAATGGATATTGCTGTAGCCGAGCCCGTCGATCGCCTTGCGCGCGCTCTCGGAGAGCGGCCCGAGGATTTCGATCGTGTAGACCTCGCCCGCCACTTTCGACAGCACCGCCGCCTGATAGCCGGAGCCGGTGCCGATCTCGAGCACCCTCTCGCCCCCTTTCAGGTCGAGCAGCGAGGTCATCAGCGCCACGATGTAGGGCTGCGAGATCGTCTGCTGCGAACCGATCGGCAGCGGAAAATCCTCGTAGGCCTGCGGCCGGACCTTTTCGGGGACGAAAAGATGACGCGGGACCTGGCCCATGGCGTCGAGAACGCGACGGTCGGAGACCCCGCGCGCGCGCACGACGTCGACCATCTGGCGGCGCTTGGCCGCCAACAGATCGTCCTGGGCGCCTGCCGGCATGGGCGAAACGTAGCAGAACGCCAACATCGCGAGCCCGGCGAGAGGGCGCAGGTCAAGGTTCGATCGTCGAGTCCTGGACACGTCGAGGTACATTCTCGCCGTCCAAGGCTGCAAAGTTCAAGCCATGGCGCGGGCGACCCCGTGCGATGCCGTTGCTAGCCCGACCTATGCATGAAGCTTCGCAGCGAGGGGTGGAGACGGCCGTGGCTGCAAGGCGCGCGACGGGAGGGCGACGCAGGCGTACTCGACAGTACGCCGAGGAGCCCGAGCGAGCGCAACGCAGCAGACGCGGCTGTATCCGCCCCGCAGTAGGAGTGTTCATGCATAGGTCGGGCTAGGATGCGGTGGTGAATCCCGCAAAACTGCCGCTCGCCGAAATCGTCGAACGCTGCGAACATCTCCTGCGACTCTCGCCGGCCGATGCCACGATCATCAGCTGGATCGAAAGCTCCGCGAACCTGGCGATCGAGAGCACCCGCAGCCGCCGCGCCGAGGCCACGGCGTCGCGGATGGTCGTCGTGCGGGTGCGCGAAGGGCGACGCACCGGCCTGGCCCGCTGCGCGGCGAGCGACGTCGGCGAGCTTCAGTTGACGCTGCGCCAGGCGCTGGCGGTGGCCCGGGCGGCGTCCATCTCGCCCGAATGGGAGTGGCCGCGCGGCTCCGAGGAGGCGGTTTCGCAGACGACCCTGGACGGCCTGCACGATGCCGAGGTCGCCGAGCTCGCGCCGCCGGCGACACTCGCGCGGCTGCAGCAGCTCGCCGACCGCCAGTCGACGCTGCGCTGCTCCTGGTCCGAGCTCCATCTCGTGATCGCCGCGACCGGCCGGCCGATCCGCGCGGCCCGCGCCACCGAGATCAGCCTCGAGGCGCGTACCGGGCGGCGTCCCGGATCGGGCTTCGCGGCGGCATCGAGCCGGACGCTGCGCGGTCTCGCTTTCGACAAGCTGGTCGCCAACGCCCAGGCACTGCAAGCGACCGAGATCACCGAGGAGGTGCCGAACCCGGCGGCGCCGGCCGTTCTCGCTCCCGAGGCAGCGGTGGCCCTGCTCGAGCTCGTGGCGCGCGAGGTTTTCTCCGGCCGGCGCTTCGTCGCTGGCCAGGGACCGCTCGCCGATCCCGCCGAGAGGCGGCCGCTCTCGCCCCTCGTCCGGCTGGTCGACGAGCCGGGGGATGAGCTGACGCTGGGCTTTCCGTTCGACTACGACGGACTCCTGAAGCGGCGGCGCGAGCTGGTGCACGACGGCGAGCTCGCCGGACCGGTCCTCGACCTCGAGCTCGCCGCACGCTGCGGCCGCCTGTCCACCGGGCACGGCGTCGCCGGCGAGGACGCAGTCCCGGGACATCCGCAATGGATCCCTGGCGAGGCGTCGGAAGAGGACCTCCTGCGGCGCTCCCCGGGTGGCATCCGCGTTGGCTCAATCGAAAACCTGCGCTGCCTGCCCGGGCCGGGTCTGCCGTTCCGCGGAGTCGCCCGGAGCGTCCGCCGGATCGGCCCCAACGGCAAGCTCGAGGCTGCCCTGCCGCCCCTCATCTGGACCGGGAAACTCCTCGACCTGCTCGCGGCGGTCGACGGCGCGGCCGGCGACCGCAAGCTATGGATTCCGGGGCTGCATCGCTCCCCGGCCGTCGCCCCTGCCCTGCGACTCGCGGCGGTCGGCGAGCTCCAGCCGTCGCGCGAAGGGCGCGGCTGATCGGCTTTCAGGAGGCGCTGCGGCGCAGCAGCAGCACGGTCTGGTCGTCGCCCTGGGCGAGGCCGCCGGCGTGCGCACTGACCTCGCGGTCGATGCGCAGCATGAGCTCGCCGAGCGGCGCCTCGCGGGCGTCGGCAAGGAGCTCGGCCAGCCGGTCGAAACCGAACTCGACGTCGTCCGGGCCGACCGCCTCGGTGATGCCGTCGCTGTAGAGGCAGAGCAGATCTCCTGGCTCGACCGTCGTCACTTCGGTGCGGCAGCTCACTCCGGGCAGGAGCCCCAGCGGCAGTCCACCCGGCCCCATCTGCTCGACACCGCCACGGGCGCGCACGATGATTCCCGGATTGTGGCCAGCGTTGAGGTAGTGGAGCTCGCCGGTCGCGATCTCGAGGCGGGCGGCGAGCAGGGTGATGAACTTGTTCGCCGCCGAGGAGGCCAGGATGTGCTCGTTCAGGCGGAAGAAAAGGTCGGATCCGAGCTCGAGCCGGTCGAGCAGCAGTCGCAGTGCCGAGTGCAGGGTCGAGACCAGCAGCGCCGCCGGCACGCCCTTGCCCGAAACGTCGCCGAGCACCAGCCCCCAGCTGCGGCCGCCGCTGAACGGAAAGAAGTCGTAGTAGTCGCCGCCGATGTGCTTCGCCGGCCGGTTCCAGCCGGCGAGCTCGTAGCCGGGGATCTCGGGGGTGCCTTTCGGCAGGATCTGGCGCTGAATCTCCGAGGCGAGCTCGATCTCGCGCTCGAGGCGCTCTTTCTCGAGCGCCTGGCGATGCAGGTCGGCGTTCTCGAGCGCGATGGCCGCCTGATTGGCGAGAAGGTCGAGCGTCCGGCGGTCGGCGGGCGAGAACGGTCCGACGCCCTGGCGGCTCTCCTTGTCGCCGATCACCAGCAGACCCTTCGGCAGGCCGTCGATGGCGACCGGAACGCCGAGCACGAAGAGCGCTCCCGGCAGCACGCAGCAGGTCGGCCGGGGCGTCCCGGCGAGTAGCGCGAGCGTCTCCTCGTCCGCGGGATCGAGCCGCGCCTGGGCGTCGCCGCCAAAAGCGCGGTGCAGGTCGAGGCCACGGTTCTGCATGAGGTAGAGGGCGCCGCGCCGGGCGTCGGAGAGCGCCACGGCGCGCATCAGGATCTCCTCGCACAAGCGCTCGAAGTCGAGCGTCGAGGCGATGGCGAGGCCGACGTCGTAGAGCGCTTCGAGCTGCACGCCACGCGACTTGGCCTCGAAATCCTGGCGCTTCAGCTGGCCGCGCAGCACCAGCTCGCGCGCCGCCGTCACCAGGGCGAGAAGCAGCGCCGGCGTCGCGACGCCGGGCTCCTGCAGCGCGCCGCTCCATCGCACCAGGCCGCCGCAGAAGGTCAGCTGCCCCGGGGTGTCGGCGGGCACCGTCGCCAGCAACTCTTCGTGCGTCGATCCGGCGGTCGCGAGCTCACGGCGAAAGCCGCGCTCGCTCTTCAGGTAGAGCGCCGCGCCCGCCGATCCGGTGGCGCGATCGAGCAGGCGGAGGAGCTGTTCGACGAGCTGCCGGCCCTGTGGCTCGCGGCGCGCCAGAGAGAGAAGCTCGTCTTCGAGATTGTCCGAAACTCGCCGATTCGTCGCGGCTGAAGGGGGTCCGCCGGTGGTCACAGAGCGAGCTGCGTCACCGCGGTCGTCTGGTCGGGGTAGATCGAGGCGTACTGTGCCAGGCCCATGATGTGGAAGGTCTTCTCGATGGTCGGGGTGAGGGCGCAGAAAGCGAGCTTGCCGTCCACTTCCAGCATCTTCTCGATGATCTCGATGAGAATCGAGATGCCGATCGAGTTGATGATCTTCGTCCCGGTCAGGTCCAACAGAAGCTTGCGGTACCCCGACTCCAGCAGCTCATAGGCGGCGCGAGCGATCTCTTCGCCACCCTGGTTGTTGATGTAGCCCTCGGTCTGAATCACGGCGAGAGCGTCGCGGCGATCGATGGTCAGTTTGAGCGCTTCGGTCATCGTTCCCCGTCCCTTCCCTAGCGTGACTTGCTCATGACTACGGTGGTGCCGTTCGAGCCCGAGAGGATCCGCACCTCGTCCATCAGTCCCTGAATGATCTTAAGGCCCCAGCCGCGCTTGCGCGAGCCCTTGAGCTTGGCCTCGATCCTGGGCTCCTCCACCTCGGAAAAGGCGAAGCCGACGCCGCGATCATGGACGCTGATCTCGAGGCAGTCCGGCTCGACATCTCCGATCAGACAGAAGGTGATCTCCACTTTGCGCTCCGGGGACTGGCTGTGCTCGAAGGCGTTGATGCAGGCTTCGACGACGGCCAGGCGAACCTCGTCGACGCGGTCCGGGCTCATGCCGATGAACGCCGCCAGGGAGCTCGCGGCCTGACTGGCCACGACCTCCATGTCAGGCGCCATGGGGAGCGTCAACTTGACCTCCCTCAGCCGGGACCGTCCAGACATCAGGCTCTCGCTCTCAGAAGCTCAGGAAGAGCTGCACCAGATAGACCAGCGCCGGCGGAATGCGGTCGGTTGCGAGCAGCCAGGTGACGCTTCCAATAGCGACGGTTCCGGCGATCCATTCGATCGGCAACGCACGGACATCTATCGACTTGGCGGCGGACTGTAGCATGAGCGATCTCCTTGGAGCGGACAGACAGAGGCAACCCCGCTGCCAACTTCGCCGCCAGTTTTCCAAGGCTGGCCCAAGCTGTTGTCGCAAAAGAACTTAGCCGCGACCCGATCGAAGGGCCCTGGGGCATCTCGTCGGGACCATTTGAGACGTTTTGTCGCACCAGGGGCGATGGGATTCGATCCCCAACGCTCCAAATGCCGAAGAGTCACACCGAATCTCCATATGGGCTATTTTGTCCCTTACCGGTCTTTTTGTCTCGTTCGTCGCAAACTATTCTGAGGAAAGCTCTTACAGTTCGAGGACTCAAAACCCCTTGCGGTGGAGCGTCCGGCGGTCGACACCCAGGAGTTTGGCCGCCGCGCTGCGGTTGCCGTTGGCCAGCTTGAGCACGCGCTCGATATGCCGCCGCTCCACCGCCCCGAGGTCGAGGGCTTCCGGGCCGGAGCCGCGGTTCCCGCTGCCGAGGAGCGAACGGACGAGCGTCGCCTCGACGGCCCCTTCCGCCAGCGAGACCGCACCGGCGATCAGGTTTTCGAGCTCGCGCACATTGCCCGGATAGTCGTAGTCGAGCAGCAGGGCGAGCGCTTCGCGGGTGATCGGCGGCGCCGGGATCCCCTCCCGGCGGCAGAACTGCTCGACGAAGTGGCGCACCAGGAGCGGGATCTCCTCGCGCCTCTGGCGCAGCGGCGGCAGCTCGAGCTCGACCCCCTTGATGCGGTAGTAGAGGTCTTCACGGAAGGTGCCCGCGGCGACCAACTCCTCGAGGCTGCGGTGGGTCGCCGCCACCAGCCGGACATCGACCGGAATCGGCCGCTCGCCGCCGATCCGGACGATCTCGCGCTCCTGTAGCGCCCGCAGGAGCTTGATCTGCAGCGCCGTCGGCATGTCGCCGATCTCGTCGAGGAAGAGCGTCCCGGAGTCGGCGAGCTCGAACTTGCCGCGCCGCGCCGAGACACCGGTCGCCACACCGCCCTCGATGCCGAAGAGCTCGCTCTCGAGGAGCGACTCCGGCAGCGCGCCGCAGTTGATGGCGACGAGCGAGCCGGTCCGGCCGGACAGATGATGCAGGAGCTTGGCGACCAGTTCCTTGCCGGTGCCGCTCTCGCCGCGGACGAGGACGTTGACACTGCGCGGCGCGACACGCTCGACGAGTTCCAGGACACGGCGCATGCCGGGCGAAGCGGCGACGATCCCGGAGCCCTCGAGCTCGGAGGCGAGCTGACCCCGCAGGACCTTGTTCTCCTCGGCCAGCTGCTCGCTACGCGTCTCGAGGCGCTCGATCTGGCGGGCACCGTCGAGCGCCACGCCAGCAAGGGCGGCGACCGACTCGAGGAATCGCCGGTCTTCCAGCGAAAACCCGCCTTCGCCGCCGCCGCGCTCCTCCTTGTCGAGGAGAGCGAGATAACCGAGAAAAACTCCGCGATAGCCGAGCGGAGTAGCGATGAGCTCGCGGAACGGCACGCCCGCGAAGATCCCGTCGCGGCGCACCAAGGTCTGACCTTCGGCGAGAAGCTCGCGCCAGAGCGGCTGCGCCAGGAGCTCAGCGCCGGAGGGCCGCGCGTCGGGCCAGCCGACGACCGCGAGCGCCCGGCTACCGGCCGCCGCTTCGCGCGTCACCGCCAAGGCGACCGCCGGATCGAGCACGGCGCAGACGCGCTCGAGCAGCTCGTCGACGAGCTCCTGCTCCTGGCGCTCGGCATGGAGCTTCAACGCCAGGTCGTAGAGCGTCTCGAGCTGCAGCAGACGCCGCCGATCGGCGAAGCTCGCGGCTCCGGTCATGGGCGGATTGTACGCTCCCCGGGCCCGCCCGCCCACCGGAGAAGCTCGGGGAGCTCAGCGGCAGAGCGCCCCTCCGCGCTGCGCAATTTCTGCGCGAGATTCCGGCGCGTGACTAGACAGAAACTGCGCTTCCATGGGTGACCGCCGCGTGATAACGTGAAAAGGTGCTCCGTTCGGGTTGATGAATCCTCACCAGCCACTGTCGATCGCGCTTGCCGAGCGCGCGATTCCAGCAGAGATCACTCTGCAGGTGAGGCCGGAGAAGTTGAGCGCCTTCTTCGAGTCGAATCTGGTAGGCATCGTTTTCGGTGAGTTGGACGGCGCGCTCCAGGACGGGAACGACGAGTTTCTGCGCCTCTCCGGCTATGGGCACGCGGATCTCGCCTCGGGTCTGAGGTGGTCGAACCTCACGCCTCCCGAATTCCGGCACCTCGACGACGCTGCCGTGTCGGAAGCGCGCGCCCGCGGTGCCTGCAAACCCTACGAAAAACAGTACATCCGCAAGGACGGGACCCGCCTCTGGGTGCTCGTAGGCTACGCGTTGCTGGGGCCGCAGCGCGACCACTCCGTGGCCTTCGTGCTCGACATCGACGCCCGCAAGCGCGCCGAAGGGGCGTTGGAGGAACTGAACCAGCGCACCGAGCGGCGGGAACGGCTGCTCAGCGCCACCCTCTCGTCGATCAGCGATTTCGCCTACACCTTCGACCGCGAGGGACGCTTCCTGTTCGCCAATCAACCGCTACTGGCGCTCTGGGGCATCCCGTCGGAGCAGGCCGTCGGGCGGAACTTCTTCGACCTCGGCTATCCGCCAGCGCTGGCGGAGAAGCTTCAGCGCCAGGTGCAAGAGGTGTTCGAGACCGGGCAATCCGTCACCGACGAGACCCCCTATACCAGCCCGAGCGGACACCCGGGCTCCTACGAATACATCTTCTCGCCTGGCCTCGACGACGCGGGGAAGGTCGACTTCGTCGTCGGATCGACCCGGGACGTCACCGAGCGCCAGCTCTCGGCAGAGGCGCTGCGCGCCAGCGCGGAAGAACTTCGGGCCCTCGCCGAGGCCATGCCGCAGATGGTGTGGATCACCCGGCCCGACGGCTGGAACATCTACTGCAGCCCGCAATGGACGAACTACACCGGCCTCACACAGGAAGAGAGCTCGGGCGAGGGGTGGATCCAGCCATTTCACCCTGACGACCGGGAGGCCGCCCGGGAAGCCTGGCAGCAGGCTACGGCGACCGCCGGCAGCTACGCCATCGAAAGCCGCCTCCGCCGCACCGACGGCACCTATCGCTGGTTCCTGATTCGCGGCGTTCCGCAACGGGATGCTGCGGGCATCATCCTGAAGTGGTTCGGCACCTG
>JBDTQT010000083.1:0-14724 GCA_039932055.1 Thermoanaerobaculia bacterium
CTCAGCCGATATGCAGCGCGACCTCACCGCTCGCCGCGTTGGCGTCGAGCGCGAGGGCAGCGAGGCGCTCGGCAACTTCTGCGGCGACACGGAGACGCTGGCGAGTGTCCGGGCGCAGCATCTCCGCCAGCAGCTCGGCGACGCCGCTCCGCAACGGGACGCTCGCCAGCACCTCGGGCGAAGCGTCGAGGCGTGCAATGGCGAGCGCCATCTGCAGCGTCGGCTGCCCTTCGCCCCACGGCAAGTGGCCGACGAGCGCTTCGAACAGCACCACACCGAGCGACCAGAGGTCGCTCGCCTCGTCGACCGATTCGGAGCGCAGGATCTCCGGCGCCATGTACGGCAAGGTGCCGACCATCGTCGCCGCCTCGGTCAGCGTCGTGCGCGCGGCGCCGCGGGCCAATCCGAAGTCGAGCAGCACGAAGCGGCCGTCCGGCAGGCACATGATGTTGCCGGCGGTGACATCGCGGTGAATGACGCCATGCGCGTGCAGTTCCGCGAGCGCCGCGGCGATCTGGGCTCCCATCCGCAGCGCTCGGCGCTCGGAGAGCTTGCCGCGCGTCAGACGCTGCGTCAGCGTATCGCCCGGGAGAAGCTCCATGGCGAGGTAGAGCCGGCCGGCGTGTTCGCCGCGCTCGAGCAGGCGGACGATGTTGGGATGCGAGATGGCGGCAACGATCTTCCCCTCTCCTTCGAGGCGTTTGCGCGCCGTCGGATCGGCCGTCTGCTCGGGGAAGAGAATCTTGACCGCCGCGGGGGTGCCGTCGTGGACGTTCACCGCCCGGTAGACCTCCCCCATGCCACCGGCGCCGATACGCTCGACGAGCTGATAGGCACCGATCTTCTGCGCCGATTGGCGGACGATCTCAGCGAGCGGCAGGCGAATCTCCGGCAGCAGTAGCCAGCGATCGCGCTCGACCCGGAGCTCGCTCGACGACTCGCCGGCGACACCACCGGCGATGCCGCGCGACAGGATGTGCTCGGCGACCAGCCGCACGATCGCCGCGTCGATGCGCGCCGTCGCGGCCTCGGAGTCGGTGAAGATCGCCGCCAGCGCGGCGCGGACATCGCTGTCCGTCACCGTCCCGGAATACCCCTGCCGGGCGATCGCGGCGAAGACCAGCCGCGACGTGAGATCGAGCTGCAGCCACTCGCCGCGGGCCTCCGAGACATGGCGCCAGCGCGTCGCCTCCTGCGCCTGCCAGGCGCCTTCGAGCGCCATCGCCGCCTGCGCCGCGAGGGCTGAGAGATGGACGAGGTCCGACTCCTGGGCATGGCGCGCGCGCTCGCCGCCGACGGCCAGAAGGCCGAAGACGGTCTCACCGGAGACCAGCGGCACGGCGACCAGCAGACCGGCGCGATAGAGGTCGCCCAGGGGGCCAGCGGCGTTGCCCGCGTCCATCATCGCCTCGGCGAGGCGCAGCGGGCGGCGCCAGTCGGCGTAGAGCCCGGCGGTTTGCTCCGGATCGAGCACCAGGACTCCGCTGAGCCGCGACTCGACGCGCTGGACAGGGCGCCCTTCGCGGGCCGCGAGCACGAGGCGCGGCGACTCCCCCCAACGCGCGACCAGAGCGCGCTCGAGCTGCCGGCCGATCTCCTCCGGTTCGAGCACGCCCGCCACGCTGCGGCTGAAGTCGACCATCCCTTCGAGCTCGCGAGCACGCCGCCGCAACTGGCCGACGCGCGCCCGCTGCAGGGCAAGTCCCAACGCCACGAGCGCCAGCGCCGCGGCAAGGAAGAACCAGGGCCGTCGCCAGAAGGGCGCCGCGACCGCCACGGCCACGGTCGCCGCTTGCCCCCAGCTCTCCCCGTCGAGTGAAGACTGGACCGAGAACCGATGCACACCAGCGGGCACCGCCGGATACTCGGCGTGGCGGCGCGCCCCGGCTTCGATCCAATCGCGATCCACGCCTTCGAGGCGGTAGCGGAAGCGCAACCGGTTCGGAGCGCGAAAGTGAAAGGCGGTGTAGTCGATCTCCAGGCGGTAGTTGCCGGGGCCGAGGTCGATCGCCTGCCCCAGGGGCTGGCGCTCGCCATCGATATGCAGTTCCTCGATCTCGGCCGCCGGCACCGGCAGCGGCTCGACCGCGCCGGGCTCGACCATCGCGGCACCCTTCATCGAGGCGAACCAGAGCCGGCCGTCGCGCGCCCGGATTCCGGCGCTGCCGTTGCCGCCCTCGAAAGTCGCCGAGGCCAGGCCGTCTTCGACGCCGAAGAGCCGGTAGCGGACTTTCGGTACGCGACCGGCGAAGAAGGCATCGAGATCGGCGAGCGCCATGCGGTAGAGACCCCGGGCGCACGAAACCCAGAGATACCCGAGCCCGTCGTCGACGATCGCCCAGGCGGTGTCGTCGAAGATCCCGTCCTGGCGGCGCAAGAGGCGGAATTCGCCGTTCCTGTAGCGCAGAATGCCGCCTTCCAGTGTGCCGAACCAGAGATCGCCGCGCGAGTCCTCGCTGGCGCTCATGAAGAGCTGGTGCAGCGGCTCGACCGGAGTCGGGTGGTGCGTCACGGCGCCGTCCTGGGCGATCTCGTAGAGGCCGCCTCTACCGGCAACCCAGATGGATCCTCGCCGGTCATCGAGCAGCGCGAAGGCGATGTCGCCGCCAACTTTGTAGGCACTTCGGCGGTCGCCGACCTGCTTGTGGACCGTAGCCCCGTCGCTATTGTCGAGCGTCGTCCCGACCCAAAGTGCACCATCTCGCGCCCGCAGCAGCGAAAAGACGCCAAAGCCGGTGAGCTCCGCCCAGTCGTCGAGCCCCGTGAACTGTCCGTCCCGGAACCGCGCGAGGTCGGTCTGGCTGCCGACCCAGAGGCCGCCCTCGCTATCCGGCGCGAGGGCGTAGTACCAGTTGTGCGCGCGCTGCGCGCCGGCGGGTTGCGGCCGGCGAAACTGCCGCACCCGGTCGCCGGCGATCCGGTTCAGGCCGTCGGTCGTGCCGACCCAGATCGCGCCATCCTTCCCTTCCAGAAGGGTACGCGCGGCATCGCTCGAAAGGCCTTCCGCCGTCGACCAGGAGGTCATGGGCCCGTCCGACAGCCGCATCAGGCCTTGGGTCCAGCTGCCGAGCCAGAGATTGCCCTCGCGGTCCTCCAACATGGGTCCGAACCTGCCTACTGCGACAGCATGCCCCGGAGGAAAGACATCCGCCTCAGCGCCATTGCGGCGAAGCCGCGCCGTGCCGCCGGTCGGATAGAGGCCGATCCACGTCGCGCCCCTGGAGTCGCTGAGGACAAGTCCTCCCGCGGCGATGCCAGTCGGCAGTCGCAGGCGTTGCTCGACCCAATGCCCGTCCTGCCAGAGCCAGGCGACCTGCGCGGTAAAGGTCGAGACACGCCCAGCAGAATCGAGCCCCATGCGCGAGGTTCTCTCAGCACCGGAGGCTTTGGGCCCAACGACGAGGTCGAAGCTGCCCCCCGGCTGCTCGGCGAGAATACGGCCGTTCTCCAAGGTCACCCAGAGGGCGCCGGAGCGATCGAACAGGCCCGAGGCGATAACCGGCTTCTCGATCGGGAGGGGCAACCTGGCCATCGACCCTTGACTCAACCTCCAGAGTCCATGGCCTCCGCCGAGCCAGAGCCCGCGCGAGTCCTCGCCCATCCAGTAGATTTCGGGCTCGGGACCGGCAACCGCGACGAACGACTCTCCTTCGCGGCGCGCCAGACCGGCTCCAGAAAAGCCGACCCAGAGTGTGCCGCTGCGGTCGACCAGCAGGGAGCGCACCTCGTTGAGCTGGAAGGCGGGAGTATTGGAGCGATCGAAGACCACGAAGCGGCTGCCGTCGAAGCGCGCCAGGCCCTCGGTGGTACCCACCCAGAGGTAGCCGTCCGGCGTCTGCGCCACGGCTGCGACCGAGAGCGAAGGCAGCCCCTCCTCCACCCCCCAGGTCTCGACCCGGTATTGCGACAGGAGGCGAGACGGATCGAGCGCCGCAAGTGGCTGCGCACAGAGGAGCGCGGCTCCGCAGAGCAGGACCGCGCGACGCCGCGGAGGCACTAGATGCGTCCCTCGGCGATCACCTTGCGCACCGTCAGGCCGGCGCGGCGGAGGACCCACTGCAGGCTGTCGCGCGAGATTCCAAGGGCGCGGGCGGCCGCCTCGGCCGAGCCGTGGCGGACGAGCGCGCGCCGCACGGTGGCGATGTCGATCTGCTCCTCCTGGCGCACCGCGACGAGCTCCCGGTCGAGGCCGAGCTGGCGCAGGCGCAGGCGCAGCGTCGATGCCGGCACCGTCGCACCGGGCGCCGCGAAGGCCCGCACGACCTCGGAATCCTCGGCGATCCGCGCGACGACGGCCCGGTGCTCGCCGATCTTGCGCCGCAGGAGAGCCGCCAGAGCCGAAGCCGGACTCGCCTCCGCCGCCTCGGCGCCCGCCGCTCTGACCGCCACTCGGCGCACCGGTTCTAGCATCAGCATCGCCGGTGTCAGCCGGGCGCTTCCCGCCGGCGCGAGCAGCACCGAGCGATTCACCGCGTGCTCCAGGCCGCGCAGGTTGCCGGCCGTCGACCAGTCGTGATCGATCAGCAGGGCGTAGGACTCGGCGGCGAAGCCCTCGATGTCGCGGCGCTCGAAGCGTTGGCAGGCGGCGCGCAGAAAATGATCGGCGAAGCCGCGGATGTCAGCCCGTCGCTGGTCGAGAGTCGGCACACGCACGCTGATTTCGGCCAGCCGCCAGAAGAGATCTTCGCGGAAACGACCCAGGCGGATGAGCTCGTCGAGTTCCTGGTTCGCGGCCGCGACGATCTGAATATCGACCTCGCGCTCCTCCGCCGAACCGAGCGGTGAGAACCTTCCGGTCTGAATCAATCGCAGCAGGCGCTGCTGCAGGTCGAGGGGCATGGCGCCGATCTCGTCGAGGAAGAGCGTGCCGCCGTCGGCGAGCGCCGCCTTGCCGAGCCGCCCCTCGGCCGGAGCCGAGAAGCCGGACTTCCTGGCGAAGCCGAAGAGCTCGGCGCCGAGCCCCTCGGCGGAGGTCACCTGCCCGCAGTCGAGGACGACGAACGGTCCGGCGCTGCGCGTCGACTCGTAGTGAAAGGCCCGCGCGAGATGGCTCTTGCCGGTGCCGGTCGGCCCCAGCAGCAGCACCCCGACCTTGCCGGCGCGCGCGGCGCGGCGCAACGGCTCGAGGACCCCGGCGGCGAAGCCGGGATCGTGCGAATCGTAGTGCGCCAGACGGTACTCCTCGGCCGCCGCGCCGCGCGCCAGCTTCACCTCGCCGCGCGCTTGCGAGAGCTGGTGTTCGACCTGTCCGAGTTGCTTGATCAACGACAGGTTGCGTTCGGCGACCGCCGCGAGGTCGCGCACCAGCTCGACGTCGGCGGCGTCGAACGGGCGCTCGCCGCCGCGCCGGTCGGCGTAGAGACAGCCGCCGAAAAGGCGCTCCGGGTGGCCGGCGACCTCGCGCCAGAACCAGATCGGCACCGCCAGCACGCTACGCAGGTCGTGGGCTACGGCGCTCTTCGAGCGCAACAGCTGCGGCACCGCTTCGAGCGACAGCGCCGGCTCACCGGTCGCCTGCACCCGTTCGAGAATGGTCAGCGAGGCGACAAGGCGGATGGTCTCGCCGGTCACCGACTCGCCGTCGTGGGTGCGCGCCGTCCAGGCGCCCGTTCCGGAATCGACCAAAGCGACCAGTGCGGTATGCGCTCCGAGCGCCGCCCGCGCCATCTGCGCGGTCTCCGAGAGCGCGCGTTCCCAGTCGGCCGTCGTCAGGTAGTCCTGGCGCAGCAGGGCGCGCAAGCTCGCGAGCTGGCGCTCGGCCAGTCCAGGGACCTGGGCCATGTCCGTCGATTCAGGGGTCATCGCTGGCGGAAGTCTAGCGAGACAGCGGGCGCGACGATAGCCGTGGCGCGGCGCGAAACGAGAGCGCGGCCGCCGAATCACGCCGGAGGTGTACACTCAGCTACCCGCGGAGGTCCGATGCGAAAGCCGATCCCCGTTTTCCTGCTCATGACCCTGGGCGGCGCCATCACTCTGGCGGCGCAGCTGCCCTACCTGGTGAAGGACCTCAACACGGATGCCCGCGGCGCTTACGGCTCCCATCCGTTCAACTTCGTTTCGGCCGGAGAGCGCGCCTTCTTCGCAACCGAAAGCTACCTCGAAACCGGCTACTCGATCTGGACGACGGATGGTTCTTCCGACGGCACCCGGCGCGTTGCCACCTTCTCTGACTGCCGGCCCTCCTGGAACGACCGAGGTCCGATTCTCGACGCGCTCGGCGACCTCGTGTTCTTCGCCGACCACTGCTTCGGCGAGGAATGGCAGCAACACCTTTGGCGCAGCGACGGAACCGCCCTGGGAACCTTTCCCCTGGTGGTCGACCTCGCCGAGGTGCATACGGGAACCGGCTCCTACATTCAGGCAGATTCGTGGGCGCGAACGTTGAACGGCCGGCTCTATTTCGGCGCGCGGACGTCCGCCGAGAGCGATCTCGAGCTCTGGTCGAGCGACGGAACCGAGGAGGGCACATCACGGCTGACAGCGCTCCCCTCCCCTCCGGGAAGTTGGCTGAGGTTCTCGGCTCGGGCCGGCGACCTTCTCACTCTCTTCGTGCAGCAGAACACCGACGATTTTCTCACCGACATCTGGAGCACCGACGGCACGGCCGCAGGCACCCGCCGGATCGCCTCGCTCGAGCTCGGCTCTACTCCGGCCGCCACGAGCGGCGAGTCGCTGCTGTACTTCAGCGCACTGAATACAGGGGATCCGCGGCACCAGGCGCAGGAGCTCTGGGTCACCGATGGCACCAGCTCCGGCACCCGCATGCTGACGCACTTCACACCCGAAAACAGCCTCAGCGCCTGCACGCTGCAACCGCGAATCGTCGGCGACGAGCTGCTCTTCTGCGCCTCCGCTTCGCCAGCCGGCACCCAGGTCTGGAGGTCCGACGGCACGAGCGCCGGGACCTTTCCGCTCTCGGCCTTCGGCAACTCTTACCCGTTCGCTTACGACGCCTACACTGTCGAAGCGACGAAGCTCTCCGGCAACTACTATTTCCTCGGCTACGACGAGGACAACACCTATTCGCTATGGCGATCGGAAGGAACGCCCGGCGCGGCGGTTCGAGTGCGCAGGATCGCCGGACCAGGCGAGTATCTATCGCAGGCACCCTGGCTGGAGCAGGTGGGCCATCGCCTCGTCTTCTGGGGATTCGACCACGGCTGGAAGCCGTTCGCTTCGGACGGCACCGCCGCGGGAACGTTCCCCCTGGCGGAGACTTGTGCCGGCACCTGTCCGCCGTTCGCCGGGTCGGCCGGAGTCGTCGGGAATCGGCTGCTGTTCGTCGCCCTGGACGAGGCGCAGCATCACCAGCTCTGGATGACCCGGGGGACGGCGGCGTCGACCTTCCCGCTCGGTGACGATGTCCAGGACATCGATGACGGTAACTATCGTGAGTTGCTCGGCACCGCAGTCGGCGGAGGCTGGCTGTTCCCCGCCCGTGACAACTCGACCGGCTTCGAGCCCTGGGTCGCTGATCCCGCCCGTCCGTTCTCGGCGCATCGGCTGCGCGATCTCGTCCTCGACACGCCGGGCATCGCGCTCTACGACATCGACATCCGCGGATCCGAGATTGCATTCTCCACCCGCACCGACTTCGCCTGGGGCGACTACGGGGTCTTCCGCAGCGACGGCACCGCGGCCGGCACGGTCGAGATCGCCCGCACTCACCGATGCAGCTGCGGCCTCGTCTGCAGCACTCCCCCTGCGGACGTCCTGCCAGCGAGCGGCGGTGTCCTCTTCGAGGATCCGGAGGAGTGCGAGTCGTTCTCGATCCGCTCCTGGGTGCGCTCGACCGGCGAGATCGTTCGACTCTTCGCCGACCCGGACGGACCGCGTCCGGGCTACGCCAGGCTCTATCCCCTGGGCGACGAAGCGCTGATCTTTCTACATCACTCGGGCGCCGATACGGAGATCTGGCGGAGCGACGGCACGGAGGCCGGCACGACGCTCGCCCTCGCCGCTGCCCGCGGAGTCGAGAGGTGGCCTCTGACCCGGCTCGGCACCGGCGTGCTGTTGCGGACCGCCGACTCGGAGGGCCTGGGCCTGGCCTACTTCGATGCCGAGCAGAACACCTCCCGCGACCTCCACCGTTTCCCCGGCGGGACCTACCTGGAAGACAACGCCGCAGTTGCGGGAGCCTCGGCCTACCTGCCGACCCACGACCCAGACGAGATCTGGCGCACCGACGGTACCGCCGACGGGACGCTCCGGCTGATGACCCTGCCGGCAGAACACGCGGTGGCCTCCTCGTTTTTCGACTGGAACGGGCGGGCACTCTTCGCCATCAACTTCTGGCAGACCGGACTGCAGCTGTGGACTTCCGACGGCAGCGCAGCGGGGACTCTCGAACTGAAGACCTTCCGCTCCGCCTGGTACGGACTCACCGACTTCGGCCCCATCGATGCCCGGGCGCTCTTCGCGATCCAATCCCAGGATCCGGATACCGGCCGCTTCGACTCCGAGCTCTGGGAGACCGACGGCACGACCCCGGGGACGCGGCTCCTGGGTTCCCTGCGGCGCGACGAACGGGCCGCCTACGTCGATCATTTCCTTTCCAGCAGTGTCGGCCTCTTCTTCGAGACGCGCGACGAAGACGACGCCACAACCCTCTGGTCGACGAGCGGCACCCTGGACGGCACTCGGGTCCTGTGGACGAATCCCGCACGACCTGACGGCAATGTCCCGCCGCCGCTGCAGAGTGTCGCCTTCGGCGCCGGCATCGTCTTCACGCAGGCGACCGCGGAGCACGGCCTCGAGCTCGCCGTCTCCGACGGTACGGCCGACGGGACCCGCCTGCTCGTCGACCTTCGCCCAGGGCCGGACTCCTCCTCGCCGCTGGACCTCGTCCTGGCGACGGGCCGGCTCTACTTCACCGCCGACGACGGCATTCACGGGCGCGAGCTCTGGGTGCTCCTGGCGGCCGGCGCCGAGCCCTGCGCGCCCTCGCCGACGATCCTCTGCCTGCTCGACGGTCGCTATCGGCTAGAGCTCGCCAGCGCACGCGGCGAAGCGCGGGCGCTGCCGCTCACCGGTTCGACCGGCGGCTTCGCGCTCGCCGGCGGCGACGAGCCGGATACCTTCGTCAAGCTGGTCGACGGATCCGCCGTGAACCGCAACCACTGGCTGTTCGGCGCCGGACTGGAGGCGGAGGCCTTCACCCTGCGCGTGACCGACACCGCGGATGGCACCTCGAAGGTCTGGACATCGGCGGCGGACACGCTCGCCAGCTTCGGCGATATCGACGCCTTCCCCTCTCTGCCTGCGGCACCCTTCGCTGCCGGCCCGGCGCCGGCAGGCGGCGAGTCGTCGACTGGCGGTTGCCAGCCGGTTTCGAACCGGCTCTGCTTCGACGACGGACGCTACCTGGTCGAGGCCACCGCGGTCGGCTGGGACGGCGCCACGACGGCGGCCGTGGCCACCCCGCTCCAGCTCGGACCGCACGAGGGCGCCTTCTGGTTGTTCGACGAAATGACGCTGGAGCTCGTGATCCGGCTGCGCCGCGATCCGCTCTCCGGTCGAGTCGACCTGGCGGTCGCCGCGCTCACCAACCTCGGCTACGAGGTGCGCGTCCTCGACTTGCTCACCGGGCGCCTGGCGACCGCGGAGAGTCCTGCCGGGACTTTCCGCAGCCTCGAGGTCGCAGACCTCTTCCCGGCGCCTTAGCTGCCGCGGGGCGCTCGCACCGGGCGCCGGGCTAGGGACGCCCGCCCGCCGCGGCTGTCGAACCGTCGTCGAGCGTGATCGGCAGACCCATCTCGGTCAGCAGGTTGTGCGCCTTGTCGACGTGCTCCATTACCCAGCGGATGTAGGCTGCGTCGACGTGGATGGTGCGCACGCTCGCGGGATCGAAGAGGAAATCGGAGACCACGCCCTCCCAGTTGCCGTCGAAGGCGAGGCCGACGATCTCGCCCCTGCTATTGAGCGTCGCGGAGCCTGAGTTGCCGCCGGTGATGTCACAGGTCGAGAGAAAGTCGACCGGCACGCTGCCGAGCTTCGCGTCGACATGGTCGGACGGCACCGCCTTCGCTGCCGCCAGGAGCGCCGGCGGAGCATCGAAGGGGCGCTCGCCCGTCGTCTTCGCGACGACGCCAGCGAGTGTCGTCTGCGGCGCAAAGGCGACGCCGTCGCGCGGCGCGTAGCCGGTGACTTTGCCGTAGGTGAAGCGCAGGGTGCCGTTGGCGTCCGGATAGAGCCGGCCGCCGGCGACCTGTTCGAGCTCTTTCATGTAGGCCGGACGCGAGCGCAAGGTCGCGCCATCGAAGGCGCGATCGGCTTCGCGGCGCTCGGCCGAAAGCGACGCCAGAGCCCGCGCCAGTTCGAGCATGGTGTCGTCGCGTTGCGCGAGCACGGCCGAAGACTGGCCGGCCGCTTCCTGGCGCGCGGCAAGATCGCCCATCTTTGTGCCGGCGTACAGCCGGTCCAGCCAAGCCTCGAGACGAGCTGCATCGTCCGTCCCGGGAGACAACACGATCGCGGCGTCGATCGCCGCGATACGCATCCCTGCAGGCAGCGCCAGCGCCTGCTGCAAGGCGTAGCGCAACGTCGCGCGATCGCTGCCGGCTTCCATCGACCGCTGGGCCCGCGCTACTCCCTGAAGGAAGCGGCTCTGGTCACGGTCGCGGTAACCCTCTTCGCGCTCGAGGTCGGGCTTCGGTCGCTCCTCGGACATCCGCCAGAGGGTCATCGCCTGACCGAGCATCGGCGACGAGCGGCCGATCCAGCCGAGCACCGCGTCGCGGTCCTCGGTCTTGCGCCGCTCGGCGTTGAGGCGGCGCAGAGTATCGAGCGGCGATGCACCGGCGCCAGCGGGGGCGAGCTTATCGAGCGTCGCCTCACGCGCCGCGCGCTGCGCTTCGACCGCACCGGCACGCATGGCCAGCAGCTGACCCTCGTATTTCTTCATGCCGTTGGCCATGCCGCGGATGCGACCGTAGTTGGCGAGCTCGACTTCCTTGCCGCGCAAGTTCTCCGTCTCGAGGAGAGCGATCTCGTCCTTCGACCAGCGCACCGCCTGCGGCAGGGTGAACTCGTGCGCCGCTTCGACCTCATCGAGGGTGCGATAGCGGAACGTACGCCCCGGATAGCCGGCGATCCAGACGAAGTCGCCCTCCTTCACCCCCTCGGTCGCCATCTTCAGGAAGTGCTGCGGACGATAGGGGACGTTTTCCTTCGCGAAGTCGGCGGGCTTGCCGTCCGGACCGACATAGGCGCGCAGGAAGCCGAAGTCGCCGGTGTGGCGCGGCCACATCCAGTTGTCGACTTCGCCACCGAAGTTACCGATGCCTTCGCCCGAGGCGTAGGCCAGGCGCACGTCGCGGATCTCCATCTGGGTGATCTCGAGAAAGAGCGCGCCCTCGTAGAATCGCGCCACACTGCAGCGCCTGCTGCCCGGCTTCTCGCAGGCATCGACCAGCATCCGGCTCCGGCGCTCGACTTGACGGGCGTAGTCGGCGTCGGCGAGCTTGACCAGCGGATTGCCGAGGACGTCCTTCGTCACGTCGCGGATACCGATGGTGACGTAGACGTAGGTTCCCGGGGCGGCTGGCAACTCGTCGGCGGGCTTCGCGGCGAGGAAACCGTTCGCGATCAGGTTGCGCTCGCTGGTGGAGTTGAACTGCAGGGAGCCGTAGACGCAGTGGTGGTTGGTGATGATCAGCCCCTGCGGCGAGACGAACGAGGCGGTGCAGCCGCCGAGCGAGACAACCGCTCCCATCGGATCGCCAGTTAGGTCGGCGAGCTTCGCTGGATCGAGCGTCATCCCTGCCGCGCGCAGCTCCGGCGCGAGGTCGGGGATCTGGGAGGGCATCCACATGCCTTCGTCTGCGGGCAGGGCAGCGGCGAGAAGCAGCAAGGCGCCGCCGGCCAGCGAGAGTCGCATTTTCATCGAAGTCTCCTTGGAGTCCAGTGCGAGGCCGACGATCGTTTTCGCCGCGACGCTCGGCGGGCGAGCTCAGGCCTCGGCCCGAGTCGTGCCTACCGGGCTATCAGTTTAGGCCGCGTCCCGGCTCAGTCCTGCTCTCCCAATGGGTAGGAGTCAACTCCGGCCGGCGGCGCTCGTACAGCCCCGCCGCGCGCTCGCCTGCCGCCGCGCCGCCTCGGCGACGCCCGCGGAGAGATCGAATCGTGGCGCCCAACCGGTCAGCGCACGCAACTTCGCGATCGCCAGCACACTGCGATCCACGCCGGCATGGAGGCCGCCGCCGGCTTGCCGCTGCACCGTCGCTCCTACGGCCCGCTCGACGGCGGCGACGACCTCCGCGAGCGTGCTGCCGACCCCCGTCGCAACGTGCACGATCTCGTCGCGGATCGGCAGATCGAGGAGCGCGAGAATCGCCGCGACGAAGTCGTCGACGAACAGGTAGTCGCGCACCTGGGAGCCGTCACCCCAACACTCGATCGGCTCGCCGCGGGCGGCGCGGTCGAGGAAGATGTCGACCACTCCCTGCGGCAGGGCACCCAGCCGCTGCCGGCCGTAGACGTTTCCGGCTCGCGCGATGAGAAAGGTCGCGTCGCCCTGGCGGGCGCGAAAACGGATCATCTCCTCCGCCAGGAGCTTGCCGGTACCGTAAGCGCTCTCGGGAGCTGTCGCGCTCTCCTCCGTCCACGCTCCCCGCACGGCGGAACCGTAGATCGCGCCGCCGGAGGAGAGAAAGAGGAGCCGTCTCCCGGGCCCGCCCGCCATGGCGTCGAGCAGCACGGCGAGCGGCTGGAGGCTGCGCGCCACCTCGGGGAGGAGATCCGCCGGAGCCACCGCCGGCGCGGTCGATCCGATGCAATCGACGACGAGATCGATCTCGCGCAGCGAGTGAGCAACCGCCACCGGATCGAGCGCATCGGCAGCGATGACCTCGGCGCCGGCGCTCTGCAGGGTCAGATCGAGCATTGCGGGCCGGCGGCAGAAGAGCCGCAGGCGTTCGCAGCGGCCGACCAACCCATGGGCCAGCGCCCCGCCGAGGAAGCCGCTCGCTCCCCTGACCAGCACTCTGCTTGTCGCCAGGCGGCCGGACCGGGTCAAGGTCGGAGGAGCCTAGCAGGCTGCCGGCGGAGGCCCGGCAGACTCGCTGACGAAGCCGCCGCCGTGATCGAATGGCCGCGTCCATGAACGGCCCGCAGCGGCTCTCGATCGTCGTCCCGGTCTATCGTGGCGAGAGCTTTCTCGCGCAACTCGTGGAGGAGATCGGCCAGCTGCGTGCGACGCTGCAGCAGGCCGGATCGCCGATCGCCCTCGAGCGCGCGATCTTCGTCGACGACGCCGCGGTCGACGGTTCGGCGAGACTGTTGGACGGACTGGCTTCGGCGCAGCCCTGGATCGAGGTCGTCCATCTCGGCCGCAATGCGGGCCAGCATGCCGCCACGGCCGCCGGCTTCGCGCGTTGCCAGGCCGACTGGATCGCCACCCTGGACGAAGACCTGCAACACCGGCCGCAGAGTCTGCTCGAGCTTCTCGCCGCTGCCGCGTCGGCATCTGCCGACCTGGCCTATGCCGCCCCTCTGGGATCCGTCCACCGCACTTTCTACCGAGACTTCTCCTCGCGCCTGGCGAAACGCGGGATCTGCCGGCTGTCCGGCAATCCCAACGTGCGCCATTTCAACAGTTTCCGGCTCGTCCGCGGCACCATCGCCCGGGCGGCGGCCGGCATCTTCGCGAGCGAGGTCTATCTCGACATCGCCCTGTCCTGGTTCACCGAGCGCGTCGTCGCGGTACCGGTGGCGCTGGTCGACCGTCGCGATCTCACCGGCCAGGCGAGCGGCTACGACTTCCTCGCGCTGGCGCGCCACGCACAGCGCATGATCGTGAGCTCCTGGAGCGGGCCACCGCGCACGGCCGGGAAGCTGGTCCGGCCGGCGGTCGATCGGTCGAGGGACGGCGAGTTGCGCGATTTTCTGACGGTCCTGGCCGTTTCGGCAGGCGATCAGGCCGGCAGCGCATGCTAAATTTCGCAGGCCATGACCTCCGCAGAGCGTGAAACCCTCGACATCGATGTGCTCTTCGTCGGCGCCGGGCCGGCGAGTCTCGCCGGCGCCTACCATCTTGCAAAACTGATCGCGAACCACAACGCCCGGGCCGCCGGCTCGCCCATCGAGCTCTCGATCGCGGTGCTCGAGAAGGGCAGCGAGGTCGGCGCGCACGGCATCTCCGGTGCGATCGTCGATCCACGGAGCCTGCGGGAGCTCTTTCCGGACAAGTTCGCCGCCATTCCGTTCGAGGCCGAGGTTGGCCGTGAGCATCTCTGGTGGCTGACTCAGGAGAAGGCGATCTCGCTGCCGGAGCCGCCGCCGCTCAAGAATCACGGCAACTATGTCGCCTCGCTCGGCAAGCTGGTCAAGTGGATGGCGAAGGAGGTCGAGGCGCTCGGGGTCGACATCTTCTGCGAATTCCCCGGCCGGACGCTGCTCTACGAGGACTCCCCCGAGGGTCCCGGCCGGCGCGTCGCCGGGGTGCGCACCGGCGACAAAGGTATCGGCAAAGACGGCAAGCGCAAGGCGAACTTCGAGCCCGGCGTCGACATCCGCAGCCAGATGACGGTGCTCGGCGAGGGGCCGCGTGGCACCCTCGCCAAACAGCTCGAGTCCCGTTTCGGACTCTCCGCGGGGAAGAACCCGCAGGTCTATGCTCTCGGCATCAAGGAGGTCTGGGAGCTGCCGCAGGGGCGTTTCGAGCCCGGCGAGATCTGGCACACCATGGGCTGGCCGATGTGGCCGGACCACTTCGGCGGCGGCTTC
>JBDTQT010000084.1:0-14678 GCA_039932055.1 Thermoanaerobaculia bacterium
CCATCCGCAGACCTTGCGCCTGTACGAGCGCGAGGGTCTCATCGTGCCGGCAAGGAGCGCCGGCAACACCCGCCTCTACGACCAGCGGGCGATCACGCGGCTGGAGGCGATTCTGACGCTCACCCGCGATCTCGGCGTGAATCTCGCTGGAGTCGAAGTGATTCTCAATCTGCGCGACCAGTTGGCCGCGCTCGAATCCGAGATGGCCCGGGTGGCGGCCGAGCTCCGCCGCGAGTTGCGCTCGCGTCCGCCCGAGATCGACCGCGCGCGCGCGCTCGTGCCTGCCGCTCCCAGGGCCCTGGTGCGGCGTTAGCGGCTGGACGCCACCTGCGCTGGGGACAGTCCCGATGCCGCCGGCGCCGACGGCGCTCCAGCTTGGCGACGGCGCCTCAAGGCGGCTGGATCGCGACGCTGTTACGATCTCCGCCGTGACGGATCCAATCGCCAAACCCGACTGTCCGCAGTGCGAGGGTAGGGGCTGGCTCGTCGTCTCCGATGGCGGCGCCGGTACGGCGCGTCCGTGCCCGTGCCGAAAGGAGATGTTGGTCCCGCGGCTGCTCGAGACTTCGGGAATCCCGCCGCGCTACAGGGACTGCACTCTCGGCAGCTTCAAGCTCGCGGGCTACACCGCCGCCGCGCAACTTCCACTCCAGGAAGCGAAGGAGCGCTGCACGCAGTATGTCTACGATTTCCTGACTCCGGAAGGCCACTTCAAGCAGACCGGACTGCTCCTGGTGGGGCCCCCCGGGACGGGCAAGACCCACCTGGCGGCCGCCGTCCTCGGAGCGCTGATTCGCCGCTACAGCTTGCGCGGACGCTTCGTCGACTTTTCTTCTCTCATCAACCAGATCCAGTCCACGTTCGACCCGTCCTCGCCCGAATCGAAGCACGACGTGCTCGATCCGGTGATGGAGGCCGAGCTACTCGTTCTCGACGAGCTCGGAGCGCAGAATCCCACGCCTTTCGTCAAGGACACTCTCTACCTGATCCTCAACCACCGCTACACTCACCGCCTGCCGACGATCTTTACCAGCAATTTTCGCCTGGAGCTGGCGCAGAACTCCAACCTGACCAGCACGGACCTGCTGGCGAATCGGCTGACGGAGGCCCTCGTTTCGCGTTTGTACGAGATGGCCGAAGTGATCTCGCTCGACGTCGCCGACTTCCGCAAGGCGCGCGGCACGAAGACGGGCAAGCTCGAGGCGAGTCGATGATGACTCCAGGCCGCCTGCCGGCGATCGACGCCATGACGCGCGGCTTCGCCAACGTGCGCGCCAACCGGGAGCTCATCCTGGTTCAGATCGCATCGAGCCTGTTGCTCGCGGCGTCGATCGTCGTGCCGCTGCTACTCTTCTTCTCCCGCCTGGGGATTCCGCTCTCGCTGTTCACCACCAAGGATCCCGAGGCGGTCGCCCGGGCGATCACGTCGATTCAGCTCGATCTCGGCCAGCTCACTTCCATGCTGGGACTCGGTCTGCTCGTCATGCTGGTCGTCGGCACGCTCGTCTTCATCCTTTATTGCTGGTTCCAGGCTGGGACGCTGGCCGTGCTGCTCGCCGGCGAGGCGCAGGCGCCGGTCACCCGCGGAGCGCCGGCGGCGGTTTTCCGCACCTTCTCCTGGGCGGGCTTCGTCGGTTGGGCGAGCCGCTACGGGATGCGGATCTTCTGGGTCGACAACCTCTTCCTGGTTTTCCTGACCCTGCTGCTCGGCGTCTGCACGCTGCCTATTCTGCTGGCGGCCTGGTTCTCCGAAGACGGCTTCTCGGCGCTCGGCTGTGTGATGGGTTGCGGTCTGGCGCTGCCGCTCGGCGTCGTCGCGGTGGTGCTCGTGCTCGCCATGATGGTGGCCCAGATCTGCGCGGTGGAGGAGGGGGCGACGACGATGCGCGCGACCCGGCGGGCCTTCGCGATCACCGGCCACCGGCTCGGCGGCCTCCTGCTGCTCTATCTCCTGATGATCGCCGGTTCGCTGGCCATCTCGATCCTTTTCGGCATCGTCGGCCTCGCCCTCAACCTGGCGCTCACCAACGCCGGAATGCTGCTCGCCGTGCTCTCGGCCGGACTCGGAATCGTCGAGTTCGTCCTCAGCGTCGGTCTGACGCTCGTGATGACCGCCGCGATCGTCGCCATGGTGCGCGCCGAAATGCGGCTCCAGCCCGTCGCACCATCGCCCGCCGCGTGAGAAGCCCGACGCGGGTCTTGCCTGCGGGCGCCGCCGGGATCGCCCTGCTCGCGACCCTTTTCATCGGCGGCTCCTGCGCCCAGGCGGGGAGGCGCGCGACTCTGCCCCCGGTCGCCGGCCAGCCCGCCCCTTCGGCGCCGGTGCCGCCGCTGCCGCCGCCGCAGATCGCCGCCGCGCCGGTGGCTGCGCTGCCGGCCGCCAGACCGGCGCCGACCGCCCCGGCGGCACCCGTGACGCCAGCCCCCAGGCTGTTCACCGGTTGGGTGCGCATCGGGCTGGCGACCGATCTCGAAAGCGTCAACTTGCCCTGTTGCGAGGGCGAGCTCTCGGTCGATGTCGGCGGCACGCGCCTCGACGTCGCGTCGCCGCTGCGGATCACTCCCGCGGCGACGAGCGTCGGCGGCGCCTACTTCCGGGTGCAGGTCGCCGCGCTCAAGGACGAAGAGCAGGCGAAGGAGCTCGCCCGGCGCCTTGGCGGGTTGGCGGCTCTGGCAGCCGATGCCCGCTTCGATGCGCAGGCGGGAACCTACCGCGTGCGGCTCGGCAGGTTCCCGGACCGGGTGGCCGCCGAGGAGGCGGGTCGGCGGCTCGTGCGCTTCGGCGTCGACAGTTTCTGGATCGTCTCCGAGGGCGCGCGGCTCGGCGAGGCAGCGCTCGACCTCAGCCATCGCGGCAGGAATTACCGCGTTGCCGGCCGGAGTTTCGTGCTCGCCGCCCCGGCAGACGGCGGGGTGCGCTGGGAGGGCAAGCGCTATCGCGGCCGGCTGGTGGTCTTCCTGAACGACCGCGGACGGTTGAATCTCGTCAACGAGTTGCCGATCGAACAGTATCTGCGCGGCGTCGTGCCGCGCGAGCTCGGCCCGGGCGCCTATCCCGAGATCGAAGCGCTGAAGGCGCAGGCGGTTGCAGCGCGCAGCTACACGCTGCGCAACCTCGGCGAGTTTGCCGACGAGGGCTACGACCTCTGTGGCACGCCACGGTGCCAGGTTTACGGCGGCATGGACGACGAGCATCCGCTCTCCAATCGCGCCGTCGCCGAGACCGCGGGAGAGGTCCTGATCTACGACGGACAGCCGATCGATGCCCTCTACAGCGCGACGTGCGGCGGCCACACGGAAAATGTCGAGGTGATCTTCCCGCTCAAGCGGGCCCCCTACCTGCGCGGCGTGCCCTGCATCGAGGCGGGGGAGGTGACCCTGCGCGGCGGCGCCGCCGTCGGCTCGGCGCGGCTGCCACGGCTGCTCCTCGAACGCGTGCTTCCAGGGCTGCCGGCGCGGCTGGCGAGCGCCGCGGAGCTCGAACAGGCGTTCGTCCGCCTGGCCCGCGCTGCCGGACTCGCCACGCCGGAGGATCACCTCGCGAGCCTCGAACGCCGCGAAGTCCAGCGCTTCCTCGGTTCGATGTTCGATCTGGCGGCCGACGCGCGCCTCTTCGTGCGTCCCGAGGAGCTGGGCTATCTGGTGGCGAATCCGCCGCCGGAGTGGGACGTCGCGGACCGGCGCCTGGCCGCTTTTCTGGTCGAGAGCGGCCTGCTATCCGCACCGTCAGGGACGGAGACGCGGATGACCGCGACTGCCGCGGAGGACCTGCTGCTGCAACTGGCACTCTTCCTGCGCGTTGTCGAGCAGCGGGAGGCGAGTTTTTCGAGCCTTGGAGCGATCGGCGGGGCGCCGGCGGTGGGCGCGACGGCTGCGGTCGCCGGCCGCGAGCTGGTGGCGCGCGAGGACGGCGCCGAGCTGCACTTCGCATTGCCGGGCGATCTGGTCACCTTCCGTCTCGAAGGGGGGGCGTCGCGTGCCGGGGATCTCGTGCTGGAGGCCGGCGACGTCCTCCACCTCTACCTCGTCGCCGGCGGGCTCGTCGCCATAGCGCAAGAGGTCGATCCGCGCGGCGCCAGCTTCGACCGCACGCACAATCTGTCGCGCTGGACGCGTTTTCGTAGCGACTCCGAGCTGCGCGCCTCGGTGGCGGGGCGGCTCCCTGGATTCGACTTTCGCACTTTCGAGGTCTTGTCGCGCGGGGTCTCCGGGCGGGTGGGCAAGATCCGTCTCTTCGGCCGCACCCAGGAGTCGGCCGAGACGGTCGACGTCTCCGGGCTCGCCGTGCGCTGGACGCTCGACCTGCCGGATACCCTGTTCACTGCCCGGCGCCTCGCTCCGGCGAAAGGGGAGGCGGGCTGGCAGTTCTCCGGCCGCGGCTGGGGGCACGGCGTCGGCCTCTGCCAGGTCGGTTCCTACGGCATGGCCCGCCGCGGCCACGGCTACCGCGACATCCTGGCTCACTACTACGGCGGCGCGACGCTGCAGAAGATCGCCTATTCCGGAGCGCCGGCCGCTTCAATTGCCGCTCCGGAGGCGGCGCGGTAGCATCGGCGAGCCGCACGGGAGCCCCAATGGACTTTTCTCTCACCGAAGAACAGCGTGCCATTCGTGAGATGGCGCGGAAGTTCGCCCTCGCCGAAGTCGATCCGATTGTCGACGAAATCGACGAGACCCAGAAGTTCCCCATGGATGTCATGCGCAAGGCGGCCGAGCTCGGCTTCCTCGGCATCATCTTTCCCGAGGAGTACGGCGGCGCCGGCCTGGGCTACATCGAGTACGTTCTGATCGTCACCGAGCTCTCCAAGGTCGATCCTTCGGTCGGCATCAGCGTCGCGGCGCACAACTCGCTCGGCACCAACCACATCTACAAGTTCGGCACGCCCGAGCAGCGCCAGCGCTGGGTGAAGCCGCTCGCCACCGGGCAGAAGATCGCCGCCTGGGCGCTCACCGAGCCCGGCTCGGGCTCCGACGCGGCGGGCTTGCGCACGACGGCCCGCAAGGTCGACGGCGGCTGGGTGCTGAACGGCTCCAAGGCCTTCTGCACGCACGGCACGGTGGGGGAGATCGCGGTGGTACTGGCGATATCCGACCCCGCCGGGCGCAAGGGCCGCAACGTCTCGGCCTTCGTGCTCGAAAAGGGGATGCCGGGCTTCCGGGCGGGCAAGAAGGAGAACAAGCTCGGGATCCGCGCTTCCGACACCGCGGAGCTCGTGCTCGAGGACTGCTTCGTGCCCGATGCCAACCTCCTCGGCGCGCCGGGCGAGGGCTTCCGCCAGGCGCTGGCGGTGCTGGACGGCGGGCGGATCTCGATCGCGGCGCTCGGCCTCGGCACGGCGATCGGCGCCTACGAAACGGCGCGGAAGTACGCCAAGCAGCGCGAGCAGTTCGGCCAGCCGATCGCCGAGTTCCAGGCGATCCGTTTCGCGCTTGCCGAGATGGCGACGCGCATCGCCGCCGCCGAAGCGCTGACCCTGGCCGCCGCCACCGAAATGGACAAGACCGGCAAGGTGACCCTCAAGGCCTCCGAGGCGAAGCTCATGACCGGCGAGGCGGCGGTCTTTTGCAGCGAGCGCGGCGTGCAGATCCACGGCGGCTACGGCTTCATCAAGGACTACCGCGCCGAGAAGTACTATCGCGACGCGAAGATCTGCACCATCGGCGAAGGCACCAGCGAGGTGCAGCGTCTGGTCATCGCCCGCGAGTTGCTGTCGGCATGAGCCGGCAGCAGTCCCGGGACCTCTCCCCCGAGGGTCTCGCGGACCTCCTCGACCGTCTGCGCCGGCGCGAGACGCGCGCTGTGGCGCGGGCGATCTCGATCGTCGAGCGCGGCGGGCCCCTGCAGGCCGAGCTTCTGCGCTTGGTCTACCCGGCGACCGGACGGGCGCGGGTCGTCGGCATCACCGGCCCGCCGGGCGCCGGCAAGAGCACGCTGGTCGACCGCCTGGCACAGGAGTGCCGCCGCCGCGGTGAGACCGTCGGCATCCTCTGCGTCGATCCGACCTCACCGTTCACCGGCGGAGCTCTGCTCGGCGACCGCATCCGCATGCAGGGTCTGGCGACCGACCCCGGAGTCTTCATCCGCTCCATGGCGACGCGCGGCGCCATGGGCGGGCTTGCCCGGGCGACCCGCGACGCCGCGGATGTCCTCGACGCCGCCGGCTTCGACTGGGTGATCGTCGAAACGGTGGGCGTCGGCCAGGACGAGGTCGATGTCGTGTCGAGCGTCGACACGGTCCTGGTCGTCGCGGTTCCGGGTTTGGGCGACGACATCCAGGCGATCAAGGCGGGGATTCTCGAGATCGCCGACATCTTCGTGCTCAACAAGGCCGACCGCGAGGGCGCCGATCGCGTGGCGCACGACCTCGAGATGATGCTCTCGCTCGGGCACCACGGCCATCACACCGCCGCCGACCAGCGCGGTTTCCACATGGCTGGCCCGCTCGACCCGACCGGCCACCACGGGCCGGAGGCGGATGCCGCGACTCGCGGCGCTACGCCGTCGGCACCGCCGGTGGCCTACTGGATGCCGCCCATCCTGCGCACCGTGGCGAGCCGGGGCGAGGGCATCGTCGAGCTGCTCGCCGCCGTTGAACGCCACCGCGCCCATCTCGAGGCTTCCGGGGAGCTTGCGGCGCGTCGGCGCTCCCAGCTGAAGCTCCGGGTGGCGACGATCCTCCAGGAGAGGGTGCTCGCCGCCGCCGAGCAGCACGCCGGCTTCGAGCGTGCGATCGAGCGCGGGCACGCCGAACGGATCGACCCGTACGCGCTCTCGGCGGAGCTCTTCTCGGGCGTGCTCGAAGCCGAACGCCGGCGTTCCGGGCAGAGTCCGGGGAAGGAGGCGAGCGAATGATCGGGCGGATCGACCACATCGGCATCGCCGTGGCCTCGATCGCCGAGGCGCGGATCTTCTACGAGGCGATGGGTCTCGTCGTGGAGGCGATCGAAGAGGTGCCCCAGGAAGGCGTGCGGGTCGCCATGATCCCCTGCGGCGAGGCGAAGATCGAATTGCTCGAGGCCACTTCGGCCGACTCGCCGATCGCCCGCTTTCTCGCCAAGCGTGGCCCGGGCATCCATCATCTCTGCTTCGCCTCGGACGACCTCCACCACGACGACCTCATGTTGCGCGCCGCCGGGGTGGAGCTCCTGCGGCCGGAGCCGACGCCGGGGGCCGGCGGCTGCTGGGTGCAGTTCGTCCATCCGAAGAGCGCCGGCGGCGTCCTCGTCGAGCTTTCGCAGGGGGAGCACGCTTGACCATCCAGCGCGGGGCCCTGGTCCTCGTGCATCTGGTGAATCCGACCGAAAAATTCTGGGGTGCGCTCGACCGTCTGGAGACGGTCGGCGTGACCTTCCGCGGCATCAGTCTCGACAGCTTCGAGGAGTGGGTCACCGAGCTCTCCCGCCAGGAGGCCTCCGGGCTAGGTCTGGCGACGATGTTCGTGCCGCTCTTCCGCGTCGAACGCATCTTCCTCGACGAGGAGGTCGGCGAGGTCGAAAGCTACCGCTGTCGGCTAGAACGCCGCGTCGGCTCGCCGGTGGAGAGGTTCATTGAAGACCCGCGGAAGTTGGACGACTTCTCCGCCGATGGCAGGGCCAGGAAGAAGCCACCGCGCCCGTCCTGACTCCACCGTCGCAGTTCAGTCGGAGCCGTCGAGAACCGCTCGCAGTTTTGCGGCAAGAGTGGCGATCGAGAACGGCTTCTGAAGGAAGTGCACACCCTCATCGAGCACTCCACCGTGGGCGATGGCATTCGCGGTATATCCCGACATGTACACGCACTTGAGCCTGGAGTAATCCGAGAGCAGCGCTTTGGCCAGATCCCGGCCAGTCATTTCGGGCATGATCACGTCGGTCAGCAGCAGGTGGATCTCGCCGGCGTGTTCTCGGGCGCGGCGAATACCTTCCTGCGGACCGGGCGCTCCGAGCACGGAAAACCCTCGTTCAGTGAGCGCTGCGACGAGGAGTTTCAGGAGGGCTGGCTCATCTTCGACAACCAGAATTGTCTCCATGCCGCGCGCGGTTTGAGGCGCCACTTCCGGCCTTTCTTCGAGATTCAAACGCTCGGAGCACCGCGGCAGGTGGATTTCGAACGTCGTGCCCTGACCGAGAACGGTGCCCACGGTGATAAATCCGTAGTTTTGCTTTACGGCGCCGTAGACTGTCGGCAGGCCGAGGCCGGTGCCTTCGCCGACGGGTTTGGTCGTGAAAAACGGTTCGAAGATTCTGCTCAAGATCTCGTCGCTGATGCCGCAGCCGGTATCGCTGACGGAGAGGAGCACGTAGTCTCCGGGAACGGCGTCACTATGGTTGGCGCAGAACGCCGCGTCGACGGTCCGATTGGCGGTAGCGATGGTGATGGTGCCGACGCCGGAAATGGCATCCCGCGCGTTGACACACAGGTTGGTCAGGCTCTGATCGATCTGCGTCGGGTCCACCTTGATCGGCCAGAGTTTGGACGCCGGGCGCCAGACGACCTGGATGTCCTCGCCGATCAGACGCGTCAGCATGCTGAGTGTCGCCGCCACGGTGTCGTTCAGGTTCAACACTTGTGGCGCGATGGCCTCCCGGCGGGCGAAAGCGAGCAGCTGCCGCGTGAGATCTGCGGACCGGGCGGCGGCCTTTTCGATTTGAACGAGCTCCGCATGCAGCGGTAGCGACGGATCCAGCTGGGCCAGCGCTACTTCCGTGTATCCGAGAATTACCGCCAGCATGTTGTTGAAGTCGTGGGCGACACCGCCCGCCAGGCGGCCCACGGCCTCGAGCTTCTGGGACTGTCGGAACTGCTCCTCGAGGAGCTTGCGCTGCGTTATGTCCTGCTTGACGGCGACGAAGTGGGTGATCTCGTCGTTGTGGTCTTTCAACGGCGTGATCGTCATCTCCTCCGAGTAGAGTGACCTGTTCTTTCGCCGGTTGACGAACTCTCCTTGCCAGGCCTTTCCGGAGAGAATCGTGTCCCACAGCGATTTGTAGAACGCGGAATCATGGTTGCCCGACTTGAGTAGATCTCCAGGTCGTTTGCCGACGGCTTCGGCGAGGTCGTAGCCAGTCAGCGCAGAGAAAGCGGGATTCGCCCATTCGATGAGGCCCAGGCGGTCGGTGATGATAATGGTGTTGGCGGCAGCCTGGAGCGCGCCGCTCTGCAGGCGCAAGGCGGCTTCGGCCGTCTGGCGTTCGGAAACGTCCTGCATGGCGCCGAGCATCCGCAGGGCGCGGCCGTTGGCGTCGCGGGTGATGACGGCGCGGTCCTCGACCGCGGCGTACGAACCGTCGCTTCTGCGAAAACGATAGTGGTCGGCCCAGAACTCACCCTCCGAATCGAGCGCCGCCGTCAGCCCCGCCCGTACTCTTTTGAAATCCTCGGGATGAATAAGCTTGAAAGAGCCCGCGGAGCTCGGCTCCACGGGCTCTTTCGCATGCCCGAACAGCACCTCGAAATTGTCGTTGCGCCAGAAGGCGTCGGTCTCGAGATCCCAATCCCAAATGGCGTTGAACGTCGCTCGATTTGCCAGTTCGAAACGCTCATAGCTCGCGCGTAGAGCCTTTTCCGCCCGCAGGCGTTCTGTGATGTCCAGAGCCATGGCGCGAACCACGGGAGTGGCGACGCCCTCGGTTCGCAGGCTCGTGCGGTATTCCCAGACCCGGCGCTCACCTTTGGCCGTGTGTATGCGCATGGTGCCTCCGGCCTCGCCACGGGTGCGGATGGTTTCCAGGTACTCAGGGAACAAGTGCCGGGTTTCCGGCGCGAGGAGGTTCACCAGGTTCATTCGCAGCAGCATGTCGCGAGAGAACCCGGTGTTGAGAGCCGTAGTCTGATTCACCGAGAGAAAGTTCCCTTCGAGATCTATGGTCGAGATCAGCTCCCGGCTGTTGTCCAGCAGGTCGCGATAGCGGTCCTCGTTCTCCCGCAGGGCGGCTTCCGCGCGCCAGCGTTCACTGATGTCGCGAACCGTGGTCTGGAGAACCCTCTTGCCATCCAGATCCATGGCGATGAGCAACACTTCCGTGGGGAAAGTGGCGCTGGTGTCGAGACGCTTGTGGACCCACTCGAATCGTTGGTATCCGGTGGCCAGTGCCGCAGCGATGCGCTGGTTTGCCAGGGTCATGGACTTCATGCCGCCCGGCTGGAGCACTGGCGACAGGTCGGACGGGTGTTTCGTGCACAGTTCCTCCCGGCTGGCGCAGCCAAAGGCCTTCAGGGCCGCTGGGTTACAGTCGAAGAAACCGCTCTCGTCCAGGAGCAGGACGCCGTCGTGGTTCGAGTCGTGGAGGGTGCGGAACTTGGTCTCCGACCGCCGCAGGGAATCGTCCGCCCACTTTCTGCTGATGGCGACGGCGGCGATGTCCGTGGTGATTTCGATCAGGCGCTCCTGCGCTTTGGAGGGGCGACCGGGCTGGCGGAAGTACATGGCGAAGGTGCCCAGGACCCGGCGCTGCGCGTCGAAGATGGGAGTCGACCAGCAGGCGCGCAGGCCGTGCGGCAGCACGAGCTCGCGATAGCTTACCCAGAGGGGATCGGTCGCGATGTCGGTGACGATCACCGTTTCTCGCCGAAAGGCCGCGGTTCCGCACGAACCGGCGCATGGGCCGATGCTCCCGCCATCGATCGCCTGCATGTACTCCCTGGGCAGACGCGGCGCGGCGCCGTGGCGCAGGTGCTTGCCGTCGGCGTCGAGCAAGAGAATCGAGCTCAGCATCTCGGGAGCCTGAGACTCGATGACGCGCAGCAGCTCGTCGAGCGTAGCCGCGAGACTCGCGCCAGAGGCGATCGACGCCAGCACGCGATTCTGCCCGCTCAGCAGCTCCTCGAGCTTCTTGCGCTCAGTGATGTCGCGCAGAAAGACGGCGAAGTTCCCGCTGGCGTCAGAAAGGTGGGCGACTTTGATCTCCACTTCGATCAGCTGTCCGTCCCTGCGCCGCTGCCGACGCTCCAGGTGGAGCGCGCCGGAGATTCTGATCCGATCCATTGTCGCCGCGATCTCGCTGGCGGTCTCGTCGGCCTCGAGATCGGTGAGAACCATCCCCACCATCTCCTCGCGCGAGTAGCCGAGCATTCGGCAGGCGGCCTCATTCACCTCCAGAAGCCGGCCGTGCGCGTCCACTAGCCAGAAGCCATCCATGGCGGTGCGGAGAATGGCCGCCCGCTCGTCAGCTTCAGGATGCGGCAATGGTTCGTTCCGATCCCCCAGGAGGGTGGCCTCGATGACCTTGTGCAATTTTTCCGCAGCGAACGGCTCGAGGATGCAATCGAACCGGCGGCGCGAGAGTCGACATCTCCTACCCCAAACCGGTCAGTCGCTGGTCGATCCGGCTTGCGGCACCTGGCTCGGCGCCCAGGATGAGGATTCGGCGGCCAGTCACAGAGATACCGGTGGCGTCTTCTAGAACTCGACGTTCTGGAGGAAGAATGTCGGCAGGTCGATACTGCCGGAGATGATGTCGGCGGCTTGCGGCGGCGTCAGGGAGAAGCGGCCGCCGCGCCCGCCAGCGGGGCCGTCGCAGATCACTTCGAAACCCTCCACCTGGCCGGGGAACTTCTCTCGCACTTCGATCAGCGCTCCCGAGCTCGCCTGCAAGGCGCGGAAGACCTGGGTCTCCGACGAGGTCTGGAAGACCAGGCGCGGTTTGCGGCTGTTTGACCCCTGCTGCACCTCGAGGCTGGTGATGCCGCGGCCGAAGATGAAGGTGCGGATCTCGGTCGACAGCGGAACGTCGCGCAGCGGCGCCTGCCCGGTGTGGGAGGTCGGCGGACGCAGGGCCGAGGCGAGCGCCGGTGATGCGTCGAGCGCCACCGCGCCAGCGTCGCGGGAGCCGCCCTGGGTGGTGGCGCGTTGCTGCAGGAGATCCTTGAGCGTCGGCTTGCCCGTGGGCGGCAGCGCACTCTGGGCCAGGTTGGTCGCCTTGCCGTTTTCGATGACGATGGCGGTGCCGATGTCGTCTTGGTTGTCGGCCTCGGTCTTGGCGATATCGACCTCCGCCAGGGCGAGCGCCGTTTCGGTACCGGAGGGCAGGATGAGGATCGCCTTGTCGCCCTGCACGAGGTATTTCTTTTTGGCGACGATCTTGGAGCCGTCCTTGAGGTGGACGGTGTAGGCGGCGAGGCTGCCGGCCGAGAGCAGGCCGAGCAGACCGGCAAGGGCCAGCATCGGGAGCCACAACTTGCGGCGGGTGAGCGGTCTTCGCATGCGCGTCCTCCCCAGGGCGATGAGGGCGATAGTATACGGGCGGAAGCTCCGGAGGAGGACCTGTCCCGCTCATGACCGCCACCCGCCCCGCTCTGCTCGTGCTCGAAGACGGCTCGGTTTACGAAGGGCGCGCGGTGGCTCGCGGCACGCGCTTCGGAGAGGTCGTCTTCAACACCGCCATGAGCGGCTATCAGGAGATCCTTACCGACCCTTCCTATCGCGGGCAGATCGTCGTCATGACCCAGCCGCACATCGGTAACTACGGCATGAACCTCCACAACGCCGAGTCCGGACGCATCTGGGTCGAGGGGTTCATCGCCCGCCAGTTCACCGGCGAACCGTCGAACTTCGCCAGCGAAGGGGGGCTCGTCGCCGGCCTCCAGGCGAACGGCGTACCGGCGCTCGACGGCATCGATACGCGCGCGCTGGTGCGCAAACTCCGCGACCGCGGCGCCCTGCGCGGCGTGCTGACCTCCGAACGCAGCGACGTCGCGGGGCTGCTGGCCGAAGTGCGCGATTTTCCGGTGATGACCGGGCGGGCGCTCGTCGACGAGGTGACCTGTGCCGCCGTCCATGAGCTCGCGGTCGATCCGGGGGTCGAAGAGATCTGTCACCTGGCGGTCTACGATTTCGGCATCAAGGCCAATATCCTGCGATCGCTCACCGCGCGCGGAGCCCGGCTGACGGTGCTCCCGGCCCGGACGCCGGCGGCGAGAGTCCTCGCTCTGGGGGTGGACGGCCTGGTGCTCTCCAACGGCCCCGGCGATCCGGAACCGCTGGTCGACGTGATCGCGGCGGTCCGTGAGCTCATCGATTCGGGCTTGCCGACCTTCGGCATCTGTCTCGGGCATCAATTGCTCGGCCTGGCGATGGGCGGGCGGACGTTCAAACTCAAGTTCGGTCATCACGGCGGCAACCAGCCGGTCGTCGACCTCGCCAGCCGCGTGGTGACGATCACCAGCCAGAACCACGGCTTCGCCGTCGATCCCGACTCGCTTCCCGCGGGCTGCGCCGCCACCGAGATCAACCTGAACGACGGCACGGTGGAGGCGTTCGGTGTCGCCGGCCGGCCGATTCTCTCGGTGCAGTACCACCCGGAGGCGCATCCCGGCCCGCACGACGCCAGCCCGCTATTCGGCCGCTTTCTCGGTCTCGTCGTCGCCGCCGACACGCGCAGCCTCCGGGCGTGAGCGTTGCACCGCCGTCGCCCGCAGGCCGCGCGGCCGCGGCCCCGACGCCGCTCAGCGGGTCGTTGCTGACCGCTCTCGCTCTGCGCTTTCTGCGCGGGCGGGGAAGCCGTCTGCTCTCCTCGACTGCCATGGCGGCGCTCGCCGCCTCGACGCTCGGCGTCACCGCCATGGGGGTCGCCATGGCGCTGATGACCGGCTACCGCGGCGACCTGCAGAAGAAGCTGGTAGGCGCCAACGCCGCCGTCCTGGTCTACCCGCCGCTGGCGCTCGATCGCAGCGAGAGCGGCCGCCGGCTGTCCGCGGCGATCCGCAAGCTCCCGGAGGTCTCCCGGGTCGACCGCGTGGCCTATGTGCAAGGGGTCATGGCGACCGGCCGGCGCGAGGCCGAGGTGACCTTGCGGGGAGCGGCGCCGGACGCTGGGCTGCTCTCCGCCGGCGCCGTCCAGTTGGCGCCCGACGGCGACGGCATTCCCGGAGTGGTGTTGGGGATCGATCTCGCCCACGACCTCGGGGTCGCTCCCGGGGATCGTCTGCGCCTCGTCGTCGTCGCCGTCGGTGAGCGGGCGCCCAAGTTCGTCTACCGCACGCTGCGTTTCGCGGGCACCTTCTCCTCCGGGTTCGCCGAGTTCGACCGCGAATGGGCGGTCACCGCGCGGGAAACGGTGGCGGAGCTCGCGCCGGACGGGATGGAGAGCCTGGAGGTCGTGGTCGACGATCTCGATCGCGCCCCGGCGGTCGCCGAGGCGATCCGCGGCGTGGCCCCCGACGGCACCCTGGTGACCGACTGGAAGGAACTGAACCGCGAGCTTTTCGCGGCGCTCGCGCTGCAGAAGACGGCGCTCTTCCTGCTCCTCGGTCTTATCGTCCTGGTGTCGACCTTCAACGTCGCCTCGAGCCTGGTGGTGCTGGTGCGCGAACGCCGGCGGGATCTCGGGGTCCTGGCCGCCCTCGGCCTCGCGCCGGAGCGCATGCGCTGGGTCTTCCTGCTCTACGGCGGAGCGCTGGGGCTGGCCGGAACGCTCCTCGGGCTGGCTCTCGCGGCGACGATCTCCTGGGTGATGAACACCTTCGAGCTGATTTCGTTCGGGCCGGAGATCGCCGCGATCTATTTTCTGCGCGCCGTGCCGTTCCACCTGGCCCCCAGTGACGCCGCGCTCATCGCGCTCTTCACCCTGGTCGTGACGCTCGTCTCCTGCTGGCTGCCATCGCGCCGCGCCCTCACCCTCGACCCCTCCGCCGCCCTGCGCTACGAGTAGCGCCCGCCGCCCGCCCCGCCGGCGGACCCTGCGGGCACTGTGGACACGGC
>JBDTQT010000085.1:0-14584 GCA_039932055.1 Thermoanaerobaculia bacterium
ACCGCGGCGGCCTGCTGCTCGTCGTCCAGCGCGGCCGCTTCGCCTACAACCTGAGTTTCCCGCTGTAGACGAGCTTCAGGCGGAGGCGCCCGATCGCCTCATCTCGCGCGGCAGTGCTGAGCCAGGAAGACGGCGATCTCCGCCTTGGATCGGCTGCCTCGTGCGACGCCCATGACGAGCTCGGTCAGAGACTCGTCGTCGGCCTCCAACTCGAGGTCGTTCAGCCCGAGAAAGGCCAGCGCTACGGCCAGGCCGACGCGTTTGTTGCCGTCCAGGAAAGGGTGATTCTGGGTGAGGTGGAAGAGGTAAGCGGCTGCCATCTCGTGCTGGGTCGCGTGCAGATACTTGCCGCCGAAACTTGCCCGTGGCATGGCAAGGGCCGAAGAGAGGAGTCCCGGGTCGCGCAGACCGAGCGTGCCACCGTAGCGCTCGATCTGATCGGCGTGCAGTGCCAATACCTCCTCGAGCGAGAGGAAGATCGGATGGCGCGGCAACGACGCTACTCGGCGAGCCGGCGGAAGACGCCGGCGTAACGCTCGTGCATCCGGTCGACGATCCCCTGGAGCTTCTGAGTTCGCCTGGCGGAGCGCTGCGGCGAGATCACAATGACGTCGCCGTCTGTCGAAATCTCGAGCGGAGTCGAGGCGTCGATCCCCGTCGCCTCGAGCAGCGGACGGTCGAGCACGAGCGCCAGGCTGTTACCGGTCTTGGTCAACGTTTTTACCATGTTCGCCTCCGTACGAACGAATTCTCGCACATGTACGTACGGAGGGGGCTTCAATCCAGGTCGAACGGGCGCTTCGGGGGACCGGTGTCGGGGTCTTCGTGGGCCCGTTTGAGCGCCTCGTCGAACTTCTCGCCGAGCAGGCGCTCGCGGTCGCCGAGGGCGGCTTTCTCGCGCTCGAAGAGCTCCTCGGCGCGCGCCTTGCCGGCGTCGAGACCGGCCAGCAGCGTGTCGAAGTCCTTGCCGCCGGCGAGCGGTTCTTTCGGCTTCTTGTGCGCGAGGATCGTCCCGGTGGCGGCATCGACCACCATTTCGACCGCGCACTCGGGGCAGCGCACGGTAAGCTTGCGGGTCACGGACACGGGAACAGTCTACTTGACCTCATCGATCGACATCGCCAGCCGGGTCTTCCGCCATCGCGGCCTGCTTGCCGCCCTCACCCTGCGTGAGCTCAAGGCACGCTACCGCGGCTCGATCCTCGGCTTCTTCTGGTCGCTGGTGCAGCCGCTGCTGCTGCTCGCGGTCTACACCTTCGTCTTCAGCGTCGTTTTTCAGCCGCGCAGCGCCGGCGCCGACCCGTACGCCCTCTTCCTGGTCTGCGGTCTTTTTCCGTGGATCTGGCTGTCGACGGCGCTGGTCGAAGGGACGACCTCCCTGGTGGCCTCCGCCGGGCTCATCCGCCGCGCCGTCTTTCCGGCCGAGCTGCTGCCGATCGTGCCGGTGCTCGCCAACCTCGTTCACCTGCTGCTCGCCCTGCCGGTGCTCGCCGCCGGGGTCGCCTTCGCCCGCTATCAGGGCTTCGCCGTCGGCGGTTGGGGAGTCGTGGCGATGCCGCTGATCGTCGTCCTCGAGCTGCCCTTCATCGCCGGCATGGCGCTCGCACTCGCCGCGCTCCATGCCCACTTCAAGGACGTCAAGGATCTGCTGACCAGCGCGCTCACCCTGCTGTTCTTTCTCACGCCGGTGCTCTTCCCGCTGGCGGCGGTCAGTATTCCGGCCCTGCGGCGGCTGGTGCGGCTCAATCCGGCGACGCCGTTCACCCTCGCCTACCAGGAGGCGCTCTTTGCCGGGCGCTTCCCGCCGCTCGCCCTCTGGCTCGAGATGGGCGCCGTCGCCGTGGTCGCCTGGCTCGTCGGCTGCTGGATCTTCGACCGCTTGCGTGAGACGCTGGTGGAGGCGTTGTGACCTGGGCGGTGCGGGCGACGAACGTCTGCAAGCGCTACCGCCGGACGGCGCGCGGCTTCCAGCTGCGCACCCTGAAGAGCGCGCTCCTCGGCCGCCGCGGGGCGGCGGCGCTGGCCGGCGACGAGACCATCGCCGCGGTCGAGGACGTCTCGTTCGAGATTGCGCGCGGCGAGGCGTTCGGCATCGTCGGCGGCAACGGTTCGGGCAAGTCGACGCTGCTCAAGATGATCGCCGGTATTCTCAAGCCGACCACCGGCAGTCTCGAGACCTCGGGCCGTGTCGCGGCGCTCATCGAGCTCGGCGCCGGCTTCCACCCGGAGATCTCGGGGCGCGAGAACATCTTCATCAACGGCGCCGTTCTCGGCCTGTCGAAGCGCGAGATCTCCGCCCGCTACGAGCGCATCGTCGAATTCTCCGGCCTCGAGGGCTTCCTCGAGGAGCCGGTGAAGAACTACTCGTCGGGTATGTACGTGCGGCTGGGTTTCGCGGTGGCCATTCACACCGACCCCGAAATCCTGCTCGTCGACGAGGTTCTGGCGGTCGGCGACGAGGCGTTCGCACACCGTTGCCTGCGCCGCATCGAAGAGCTGCTCGCAGCGGGCCGGACGGTGATCTTCGTCAGCCACGCGCTCGGCCTGGTGGAGGAGCTCTGCTCGCGCGTCCTGTGGCTCGATGACGGCCGGCCGCGCCTCCTCGGCGAACCGCGCCGGGTGGTCGACGGCTATCGTCAGGACGTCGCCGAGGACGAGAGCCGCGCCCATCGCGAAGCGAAGGAGGAGCGTGAGCGCGGCGAGGAGGGCGCGCACGCCGCGCTCGTCGCCGAAGGCGAGACCGGAGAGGTGCTGCGTTGGGGTTCGGGCGCCGCCGAGATCCTTGGCGTCCGGTTGCTCGACGCCGGCGGAGCGGAGCGCTACCACTTCGAGAGCGGCGAAGCGGTGACCTTCGAGCTCGAGTCCGAGGCGAGGCAGCCGCTCGCCGACTTCGTCTTCGGCGTCGGCCTGTTCTCGCCGCGCGGCGTCGAAGTCTGGGGCACCAACACCGACATCGACGGTTTCGCCAGCGAACGCTTCGCCGGCCGCGCGAAGCTAGTGCTCGAATGCCCGAGCCTGCGGCTGGCGCCGGGCGAGTATCTGGTGGACGTCGCCGTCCACGCCCAGGATGGGGCGCCGTATGACTATCGCCGCAAGCTTGCAGCCTTCTCGGTGACCAGCACCGCGGGCGGCGCCGGGGTCTACCTGCCCGAACACCGCTGGCGCTTCGCCGGCGCTGCCGGCGCCGTGAGCTTTCAAAGGAGTCGTCATGAGTGACGTCGATGCCGGAGCGCAGAGCCTGAACATCAAGATCGGCGATGAGGAGCTGAAAGGGCGCTACTCGAACCTGCTGCGGATCACCCACACGCGCGAGGAGTTCATCCTCGACTTCGTCAATCTGGTGCCGCCGCAGGGGATGGTCACGGCGCGCATCGTCACCAGCCCCGGGCATCTCAAGCGCATCGTCCAGGCGCTGGCGCAGAATCTGGCGCGCTACGAGGAGGCGTTCGGCCCGATCCCCGAAGCGCCTGACCCCGGCGGCGGGCGCAAGATCCACTGACACCCATGCCGGGGAGACCGGCGAGTGCGATAAGGTTCGCCGCCACGCGATGTCCGCCGATCCTCTTCAGGCCCCTGTGCTCCCGCGCGCGACGATTCCCGCCGCCACCGGTAACCCGATCGTGCCGCCGCAGCAGACCATCCTCAAGGGGGCCTGGCTGGCGGTGGCGCTCGGCTTCGCGATCGAAGGGTTGATCCTGGTCTCGTTCGCCCTGTCGGGCGGCGCGCTCGCGGCGAAGCCGTTCACGGCCGACCTGGTGCAGAAGGTCTCGTGGTCGTTCATCGTCTGCGTCGCGCTCGCCGTGGCGCGTACTGCGGCGAAGTCGACCGGCGTCATGATGGGGATGGCGGGGCTCCTCGCCGCCCCGGCCGGCTTCGCGATCGCCCGCGGGCTGCACAAGGGGGCATCCCAGGCGCTCGGCCTGGTGGCTGCCGCTGCTCCCGGCCCGTCGCCGATTCTGGTGGCGGGGATAAAGGGACTGCAGTACGCGCTGCTCGGCCTGGTGCTCGGCTGGATCGCCAAGCAGGCCTGGGGCGGCGTGGCGGCGCACGCCGGTGCGGGTTTCGCCTGCGGCCTGCTGTTCGGCGTGCCGCTGCTCGCGATGACCTTCCGGGCGATGCCTCAACTATCCGCCGCCACCGTCGTCGCACGGAGCGTCAACGAGCTTCTTTTCCCGGTTGGGTGCGCGCTGGTGCTCTACGCCAGCGACACGCTGGGCAAACGCCTGGTCTGAAGCGCGACCCGCTCGCGCGGGCGCTGGGCCGACGTCCGGCGTTGCACCTCGGCCAGGATCCCCAGGTGATCCGAGACCCGGTCATCGAGCGTCTGGTAGGCGGAGAACTCGAGCCCTTCGGAGACCAGGATCCAATCCAGGCGGACCAGCGGCCGCCAGGCGGGATAGGTGGCGGCCGCCGATTCACGGCAGGGCCGCAGGTTGAGCTCGTGCAGCAGAAGATCGAGGCTGCGGCGCCGCTCGCTCCAGGCGCAGTTGAAGTCGCCCATCACCACCAGGTGTCCGTCGTGTTCGCGGAAGCGCTCGACGAGCTGTTCGACCTGCCGGCGCCGCACGCGATCGGCGAGGAAGTCGAGGTGGATCGAGACCACATCGACCGGCTCGCCGGCGAGCGCCTCGGGTGCGATGGTGGCGGCGACGAACCCCTTGGTGTCTCGCCAGTTCTGCAGAAAAGCCTGCGAATGGGTCGCCGCGAGCGGCAACTGCGAGAGGAGCGCGGTGCCGTAGGAGAGGTCGAGCCGGGAGAGGACCTCACGATTGTGCTCGCCACGGAAGGCGTGGGGGAAGCCCGCGAGGCCGGCGAGAGCCGCGACATGGTCGAAACCGCCGCTCCAGAAGGACGGGCCATCGGCCTCTTGCAGCGCGACGATCTGCGGCTGCTCGCGCTCCAACACGCCGGCGATGAGCTCGAGATTGTGCCGGATGGTGGAGTCCTTGAGCAGGCTCTGATGATGGGCCTTGCGCCGGGCATGGGCGATGTTGAGTGACATCAGGCGCAGGGTTCCGTCGCCAGCCGCGCCGGGTGCCGCCGCCCGCGGCGGGCTTTTCGAATGCGGGCCACGGCGCTTGCCGGCGAGGCGCCGCCTGCCGCCGCGACCGAAGATGGAGATGCTCATCTGCTCCCTCTAAACAGCCTGAGGGCCTTTGGGCATTCCCGCGCGGTGTTCTGAGGCATCGGCGCCATCAGCCGGCTAGCGGACGCCCAACAGCTCGACGTCGAAAACCAGGGTGGCGTTGCCGGGGATCACGCCGCCCGCGCCGCGCGCGCCGTAGCCCAGCTCGGCAGGAATGCGAAGCTTGCGCTTGCCGCCCACCTTCATGCCGGCGACCCCTTCGTCCCAGCCGCGGATCACTTCGCCGGCACCGAGATGGAAGGAGAACGGCTTGCCGCTATCGACGCTCGAGTCGAACTTTGTGCCGTCGAGGAGCCAGCCGGTGTAGTGCACGTCGACGGTCATTCCCGCCTTGGCCTCGGCCCCTTCGCCGACCTTGAGCTCCTGGACTTCGAGACCCGAGGGATTCTTCTTCCACTCCGCCGCGTCCGCGCCGGCATTGCCGGCGAAGGCGAGACCGGCGAGCGGCAGGGCGCAGAGGGCAAGGCCGGCGATGCCGGTGAGGGTGGTGCACAGCGACAGACTCATGGTCATTTCCCCTGGTGGATCCGTGGAGCCGGTTGAGCGGCGGCGGCGAGATTGCCGGCGCGATAGACCTCCCGTCCCGCCTTGACTACCGAGCGGACCGGGTTGACACCGTAATGATAGGCAAAATGGAGGAGATTCGGGGCATCGAGCAGCACGACATCGGCGCGCTTGCCCGCTTCGAGCGAGCCGATCTCGGCGCCCAACCCCAGGCTGCAGGCCGGATTGAGGGTCACGGCGGTGAGCGCCTCCGCGACCGACATGCCGAGCTCGAAGACCGCGAGCTGCGCGATCGTCGGCAGCGACTCGGTATAGGAGGAGCCGGGATTGCAGTCGGTCCCCAGGGCCACCGGTACGCCGGCGGCGATCAGGCGCCGCGCCGGCGCGTAGATCCGCTTGGCGAGGAAGAAGCTCGTCCCCGGCAGCAGCAGCGCGGTGACTCCGGCGGCCGCCAGGGCGTCGACTCCAGCCGGAGAGACCGCCATCAGGTGATCGGCCGAGAGGGCCCCGAGGTCGGCGGCGAGTTGGGCGCCGCCCGAGTCGGCAAACTCGTCAGCGTGCAGGCGGGGGAGCAGGCCGTGCCGGCGCCCCGCTTCGAGCACGCGCCGCGACTCGGCCGCCGAGAAGACCCCCTTCTCGCAGAAGACGTCGCAGAAACGCGCCAGGCCGCGTTCGGCCGCCGCCGGCACGATCTCGTCGCAGACCAGATCGAGGTAGGCCTCGCGGCGGTCGCGATATTCGGCTGGCACCTCGTGGGCGGCAAGGAGGGTCGGCACCAGCTCGACCGGCTGGAGGGCGGCAGCGGCGCGGATCGCCTCGAGCTGCTTCAGCTCGTCGCCCAGAGTCAGGCCGTAGCCGCTCTTCGCCTCGGCGGTCGTCGTGCCGCAGGAGAGCATCCAGCGGAGGCGGCCGAGGGCGAGCTCGACGAGCGTGGGCCCGTCGACCGCCCGCGTCGCGCGCACGGTCGACAGGATGCCGCCGCCGGCGGCGGCAATCTCCTGGTACGACCGTCCGGCGAGCCGCTGCACGAACTCGTCTTCGCGCGACCCGGCCCAGGGCAGATGGGTGTGGCCGTCGACGAATCCGGGCACCGCGGTGCCGCGGCGGCCGTCGAGTCGTGGCACGTCGGCAAGCTCTCCCCAGAGACGCTCGCGGTCGTCGCGACTACCGACGAAAGCGAGCCGCCCGTCGCGGCAGAGGATCTCGACGCCGGAGCTATCCGAGCCGGCTCGCAGGCGAGCAACCGCAGCCTGTTCGGCGCCGCGGCGGGGTGTCGAACCGAGCGGTGTCGCGATCTCGGCGAGGTTGTCGATCAGCAGGTCGCTCATGGTGTGGGCAGCAGCTCCCGGCCGGATGCCTCGACGGCGCTCGAGATCCAGCCTTCGACCTCGTCCCAGGCGAGCGCCTCGGCGAGAGCCGGCATTGGCTCACCGGCGGCGGCAGCGGTGTCGGCGAGTCCCTTCATCGCCTGCAGCCCGAAGTCTCCGACATGGCCGAACTTCTCCGGCGCGCGGTCGAGGAGGAGGGCGAGCGGCAGCTCGCGGCAGAGCAGGAAGAGGTCGACAAAATCGCGCTTGCTCCCCCGGCTGATCACCGCCCCGAGCTTCATCAGCCCGAGGTCGATCGCCGACGCGACGGCCAGGGCCTCGCCGCCGAACGGCTCGACCAGCGGATAGGGGTAGTAGTAGAAGCGCAGCGCGACCTCCCCCGGCAGCAGGAGGGCGAGGTAGCCGTCGCGCGCAGTCACGACACGCGCTTCCGGCGCCAAATGCAGGAGGTCTGCCAGCAGGTCGCGGCGCTCCTGGGGGGCAAGGCGATTGGCGAGCGACATCAGATCGAGGTCGCGCACCGGACGGTGTCCGAGGTAGAGCGCCAGGGCAGCTGAGCCGGCGAGATAGAAATCCGCGCTCCACGGCCGGTCGCCGAGCTCGGCGAGCAGCCGCCGCGTCGCCGGGGCGAGCGACTCCAGGCGGGAGGGGCTCAGGCGAGCGGCCAGAGCTGCTCCGCGAGCGGGTTCGGCGCCGGCTCAACCAGGCCGAGCGCGCGGCTCCAGAAGCGGCGGCTGCGGGCGGAGAGCTTGCGGCCGCCGTGCTCACGGACGAAGGTGGCGAGCGTCTCTCGGCCCACCTCGCGTGCGAGCCAGGCGAGGTCGGCGCGGTCCCCCTCTTCGAGGATCTGCGCCATCACCAGGTTGCAGCTCTCCGGGTCGATCGCCCGTCGCGGCGCCAGGCTGCTCACGCTCCGGTCTTCGTCCGCCTGGCCAGGGTGTGCACCGTGGCTGCAGTGCGCTCGTCCTCCATCTCGGCTTCGAGAATCTGGCCGAAGAGTTCGAGCGTGCTCTTGAACTTGAGCTGCAGCTCCTTGCGCCGCAGGCGGAGCTCGGCGATGCCTCTTTCGACCTCGGCGGCGCGCTCGGCGGCCTGCCCGACCATCCGCTCGGCGGTCATCTCCGCCTCGCGCACCAGCATCTGGGCCTCGCGCTGCGAAGTGGAGATCATCTCGTCGGAGACCTTCTTGCCGCGCAGGATGGCATCGTGGAGCTGGCGCTCGCGCTCCTCGGAGTGCGCGACGCGCTCGCGCAACGAACGGTTGTCGCGCTCGAGGCGCTCGATCTCGCCGAGGCGCTGGGTCAGATCCTCGGCCACCAGGGCGAGAAAATTCTCCACTTCCACCGGATCGTAGCCGCGCATCTTGTGGGCGAAACGAGTCTTCTGGATATCGAGCGGTTGCATCGGCACGGGTGTCTCCTTTCCGGATTGGAACGGTCGGCCTAGAACGGCATGCGCGGCTGTCCGCCGAGCGAGTAGACCAGGCCGTTCTTGATGAACTGGATGAGCAGGATCGCGAGCATGGGCGAGAGGTCGAGACCGCCGAGCTTCGCCGGTGGCACGAGCTTGCGCAAGGGCCTCTGAACAGGCTCGGTCAGGCGAACGAGGATCTGGACGAGCGGATTCCTGGGGTCGGGGGAAACCCACGACAAGAGCGCCCGGATGATCAGGATCCAGGTGTAGAGATCCATCACGCCGAACACCAACTGCAGAAGGCTGAAGCCGAAGCCTTGCACGAAGTTCATCGAATCCAGGTCTCCGTAGCCTGCCGCCGCGCGCCTACGCGCACCCGCGACCACCGAACGGCAGAGGGTAACATGCCTGGCACCGGCGCGATTCGCGCACGCTAGGCTGGGCGCTCACCGAACAGCGCGCTGCCGATGCGCACCTGAGTGGCGCCCTCTTCGATGGCGACCTCGAAGTCATCGCTCATTCCCATCGAGAGCTCGCCGGCGAAGCCGCGGCCCCGCCACTCCGGGCGCCGGGCGAGCTCGTCGCGCAGGCCGGCGAGGCGGCGGAAGTGGGGGCGCGAGTCCTCCGCCGTCGCGCCCGGCGGCGGAATCGCCATCAGCCCGCGGATATCGAGATTTGTCAGGCCGGCGAGATCCGCCAGCGTCGCTGTCAGATCTGCCGGCGCGAAGCCGTGCTTGGACTCCTCGCCGCCGAGGTTGACCTCGACGAAGCCGCCAATTCGACGGCCCTGCCGGGCCGCCTCGGCATCGATCTCGAGGGCGATCGCGAGACGGTCGACCGCGTGCACGACGCGGCAGAGCGCTATCGCCTTGCGGACCTTGTTCGACTGCAGCGGTCCGAGGAGGTGCCACTCGATGTCGTCGGGCAGTTGCGGCGCTTTGGCGACCGCCTCCTGCACGCGGTTCTCGCCGAAGCAGCGCAGACCGCAGGCATAGGCGGCGGCCAGCACGTCGAGCGACTGGCGCTTGCTGGCGCCAACCAGTTGCACGCTGGCGCGCGACCGCCCGGCGCGGTCACAGGCGGCTTGGATCCGGCGTTCGATCTCGCGGTAGCGCTGGGCGACGTCCACGGGGAAGCTCGCGCGCGACCCGCCTGCGGATCAGCCGTTCTCTTCGACGCGCAGAAACCGCTTGCAGCCTTCGCACTGGACGATCGTCCCGCGGCTGCGGATCTCCACCGCCACCTGGGGACGGATCTGGTAGTTGCAGCTCGAGCAGTGCCAGATCGCCTGCGCGCCCGGCCGCTCCACCTTGCGCACGATCGCCAGGGTGTCGCCCTTGTAGCGCTCGAAGATGCGGCGCAGGTGGCCGAGGACCGGGCGTGGCAGACCGACTTCGAGCGCCGCGACCTCGGCCTTGAGCACCGCGGCGCGCTGGGCGACCACCGGTTTCTCGGCCTCCCAGTCCACCAGTTCGGCCTGATAGCGCGAATTGAGGTCGGCAAAGACGGCGTGGCGGTCGGCAAGCTCCTTGGCGATCTCCTCGGAGCGCGTCTCCGCCGCGAGAGCGGCGTCCTCGAGCGTTTTCGTCTGCTGCTTGACGGTGTCGATCTCGGTCAGCAGCGCGCCGTATTCACGCTGGTTGCGCACCTTGGAGACCTGCTGCTGAAAATGCTTGAGCTTCTCTTGCGCATCGGCGATGGCGGCCTCGGCCTGACGGCGTTCGAGCGCTGCCTGGGTAGCGCTTGCGTCCAGAGCGTCGAGCTCCGCTTTGGCGGCGGTGAACTCCTCGTGCAGCGCGCGCATGCTTTCCGGGACTCCTGCGAGGAGCGCGCTGGCCGATGCCAAAGACTGCATGGAACGGCTGAGATGAACGAGCTGCGAGATGGTGTCGGTCATGGTTTATGCAGTGGGTCCACCTGGATTCGAACCAGAGACCTGCCGGTTATGAGCCGGTTGCTCTAACCGCTGAGCTATGGACCCGGGATGAGCTCCGCCCAACAGGCGACGAAGCCAGTATAGCGAAGCCCCACGATGGGGCTTTCCCGGGTCAGCTGAGATCGGAATACAGGCTCCGGTAACTTTCTGCCAAGACAAGAATGCGCTTCACGTAGTTGCGCGACTCGACGATCGTCAGACCCTCGAGGAATCGATCGACTTCACCGGCGGCCTGCTGTTCGCGCCAGAGACGCTGAATCCGGCCCGGTCCGCCGTTGTAGCCCGCGAGGGCGAGCTCCACCCGGTTGTCGAACATACCCAGCATCTGCCGGAAGTATGTCGTACCCAGGCGCAAACTGTATTCGGGGTCGAAAAGTCGCTGCGTGGAAAAAGGCATCCCGAGCCGCCGCGCCAGCTCCTTGCCGGTCGACGGCATGATCTGCATCAGGCCGCGTGCGCCAGAGCGGCTCTGGGCCGCCGGGTCGAAGCCGCTCTCCTGGTGGACGATGCCGAAGACCAGGGACTTTGGCAGTGACTTCTCGTTCGCGAAGCGGACCACCTGATCGGCGTAGGGGCGCGGATAGTAGAGCTCGAGGGCGGCGCGCGGAACGGTCTCCTGGTGGGCCGTGGCGAGCTGCGGGAAGGCCTTGCGCAGCTCGCGCAGGCTCTCGCGGCGGACTCCCGTGCGGGCGAGGACAAGACCCCGGAGCGCCGCCACGGCGCGCAAGTCCGCCGACCCGGCGACGCGGTCGAGCTCGGCTGCGGCCAATTTGTCGAGCGCCAGGTCGGAGAGCCAGCGCGCACGCGCGATCTTGCGGTCGGAGGGCCACTCCTCGCGCGCGGCATCGCGCTCGGGCAGAGCGGCAGTGGGGCTACCCGCGAGCCGCAGCGCCGCCTGCCTGGAGTAGAAATCGGCGGTGTCGGCGTGCGTCAGCTCGATGAAGGCGGCGCGCGCGCGCTCGCGGTCGCCGAGCTTCTCGAATGCGCGGCCCGACCAATAGTGGGCGCTCCGCGCGTAGGAGATCGCCGGATAGAGGTCGCGCAGCTCACTCCAGTAGCCGACGGCGCCGCTCCAGTTGCCGGTCTGGTACTCGCGCCAGCCGCGCTCCCAGAGCGGTCGCGCGCCGAGCGCATCGCTGGGAGCGACCTTCGCCAACTCGTGCAACAGGGCGATCGTGGCGTCGATCTCGCCGGCGGCCTCCATCTCCGTGTAGAGCTCGCGGAGCGCCGCCGCCCGGAGCTCGGGGGATGTCGCGAGCTCGACCGCACGGCGGAGCGCGGTGAGCCCCGCTGCGCCGAGCGCCGCGCGCTCGGCTGCCGGCGGCGCCGGCCGACCGCGGCGGACTGCTGCGGCATCCGCGGCGGCGTGCGCGCGCTCGAGCTCGAGCGTCGCCCGCTGGTCGCCAGTGGCGCCGCCGGTCCGGTCGGTGGCCAGCGTTGCAAGCACCGCGCTCGCCAGGGAGAGCTCGTTGAGCGCATCGTTGCCGCGCTGGGCGGCGGTGAGCGCGCGCGCCCGCAGCAGGCTCCACTCCAGAGTCCGTGCCGCCTGCGGCACGGCGTCGAGAGTGGAGAGCGCGCCCTGGGGCACATCCACCTGCAGCAGCGCCGCCGCGCGCGCCAGCAGATCTTCGACAGAGAGGAACTCCCGCCAGTCGCCCTGCGGGCGGGTGACCAGAGTCCCCGCGACATCGAGCCGGGCGGCGGCGAGCGGCGAGCGCACCAGCAGGCGCCGGGCCGCCTCCCGCAGCACCGCTTCGTTGCTGGTGGCGCGCCCGATCGTCCAGGCCAGGCTGTCGAACTGCTCGCACTCCTGCGCCGAAAGCGGCTCGGCGCGTCCCTGGACGATGAAGGCCAGGGCGTCGCCGACCTGGTTGGACGCGAAAGCGAGCTCGGCGAGCTTGAGCAGGCTCGCGCGCCGCAGCGGCGAGTCCGGAACGACGCGCAGGAGCTCCTCGAGCGCCGTCCTCGCCGGCCGATTCGCGCCGCGCGCGGCGCTCTCCTCGGCGAGCGTCCACAGGCGCAGATCTTCGAGTGGCAGCGGGCCGGGACCCTGGGCGAGCAGGCGGAGGGCGTCGGCGGCGCGCCCGGCCTCCCATGCCATCAGGCCGAGCACGACGCGGGCGCGGCCGGCCTCGGGTTCACCGTCGTCGAGCCGGGCCGAGAGCAACCGGGAGGCGGCCGGGTAGCCGCTGGTGCGCGCCGCTGTCGCGGCCGCGGAAAAGTCGGCGGAGAGCGGCTGCGCTGGGCCGAACGGCAGCGTCACCGCGGGAAGGGTGGCGGTCGCGCCGGCCGCCGGGGAGTACATGAGATCTGCCGCTGCCGCCAGCGCTCCGCCCAGAGCGAGGGTGAGAGCGGTGCGGCGGAGGAGCGTCACCGGCAAGTCGGCCTCAGATCCCCAGCGCGCGCGAATCGCCGCCCGCGAGACTGCGGATCAGCTCCTGCTGAAAATAATCGGTCGTGCCCCGTACGCTCTCATGGACGCGCTCTTCGTAGATCTGGCGCGAGCGGTCGATGTCGTCCTTCAGTCGATGGTAGATGTCGCGATTGTGCCGACCCTCCTCGACCTGGTCCTCGTTGTAGAGCTTGATCTCCGAAACCAGCAGCCGGGCCAGGCGGCGCGCCTCCTCGTGCAGCGCGTTGTCGCCACTGGCGCGCGGCGCGCGCGCACTCGAGAAGGCCCAGCCCGGACCCTGCAGATCGGCCGGCGGCGCGACCTCGGTGGTGCGCGGACCGCGCGAGATCGTCGGCTCGTCGTCGTGCACGCCGGCACCGGCGTTCGTCGGGCGCGCCGGTTCGGCTGGAGCGATCGGAGCGATCGGAGCCGCTGGCGGGGCGGGCGGCTGCAGGGACGAGCGCTGGATCCTGACGGTTGCATCGTCGGCGAGATCGACGTCGAGTGCATCCGCTGGTGGCACGAAGGCGATCGTGCTGGCGGCGTTCGGGGGGAGCGCCTCCAGGTCCGGTGCCACGGCGAGGTCCGGTTGCGGAAACTCGTTGGTCACGGCAGATGTGGGGAAGCGCTGCGTGGCGGCGGGCGAAAAAGTCGAGTGCGGCGCCGTCGCCTCCTCGACCTCCTGCCATTCGGCGGCCGGAGAGGGGGCGAAAGCGTCCGCGGCCGGCGCCGCCTCCGGCGTGGCGTGCGACAGAGGGAGCCCGTCGGAGGGCGCCGCCGTGAGCCAGTCCGTCGCCGCGGGCGCCGAGAGACCGGGCGCTGAGCCAATCAAGGCGCTCTCGTTCGCCTCTTCCATTTGCCAAGCAATCTCCTCGCCGGCGGTGACCGGCGCCACCGCCATCTCCGCGGGCTCGAAGGGTGCGGTGCTCGAAAGGGTTATCGCCGTCTCGGCGACCTCCTCGGGGCTCCCCTCCCAGGCGTATTCGGGCGCCGCGCTGCCGGCGACCGTCGGCGCTGCTGCCGTGTATTCCGGCTCCTCGACTGTCGCGGCCTCCGCGCCCTCGGCGACCGTCGCACCGCTGGCGGGAACGGTGGGATCCCAAAGCGCGAGCCCGCTCTCGTTGGCGGGGGCATCTGCGTCGAGAAAGAGCGTCGGCGTGTAGCTGCGAGTCGAAAGCGCCTGCAGCTCGAGCCGTTGCGCCGCGGCCAGCGTCAGCATCTGCAGCGCCTCGATCTCGAACTCGCCGGCGGTGGCGGAATCGAGGTAGAGCGCTGCCGCGACGCGGTCGCGCAGCACCAGCGGCAGGAAGAGGGCGCGCGCCGGCGCGGCGATCTCGAGTGCGTGGGCGAGCTGCGCGGCCTCGGCGGCGCCGAGCTCGACACCGCCGCGGCCGGTCGCGAGGCGCGCGAGCGCCGGCGATGTCTGGTGCGACAGCGTGCAGCCGGCAATCGGATCCCTGGGCGGATCGCTGGCGAAACCGCGACTCGCCCAGCCGACGATCTCCTCGGGCCGCATCAGCCAGAGCGCGGCGTGGTCGCCGAACGGCCGGGCGGCGGAGAGGAGAGCTTCGAGGACGCCATTCTGCGAGCGCGCCCGGTCGAATTCGACGACGGCCTTGTGCAGCCCGCGCGCCAGATTACGCCGCGCGTCGTCGCCCGCTTCGCGGGTCACCTCATGCAGATCTTCCGCGGCCAGAAAGCCCTCGGCTGCCGGCGGTCGGATCGCATCCAGATCCGCGAGCATGGCGGAGCTCGCCCGCTGCGCTTGGGCTTCCACCGCACGGCGCATCTCCTGGCGGATCTCCGCCAAGGCCGCGCTGAAGCGCACGGAGACCTTGCGCTCGAGATCCGCCAACTGATCAGGA
>JBDTQT010000086.1:0-14530 GCA_039932055.1 Thermoanaerobaculia bacterium
GAGCGGCGAGCCCATGCGGATCGCCTCGACCTCGGCCACGACGCGCTCCTTGACCGCCGGCCAGAGCGACTTCGGGATGTAGCCGCGGGAGGCCGCCGAACATTTCTGGCCCTGGTACTCGAACGAGCCGCGCACCAGCGCCACGGCGAGCGCCTCGACGTCGGCCGAAGGGTGGGCGAAGATGAAGTCCTTGCCGCCGGTCTCGCCGACGATCCGGGGATAGGACTTGTACTGCGGCAGGTTGGTCGCGATCGTCTTCCACATGCCGTGGAAGGTCTCGGTGGAACCGGTGAAATGCAGCCCGGCGAAGGCGGCGCTGGCGAAGACCGGATCGCCGACGTCGGCGCCACGCCCGGGGATGAAGTTCACCACCCCGGGCGGCATTCCTGCCTCGATCAGGATCTGCATGATGTAGTGATTCGAAAGGATCGAAGTCGAGGCCGGCTTCCACAGCACCGTGTTGCCCATGAGCGCCGGCGAGGTCGACAGATTGCCGCCGATGGCGGTGAAGTTGAAGGGCGTCACGGCGAAGACGAAGCCCTCGAGCGGCCGGTAGTCGACCATGTTCCAGATGCCGCGCGACGAGGCCGGCTGCTGGGCATAGATCTCCTGGGCATAGTGGGCGTTGAACCGCCAGAAGTCGATGAGCTCGCAGGCCGAGTCGATCTCGGCCTGGAAGACCGTCTTCGACTGGCCGAGCATGGTCGCGGCGTTGACCGTGTCGCGCCACGGACCGGCGAGAAGGTCGGCCGCCTTGAGCAGCACCGCCGCGCGCGCCTCCCAGGGCGTCTCGGACCACTCCCGCCATGCCGCGGCGGCGGCGGCGATTGCCTGCTCGGCCTCCTTGCGCCCAGCCTGATGATAAGTGGCGAGCGTGCGGGCATGGTCGTGCGGCGAGACGCTGCGCCCGAGCTTGCCGGTGCGCACCGCCTGACCGCCGATGACCAGCGGAATCTCGATCTCCGCGTTCGCCATCTCCGCCAGGCGACGTTTGAGAGAGGCCCGTTCCGGAGAGCCCGGAGCATAGGAGTGGACCGGTTCGTTGAGCGGGGCCGGGACGCGGACGATTCCGTTCATGAGATGGACTCCTGTCGAAGGTTCCTCAGATCCCGCCCAGGCGGCGGATCTCGCGCACGCTTTCGGCCGGAACGAGAATGTGCTTCAGATTCGGCCAGGCGCCGAAACGCCGGGCATGGTCGAGAAAATCGGCGCGGCTCACGGCCGACGACGCCGGATCCCCCTCGCGCCCCTCCCGATGGACGTCGGCGTCGCGCAGGATGACCCCCTGCGCGACGATGTCGTCGCAGCGCCCGATGTAGAGCTCGGGCCCGCTGGTCTCGACGATGACGGTAATACCGTGCAGCTCGTGCTTGTCGTGGTGGAATGTGCCCATGGTCGAGTCGGCCGGTTTCGGCGCGCGGCTCTGTCGCGGTCTCAGCCCGCGACCGGCACGGGTGAGCAGTGCACCGTGAACGCTGCCCGCAGGTCGGCCGCCACCGCGAGGGCGTCGCGGCCTTCGATCCGGTGGCGCGGCAGGAACCAGACCAACTCCCCGTCCTTGAACAGTCCCATCGACGGCGACGAAGGCGGAATCGGACCGAAGCGCGCGCGCAGGCGCGCCGTCGCCTCGAGATCCTGGCCGGCGAAGACCGTGGCGAGCCGGTCGGGGCGCGGCGATTCCTGGATCGCCAGGCGCGCTCCCGGGCGGGCCCCACCGGCGGCGCAGCCGCACACGGAGTTGACCACCACCAGCGTGGTCCCCTGCTTCTCGTCGAGCAACTGGTCCACCTCGGCGGCGGTCCTCAACTCGGAAAAACCGGCGCCGGTCAGCTCCTCGCGCATCGGTCGGATCAACAGCGGGCTATAGGGCATCGGAACTCTCCTCGTAGATCGGCGATCCGTGCGACCGCCGGAATGGACAAGCTTACCTCCTCAGGATGGCGAGAAGCGGCCGGAGCTCGGCCAGGACCTTCTCGGGCTCGACGAACTGCACCGCCATCCCGGACAGCAGGTTCCGCCCCCCGCCGACAGCGGCCTGGGGTTCGAAGCGCTGGACGACCCGGGCCGCGAAGAGCCGGGCCCGCTCGCCGGGTATCGGCAGCTGCATCTCGACCCAGATCGCGGCGTGCAGTTCCATCGGCTGCGGCGTCGAGACGAAAAGTCCGCCGGCGGCGATGTCGCGATGGTAGGTCGAGAGGAAGCTCGACGGGTCGGCGAACTGCACCGGAACTACCCTGTCCCGATCGATGTCCGGCGCCGCTTGGCACGCCGATAGCGGGTCGCTCGCCGACCCACCCCCTGCCGCCGCTCCGGCGTCCCCCGACGAAGGAGTGTCGTCGGCCGCGAACGACTCCGCCTCGACTGCCCTCCCCCCCCGGGTGACCGGGCCGGACTGCCGCGCGAGCGGCAAGAAATTCTCGACGAGCTCCTCCGGCGGGAGAAACCGCACCCCCACGCCCTGCTGGTCCATCTGGCGCAACGCGAGAGCGACGCGATGGACACGGGCCACCCGCCCCTCGGCGAAAAAACCGCTCTCGCGGTCGACGATCTCGAGGCGCAGGCGCTCGCCCGGCATCAGCGCGATGGCACTGTTCAGGAAGAGACCGCTTTTCGAAATGTTGGTGGTGTAGGCCGTGTGCCCCTGGACCTCTCCGGGGCGCCAATAGCGCAACTCGATGCGGCGCGAGAAACGGCGGTGGATACGGCGTTCCATGTGGTGGGATGATACCTCGCGATGCGCTCCGTCACGAGCTGGAAATCATCGATCGAGAGCTCCTCCGGCTCGATCCTGCCTGACCCAGGCAACCCATGCGAGCGCCAGGGCACCAGCGAGGATGACCCCGGCCCAGGCCCAGACCGTTCCGACTAGGTAGTGATGGGTGGCGAGATACGAGTGTCCGGGGATCTCGACCAGCGGCCGGGTTGCGTGGCGCAGGACCTGAAAAGCGAAGACCCAGCCAGCGTGGAGCCCGATGGCGATGTAGAGCGCTCCGCTGCGCCGGACGACAACCGCTGCCACGAGGCCGCAGAGGAAGATCCCGAAGAGCGGCAGCAGCGACGCCGGCTCGAGCTGGCGGCCGACGGCGTGGACCAAATAGGCAAAACCGGCATCGAGAGAGGAACCCTCGCGTCCGAGGGTCGGATCGGAGACCAGCAGATGAACGAGGGCGTAAGCGCCGCTGCTGGCGATCGCCGCCGCGGGAAAACCGATCGTCGCAGCGAGCGAAACCAGCATCATCCCGCGGAACAGGGTTTCCTCGATGCCGCCGACGACGAGACCGCTGACGAGAACGGTTGCCGTTCGTCCCGCGAAAAAGGCGTAGGGCGAGGCGGCCGGTCCGAGAAGGCCCAGGACCCAGGCGGTAGCGCCAGCAACCGTCACTCCGAGCAGCGCAGCCCCGAAGCCGGCGACGATTTCGCCGAGCTTTCGCCCGGTGGAGCGCCGGGCGAACAGCGCCGGCAGCAAGCTCAACCCGAGCGGGCGGCGCAAGACGAACAGCAGCAGGGCGGCGATCACCATCGCCGTGCGGTTGAAGACGCGCGAGAACGGCCAGCGCGCCCCGGGCAGCAGCTCGCGCAACGCGGAATAGGCGAACGGCGCCACGAGCGCCGCCAGAAAGAGGCCGCCTATGAGCAGCGCCATCCAGGCCAGCAGGGGTCGAAAGCGCCTCCTGGCGAGCATAGGGACAGGCGGTCGCCCAATCGTCAACGGGACCTCACAGCTTTCAGCAATCGCACGGCGCGGCGGAACGGCAGGCGCACCGGGATCGGCACCCGGTGAAACTCTATCGAACTCGAACGCGTGCCAATCGTAGACCGGGAAGGTACGATTGTTGATCTCGGCATGGAGTCGGACGGAGCCTATGCAGACAAAATGGATGATGAGCCTCAGCGCGGCCGCTTTGGGCGGCCTTGGCCTGGCAGCGACTTTTCTGCCGCAGGAGATTGTTGCCTGGGCGGGCGGCGGCGGCCGCCCGGCTGTTCTTCTGGTGCAGATCGTCGGCGGCCTCTACCTCGGCTTCGCGATGCTCAACTGGTCGGTCCGCGACATGGCTATCGGCGGGATCTACAACCGTCCGATCGCGATGGGCAATCTCCTCCACTTCACCAGCGTCGGGCTCGCCCTCGTTCGGGGAATCGTCGCCGGCGAGCGTCAAGCCGAACTGGTGGCTCTGACCTGTCTCTACGGCCTCTTCGCGGTCTGGTTCGGCGTGGTGCTGTTCCGCTCGCCGACGCGCGTCGGGTGAGCTTGACGGATCGTCTTCGCGCCCACCCTCCACCGCCTGATACACCGCTTCCACTGGGAAACCGCAGACTCCTGACTCCGCCGCGGCCGCTGCATATCGTCTAGCGCAGGAACTGCGGCGGGAGCGGCTGGGCTTCGAGGCTGTTCGGCTTGCGCGCCGCGGTCGGCCGTCCGCGTTCTTCCAGCGGACGGTCGAGCAGGTAGTCGCGAGGATCGACCGCCGTCCAGCCGGCGCCCGTCCGACGCCGGATCTCATAGTGCAGGTGCGGCCCGGTCGTCCAGCCGGTGTCGCCGACCGTGGCGATCGGATCGCCGGCCTCCACCCGAGTGCCCGGCCGCACCAGAATCTCCTGGCAGTGTCCGAAAATCGTCCGGAAGGTGTCACCGCTGGCGATGACGACCGTCTTCCCGAGCCGCCACCAGTCGTTGCGACGGTCGGCCTCGACCGCTCCCGCCCAGACCACCACGCCCTCGACCGGAGCGAAGATCCGTGTCCCTGACGGCGCCGCGAGATCGATTCCGGAGTGGAACTCCATCGTCTGCGTATAGGGACTGCGGCGGCTACCGAAGGGGCTCGTCAGCACGACGTCGTCGCCGCGCAGCGGCGATCGCGCCGGGACCTGGGTCACCCATGTCCGCTGCGCGCTCTCGAACGCGGCGATAGCGGCGAGCACCCGATCGGTCTGGTCGAGATCCAGGCGCAGCGCCGCCTCGAGGCGATTGCCCTGCGCGAGGGTGCTGCCGAAGATCGTCACCGGCAGGTCGGCCGGCCGCGCCGGATACTCCGCCATCGCGCCCTCGTCCAGCTGCGGCAAACCGTAAACCCGCTGGATGCGTTCGACCCGATCGCGCAGCGCCTGCCCCTGCCGGCCCAGCTCGGCGAAGCGCTCGACCAGCGCCTGCAGGCGCTCGCCGAGCTGCTGGCGTCTGGCGACTCGCACGCGATACTCGCGCTGCAGCAGCTGCTTCGAGATCGTCCGCGGGGCCAGCAGCAGGCCGCCGGAAAGGAACAGCACATACACCGCGAGCAGTGCGAGGCCGAAACGCCGCCCGCGGCGGCTGAGGCGAAGGGTGCGGATCCGCCCGTGTGCGTTACGCGGATGGAGGTGCAGCTCGACGGAGTCCGCCCGGCTCACGGCACGAGACGGTCGAGCTCCGCCTCCGATACCATGTCCCTGGCGACCGCCAGCAGGCCGGCGTGGACTCCGGGATTCCCGGCGAGGACATTGCCCGAGGCGAGATAACGCTCGCCGCCGTCGAGGTCGGAGAGCACTCCGCCGGCCTGCTCGATCAGCAGGGCGCCGGCGGCGATGTCCCACGGCGCCAGGCGGAACTCGAAGAAGCCGTCGTAGACACCCGCCGCGACATAGGCCAGGTCGAGCGCCGCCGCGCCGCACCGCCGGATCGCCCGGGCCTCGGTGAAGACGCGGCGAAAGAGACCGAGATAGAGGTCGAGCGCCGCCTTGGCGCGAAACGGGTAACCGGTGGCGAGAAAGGCGCCGGACAGGGTGGGTCGGTCGGAGACGCGCATCCGTCGTCCGTTCCAGAAAGCGCCGCCGCCGCGCGCGGCGGCGAAGACGTTGCCCCCCTGCGGATCGAGCACGACGCCGGCCAGAATTTCGCTGCCGCGCCGGCAGGCGACTGAGACCGCCCACACCGGCAAGCCCTGCAGGAAGTTGGTCGTGCCGTCGAGCGGATCGATGACCCACTCGTAGTCACCCGAGGCGGCGCTGTTGAGGCTGCCCTCTTCGGCAAGAATCCGATGGTCGGGAAAGCGGCGCAGCAGCTCCGCCACCAGAACGGCCTCGCTCTCGTGGTCGGCTTGGGTGACGAAGTCGTTTTGCGCCTTGGTCCGTACCTCGAGATCGGCGCTGCGGAAATAGCGCTTCAGCACCTCGGCGCCCGCTTCCGCGGCGGCGATGCCGGCCTCGAGCAGTTCGCGATGCGTCATGGCGCCACCGGCGCTGGCGGAGGCAGCCGGAAGACGATGCGGCCGCCGACGATCGTCAGCACCGCGGCGCCGGTCACCGGCCAACCGCCGAACAGTGTATTGCGCGACTTGCTGTGGAACTCCTTCGGCTCGATCGTCCAGCGGCGGTCGAGATCGATGACCGTGACGTCGGCCGGGGAGCCGGGGGCCAGCGTTCCGCCGGGGAGGCCCAGCACCCGCGCCGGCCCCGACGTCAGGAGCTCGACGAGCCTGCCGAGCGCCAGATGCCCAGGGCGCACGAGATGCTCGAGGCAGACGGCGAGGGTGGTCTCGAGACCGAGGATGCCGAACGGCGCGAGCTCGAACTCGAAGCACTTCTCGTCCGAAGTGTGCGGCGCGTGGTCGCTTGCGATGGCATCCACCGTGCCGTCGAGGAGAGCCACCAGCAGCGCCGCGCGGTCTCGGCTGGCGCGCAACGGTGGATTCATCTTGAACTGGGCGTCGAAACCGGCTTCGACCACCGCCTGGTCGGTGAGCAGGAGGTGGTGCGGTGTCACTTCGCAGGTCACCGGCAGACCGCGGCGCTTCGCTTCGCGCATCATTCCCGTGGTGCGCGCGGTCGACATGTGCGCCAGATGGTAGCGGCCGCCGGTCTCCTCGACGAGCAGCAGATCGCGCGCCACCATGACGTCCTCGGCGAGGCCCGGGATTCCCGGCATTCCCGAGCGCGCCGACCACTCCCCTTCGTGCATCACACCGTCGCCCGACAGATCCATGTCCTGGGCGTGCTGAATGACCGGGATGCCGAAATGTTGGGCGTACTCGAGCGCTCGTCGCATCAACTCCGCGTTCGACACCGGCCGGCCGTCGTCTGAAACCGCGACAGCGCCAGCAGCGACCATGGCGCCCATCGGCGCCAGCTCCTTGCCCTCGAGCCCTTTGCTGATGGCGCCGATCGGATGCACCCGGGCGAGCGCCGCGACCTCGGCGGCGCGCACGATGACGCTCGTCACCCACCCGCTGTCGTTGGCCGGCAGGGTATTCGCCATGCAGGCGACCCGGGTGAAGCCGCCAGCCACCGCCGCCGCGACGCCGGTAGCGACGGTCTCCTTGGCCTCCTGCCCCGGCTCACGGAGGTGGACATGAATATCGATCAGCCCGGGGCAGACGACTTTGCCCGCCAGCTCGATCACTTCGAGCTCCTCGCCCGCCCGCGCGCCCGACGCCGCTGCCGCCTTCTCCCGCAGGCTCCCTGGCGCACCAACCTCGGCCACGATGCCGTCCGTGAGCAGAAGGTCGAAGGCTCCGTCGATGCCCTGAGCCGGGTCGATCAACCGCCCGCCGGTGAGCAGTTGCGACTTCATGACGCCGGCCTTTGCGCACCGGCGAGCAGATAGAGCACCGCCATGCGCACCGCGACACCCTGGCCGACCTGCTCGAGAATGGCCGAATGCGGGCCGTCGGCGACCTCGCTGGTAATCTCGACCCCCCGGTTCATCGGTCCAGGATGCAGGACGATGGCGTCGGCAGCGGCGAGCGCCAAGCGCTTCGGATTGAGCCCGAAGAGTGAGGCGTATTCGCCCAGACTCGGGAAGAGGACGCTGCGCTGGCGTTCGAGCTGCAGCCGGAGCATGACGATCACGTCCGCTCCCTCGACCGCCTCTTCGATCGTGTAGCAGACCTCCACCCCCATGGAGGCGATCGCCGCCGGCAGCATGGTCCGGGGACCCGCCACGCGCACACGGGCACCGAGGCGGGTCAAGAGGTGGATGTTCGAGCGCGCGACGCGGCTGTGGGCGATGTCGCCCACCAGCGCCACCGTCAGCCCGGCGATCCTGCCCTTGCGACGCCGGATCGTCATGGCATCGAGGAGGGCCTGGGTAGGGTGCTCGTGCGAACCGTCGCCAGCGTTGACGACGCCGCAGGCGAGCTCTCGCGCCAGCATCGCCGGCACGCCATGGTGGGCATGGCGCACAACGACGAAGTCGGGGAACATCGAGGCGATGTTGTGCGTCGTGTCGCGCAGCGTTTCGCCCTTCGACTGCGACGAGCCGGAGGTACTGAAGTTCACCACGTCCGCAGATAGCCGCTGGGCCGCGATCTCGAAGGAGACGCGTGTGCGGGTCGAAGGCTCGAAGAAGAGATTGACTACCGTCTTGCCGCGCAGCGTCGGCACCTTCTTGACCGGCCGGCGAGCGACCTCGGCGAACGACTCGGCGGTCGCCAGGATGAGCTCGATTTCCGGCAGCGAGAGCTCGGCGATTCCCAACAGATCCTTCCGACGCCAGGCGATCGCCTCGCTCTCCGCGGACCGGGCGGACGAGCGCCCGCCCGGATCGCTCCGATCGCTGGGGTCGCCCGGTCGATCGCCGGGCCGATCGACGGGAGGAATCATGCTCCGGGCTTGCGCTCCAGGATCTGCACTTTCGACTCGCCGTCGGTCGCCTCGAAGCTGACTTTGATCACCTCGTTGGCGGAGGTCGGAACCTTCCGGCCGACGACGTCGGCGTGAATCGGGAACTCCCGCCAGCCACGATCGACGAGCACCGCCAGGCGGACCGCCTTCGGCCGCCCGAAGTCGAGCAGGGCGTCGAGCGCTGCCCGCACCGTCCGGCCGGTGTACAGCACGTCGTCGCACAGGACCAGCGTGCGATCTTCGATCGGCTCGGGGAAGTGACTCTCGCGAACGACGGGCTTCGGCGCGACCAGCGAGAGGTCGTCGCGATACAGGGTGATGTCGAGCGTTCCGATCGCCACGCGCTTCCCTTCGAGTTGCAGGATGTCCGCCGCCAGCTGTTCGGCGAGCGGCACGCCGCGAGTGCGGATACCGATCAGCATGAGATCTTCCAGCCGACTCTCGGACTCGATCAGCTCCCCCGCCATGCGGCGCACGATCCGACGCATCTCGGCGGCGTCGAGGATGGTCGCTTTGGTGACGAGGGACAAGTCGAAGGTACCGAAGTGGACGAGCAAAGCGATGGTATGGCCCGCTCGCCGAGCTTGTCAATCGATTCGCCGCGCCTTTCCGGACAATCTGGACAGGGCGCTCACGGCGTCGTAGGCTCTCCTCCCCTCGCGTCCGGAGGGATCCTCCATGCGAGCCTCCTCTCCGCCCCCCCAGCCGAACACAACGACGGGGTCGGCTTGGCGACGCTACCGGCGGGAGCTCGGCTTCCTGATTCTCTTCGTGCTGATCCTCGGCACGAGCTTCACGCTCATCTCCTGGAACCCGGTCAACGACCGCGTCATCGAGCCGTTCACCGCCGCCATCGCCCGTGCTGGCGGCGCGACGCTCAACCTTCTCGGCCAGCAGACGACGATGAGCGGCACGATCATCCGTAGCGAGCGCTTCGCGGTCAACATCCGCAACGGCTGCAACGGAGTCGAGGCGATGCTGATCTACTTCGCCGCCGTGCTCGCCTTTCCGGCGACCTGGAAGTCGCGCTTCCTGGGAGTCGGACTGGGCTTCGTCGCCATCCAGTTGATCAATTTGATCCGGGTGGTGGCGCTCTTCCTCACCGGCGTCTATCTGCCCAAGCTGTTCGACAGCTCGCATACGGTCATCTGGCAGACCGTGGTGATCCTGTCAGGCGTCCTGCTGTGGATCCTCTGGGCCAATCGCTTCGCCGGCACCCCGCCGGCCGCCCCGGGCGACCCGCTCGGTCCCAAGAACGCCCCGTCGACCTAGGTTCTACCCGAAATCCACGGATGGCAGGTCAGGTGAGCGGCAGTCCGGCGACCGGTTCATGGGCGGGCCGGCTCGTCCGCAACCTCCTCCTCTGGCTCCTGCCGGCGGTCGCTGTCTGGGTGCTCTGCACGCCGTTCTACAACCGATTTCTCGCCCTCGCCGGGGAGCGACTCACCCGCGCCGGCGAGTTCCCCGCGGTGACCCGGCTCTACGTTCAGGATACCCACCAGGTGCTCGTGACGCGGAGCGACCTCACGGGCAAGGACGGTTTCGTCTACCGCTTCCGCATCACCGACCTGCACTTCAACCTGATCCTGACCGTCGCGTTCTTCCTCGCCGTACCGGCGGTCGAGCGCCGGCGCCGGGCCGAGAACCTCGGATGGGCGCTGCTGATTTCGGTCGTCTTTCACATCCTGATACTCTTTTTCTTCGTGAAGTTCGTCTACTCGACCCAGCTCGGCGCCTGGAGCAACGAGCACTATGGACCGGTCGCCCAGAACCTCTGGGGCTTCGGCAAGCACCTGCTCGATCTGCCCTTCAAGCTCGCCTTGCCGTTCATCCTCTGGGCCGGCTTCTACTTTCAGGACTTCCAGCAGAACGTGCGCCGAACCTGATCCCGTGAGCGCGCCCATCGCCCACAGCACCCACTTCCCCCGCTCTGCTTTCCGCCAGGCGGCGGCGCTGCTGTGCTGCCTGCTGATCGCCAGCGGCGCGCTCGAGCTGCACAACCTGGCCAACCACCACAGTGCCATCGAGGTGGGCGGGCTCTTCGAGCCGACCGCCAGCCACCCGCGGATTCCGCATCACTTCGACCGCTCGCAGGAGCTGCGCGAACCGGCCTGCGCGACCTGTTCCCTGCAGACCCAGGCTCGCGGCGTCCGTTCCGATCCCGCCGGACCCGTCGCGCCGGCGGAGCTCCTGCCGATGGAACGGCCGGCCGACGCAACGCCGGTGCTGGCCGCTTCTCCCTCCTCCGCCTCACCCCGCGGCCCCCCGGCCGGCTGAACGGTTCGGTTCCACCGCCGCCCGGCGAACGCGCCGGCGCCCGGACAATCCACCGTTCAACCGTGCTTCGTCCCATCCGGGGCGAAGGCAGAGGAGCCTACGATGTACCTGAAATCGCTTCTTGCGGCAGCGACGCTCGCCGCCTTGTTTGCCACCCCCGGGACGGCACAGGGGCCGACGCCGGCCACGGCCCTGCTGCCTGCAGACGTCGACCCCATTGCCCAACTGCGGCGAGAGCTCGACGAGCTGCGGTCCGAGTATCAGCAGCGCATCGCTGCGCTCGAGGCCCGGCTTGCCGGCCTCGCCGCGACACCCCCCGAATCGCCGGCAGCGGCGGAGGCCGAGGCGATCCAGACCTCGGTCGCCACTGCGCCCGCACCGATCACGATTCTGTCCGGTGGAGGCGGCAAGAACTTCCTCAACCTCTCCCTGGACGGTCTCATCGCCGCCGGCGCCTCGACCGCGGCCGATGTCCCCGCCCTCGAACCGGGAGGGCACGACCCTGCGCAGCGCGGCTTCACCGTCCAGAACATCGAGATGGTCCTCGAGGGGGCGGTCGATCCGTACTTCCGCGGTCAGGCCAACATCGTCCTGCAGATCTCGCCGGAGGGTGAGTCGGTCGTCGAACTGGAGGAGGCCTACGCCACCACGACCTCGCTGCCGCGCGGCTTGCAGCTCAAGGTCGGCCAGTTCTTCACCGAATTCGGCCGGCTCAATCCGAGCCACCCGCACGCCTGGGACTTCGTCGACCAGCCGCTGGTGAATGGCCGGTTCTTCGGGCCCGACGGCCTGCGTTCGGTGGGCGCCCGCCTCTCCTGGCTCTTGCCGACGAACTTCTACTCCGAGGGCTTCCTGACGATGCAGAACAGCCAGGGCGAGACGCTCTCGAGCTTCCGCGGCGTTCCCGGAGAGAGCCTCTTCGGGAGGGAGATCGTCCAGCGCGACGTCCAGACGGTCTCCGACCTGCTGCTCGTCCCGCGCTATGCCGCCTCGTTCGATCTCACCGACACCCAGACGCTGCTCGTCGGCGCGTCGGCGGCGCTCGGGCCGAACGGCACGGGTGCCCAGGGCAAGACGCGCATTTACGGCGTCGACGGCTTCTGGAAGTGGAAGGCACCGAATGCCTTCAAGGGCTTCCCGTTCGTCAAGGTCCAGGGTGAAGTGATGTACCGCGACCTCTTCGCCGACGCCTCGACCGATCCCGCTCGAGCGTCGACTACTTTCAACGACTGGGGCGGCTACCTGCAGGTCAACTGGGGCTTCAAACCGGGCTATGTCGCCGGCCTCAGGTTCGACAGCGTGGGCGGCGACACGGGTGAGTCGGGCGCCACGGCCGCGGCGGAGAGTCCCGAGACGGCGGCGCTGGCGCAGCGCATCCGCGTCTCGCCGGTCTTGACCTGGTTCCCCACCGAGTATTCGAAACTTCGGCTGCAGTACAACTTCGACCACGGCGACGCCTTTACCGCCGACGAACACTCCCTCTGGCTGCAGCTCGAGTTCCTGCTCGGCGCCCATTCGGCGCACAAGTTCTAGAAACGAGGTTTCCGATGCCATTCAACCGCCTGCTGCAGAACCTCCCGATCGTGCTCCTCGCCGTCGCTTTCGCCGCCGCTCCGGAAAGCGCCCGGGCGGCCATCAAAGTCGTCGCCACGACCTCCGAGTACGCGGCGTTGGCCACCGCCGTCGGCGGCGACCGGGTGCAGGTGGCGACGATCGCCAAGCCCACCGAGGACCCACACTTCGTCGACGCCCGCCCGAGCCAGATCGTGGCGCTGAACCGCGCCGACGTCCTGATCGAAGGCGGCGCCGAGCTCGAGGTTGGCTGGTTGCCGCCGCTTCTTGACGGCGCCAGGAACGCCAGGATCCTCACCGGCGCCGCTGGCCATGTCATCGCTTCCGAGGGCGTCCAACTGGTCGATATCCCGGCGTCGGCGGACCGCTCGCAAGGCGACACCCATCTGGCGGGCAATCCGCACTTCATGCTCGATCCCGAGAACGCCCGCATCGTCGCTGCCCACCTCGCGCGCGTCTTCACCGGCCTCGATGCCGCCGGCAAGGCTACCTTCGAGACCAACCTCGCGGCGTTCGACGCCGCTCTCACCGCGAAAATGAAGGAGTGGACTGCCGCGCTCGCGCCGTTCGAGGGGAGGCAGATTGTTACCTACCATCCCACCTGGCGCTACTTCTGCCGCCGCTTTGGCCTCGAGGCGAACACTTTTCTCGAACCGAAGCCGGGCATTCCGCCGTCGCCGCCCCATCTCGCGGCGGTAATCGAGAAGATGGCGGCGCAGAACATCAAGGTACTGCTGGTCGAGCCCTATCAGCCGCGCAAGACGGCCGAGTCGGTGGCGGGGCACAACGGCGCGCAGGTCGTCGATGTCTGCCAGTTCCCGGGCGCCCTGCCCGGGACCACGACCTACATCGACCTGATGGACACCAACGTGAAGCGCATCGCGCACGCCTTGGCAACACAGCCCTGAGGAGACCGGGATGGAACTTCTGACACTCTGGATCTGGCCGCTCGTCGCCCTCGTCGTTCTGCCGGCGATGCTGGTCTACTTCGGCCTGCACGTCGTCGGACGGGGGATCATCTTCGTCGACCTCGCCCTGGCGCAGATCGCCGCCCTGGGCATCGCGACCGCGATCCTCCTCGGCGCCGATCCCGACCACGGCACGCTGCCCTATATTCTCGCGACTATCTTCACTATCGCCGGAGCGGCGCTCTTCTCGCTCACCCGCTTCCGCCATCCGCGCGTGCCCCAGGAGGCGATCATCGGCATCATCTACATCGTCTCGGCCGCCGCTGCGACCCTGGTCCTGTCGCGGACCGCGGCAGGCGACGAGGAGATCAAGAATCTCCTCGTCGGCAACATCCTGCTGGTCTCCTCCGGCGAGGTGCTGCGCACGATCGGCCTCTTCGCCGGGGTCGGCCTCTTTCATTACCTCCTGCGGCGGAGGTTTCATCTCGTGTCGTTCGACCTCGACGAGGCCGAGCGCCAGGGGGTGAGCGTCCGCCTCTGGGACTTCCTCTTTTATGCCACGTTCGGCCTCGTCGTCACCAGTTTCGTGCGCATCGCCGGGGTTTACCTCGTGTTCTCCTATCTCATCGTTCCAGCGGTCTGCGGCGCCCTGCTCTCGTCGCGCACCGCGGTGCGACTCGCGATCGGCTGGGGGGTGGCGCTGACCGCCGGCGTCGCCGGACTGACGCTTTCCACCGAGTGGGAGAGCATGGATCTGCCGACCGGACCGACCATCGTCTGCATCTTCGGCCTCCTGCTGGCCGCGAGCGGCATCCTGGCCTACCTCCAGCATCTTCGGGAAAGGGGCGCCGGACCGGGCGAGACCCCCGATATCTAGCCGTGTTTGCCCCGGCATACCCCACAGGTTGTGTCCTGGCCGTCGCCTCTGCTAGCTTCGGTCTCTTCCCTGATGGACGACACCGCCAACCTTTTCAAACGCCTCACTGAGATAATGGGACGCCGATGTTGCCGGCGTGATCGGATACATCGAACACAATTCCATTCCTGACGCCAGCACACCGAGCGCCAACGCTGTGTTGCCGTTAACGACTATCTGAGGTTCGGTTGTTTTCTCGGCAGGTATCTCATATTTAAGATCAAGGTTTGCGTCGGCCCAGGCATAACCTGCCTCGAGCAGCTCT
>JBDTQT010000087.1:0-14469 GCA_039932055.1 Thermoanaerobaculia bacterium
GCCGCGCGCCGCGGCGATCTCCCCTGCCGCGGGGCCGTGCAGCGCGGCGGCGAGCGGCGGCGGTTCGCTCTCGACGATCGCGCGCTCGAGCGCCAGCGCCGACTCGCCGGTCACCCGGTAGGGTCGCGTCCCGGCGAGCAGCTCATAGAGGACGAGCCCGAGCGCGTAGACGTCGGTCGCGGTGGTGATCGCGCCGCCGAGCAGCTGCTCGGGCGCGGCGTACTGCGGGGTGAGCGCCATGCCGAAACGCGTGCGCTGGATCTCGTCGTCGCCCTCCGCGGCCAGAAGCTTGGCGATACCGAAGTCGAGCAGCTTGACCGCACCCGTCTCACTCACCAGGATGTTGGCGGGCTTCAGGTCGCGATGCACGACGAGGCTGCGCTGGGCGTCGTCGACCGCGCCGAGCACCTGGGCGAACAGTGCGAGCCGCTCCTCGACCGGTAGCCGCCGGCCGTCGGCGAAGGCGGTGATCGGTGCGCCGTCGACGCGTTCGATCACCAGCCAGGGGCGGCCGTCGGGGGCGACGCCGCCGTCGAAGAGATGGGCGATTGCCGGATGCTCGAGGCGGGCGAGGATCTGCCGCTCCTGGATGAAGCGGGCGCGAGTCGCCGGCTCGTCGGCGCTCGCGGCGAGCAGCTTGAGCGCCGCGCGCTGCTCGTAGGTGCCGTCGCACCGGTGCGCGGCGTAGACGGTGCCCATGCCACCGCGGCCGAGCTCGCCCTCGATCTCCCAAGCTCCGAACCGCGTGCCCGGAGCGAGGGTTCGGGCGACCTCCGGGTCGTTCTCGTCGGCAAGGAGCGGCGCCCAGCGCTCGAGCGCTGAATTCGCCAGTGGCCCCGCCTCGGCCGCTGCCACCGCGAGCGCCGCTTCGAGCCGCGGGCGCAGCGGCGCGTCGGCCACATCGAGCCCGTCGAGCAGCTGCCGCGCCCCGGCGGCGTCGAGCTCGAGCAGGCGGTCGAGCAGCGCGTCGAGGCGCGCCCAGTCGAGACTGCGGTGCGAGTTCACTCCCCGGCCCACCTCCGGCGGCGGATCATGCGGCGTCGCCGAGCCAGTCAGCGAGCAGCGCCCGCGCCTTCTGCCAGTCGCGCTTCACGGTGCGCTCCGAGCAGCCGAGCAGCGCGGCGCACTCCGCGACCGGGATGCCGGCGAAGAAGCGCAGCTCGACCAGCTCGGCCAGCCGGGCGTCGTGGCGCTCGAGCGCCACGAGCGCGGCGTCGACGGCGAGCGCTTCGACGGCCGTGCTCTCCGCCGCGCCGGCGGCGAGGTCGAGCGGCAGCGGTCGGACGCCGCCGCCGCGCTTCTCGGCCAGCCGCTCGCGGGCGCGATCGATGAGGATGCGACGCATCGCCTTGGCCGCGAGGCCGAAAAAGTGCCGGCGGTCATCGTCGCCGGGGCGAAAAGAGCCCACCAGGCGCAGATAGAGCTCGTGCACGAGCGCCGTCGTCTGCAGCGTCGCCTCTTGCCGCTGATCGGCGAGTGCGCGATGGGCGACGCGTCGCAGCTCCTCGTAGACGAGGGTGAAGAGCCGGTCGGCCGCGGCCGTCTCCCCACGTCGCCATGCGGCGAGCATCCGGGTGACTTCGCTCTCGGTCGGCCGTGCGGCCTCGGGCATGGCTAGGCGACGCTAGCGTTGCCGGGCCCGGAGCGCAACCTCGCCGCCGATCGGCGAGCGCTGGCGCAACTCCACGGGCCGCACGCCCTCGCGCTGGGAGGGGCGGAGGGCCAGGCCGGCATCGAACCGCGCGGTCGGCCGAACGACCCGGCTTCCCGGCGCACTCCGACCTGACGACCCGAGCCCGTTTCTTCGAGGAACTCACGGCGGAACCGGGAAGACGTTCTGCCATTGTCGCCCTGTCCCTGGCCACGCCCGTCGGAAGCGCCGCCGGTGCGCCGTCCTTCGGTCGTGGCCCGCTTGGCGGGCGGATTCCGACCTACAGGTCAGACGGGCGCATTTCGGCGCCCAGACCGGAGAGTCCGATGTCCGATTCCACGACCGCCCAGCGTTGGGCCGTTACCGCCAGCTCGCCGCGGCTGCTCATGGCGTGGCTCCTCGCGTTGATGCTGACCGGCTCCTCGACGCTCGGCGCCGCCATCTTCGTCGTCACGCGTTCGGACGACCAGCGCGACACCTCGCCGGGCGATGGCGCCTGCATCGCCCAGAACGGCGGCGGCTGCTCGCTGCGCGCGGCGGTTCAGGAGGCCAACGCGCTCTCCGGAAGCGACAGTATCGACCTGCCCCCCGGTACCTACACCCTGACTCTCGCGGGCGCCGGCGAGGACTCCGCGGCGACCGGAGACCTCGATGTCACGAGCGCCATCAACCTGGTGGGATGGGGCTGGTCGGTGACGACCATCGCCATGAGCTCGTTCCAGGATCGAATCTTCGACATCCAGGGCTTTTCGAGCCTGCTGGTCGCCGACGTGACGCTCAGCGGCGGTGCGATCGCCGGTGTTGGCGGCGGTGTCCAGGTGCGACCGGGCGGAGGGCTCGTGGTACACCGCTCCCGCATCCGTCAGTGCTCGGCGCATCACGGCGGAGCGATCGGCACCCATGGCGGCATCGTCACGGTCGAGGACAGCGAGCTCGCCCACAATAGTTCGACGGAAGATCCTCCCTCCTGGTACACCCGAGGACCGGCGATCGCGAGTTTCGATGGGGCCAACGTGACGGTGCGGCGCTCCAGCTTGCATCACAACACCTATGCGGGCGGTGGCATGGGAGGAATCGACGCGCTCGACAGCGTACTGTCGATCGAGAGCTCTTCGATCATCAACGATGCGGCCGGCGGCAATTCGGTCGACGCAGAGGACAGCGAGGTCTCCATCGTCTCTTCGACACTCGAGCGGATCAGTGCCAACGGGTCGACCCCTCCGATGGTCACTCTCTCGCTCGGCTGCTCGATCGTCGGCTACTGCTCGTACTATGGTGGCCATATCTCGTACCAGAACTACGGGTTCAACGTCTTCTTTGACGGCGCTTCGTGCGTCGGCGGCTCGGATGTCGACGGCGAGTGGCAACTGTTTCCGCTCTGGGCGCCCCCGGGGAAGTTCCCGACGCGGGTCCCCGACAGTTACTCGTCGGCGCTCGACGGTGGCCATGCTTTCGTTTGCACCCAGGACGACATGTGGAGCCAGGCGTTGCGCCCCTACGACAACGACGGCGACGGCATCGCCATCGTCGACATCGGTGCCGTCGAGGCCTCCCTCATCTTCTTCGACGGCTTCAACGGTGGCGGCACCTGGAACTGGAGCCTGACCCAGAACTGAGGCGAGCCGCGGGGGCGCGAGTGGCGATCCGAGAGCCGGCGGGGTCGCACAGCCTTGGCGACTTTCGCGTCAACGACTCGTACCGCATCTGATTCCGATGGACGGCTGCGGTCGGCGTCGGCGAGCGCGGGAGATCTCGAGCCGATGCGCCGCGCACCATCCAGAGATAAGGGAAGCGCACCCACCCGGCCCTTGGCCCCAACAGGTGGGCACCAGGCGCTTCTCACGCCGCAAAAATCTCGCCGAGGATGCAACCCTTCCGCCCGCGCCTGCGTCTGAGTTCGTAGGCGGTCGCTAGAGGCGCGCCGAAGTCTCAACGGAGAGATGGCTTGGCCGAACTCAACCCTGCTCGAACGCTGCCGCCAGGGCGACGATCTCGCCTGGGAGGCGCTCGGCGCCGATTGCGTGCCGGACGCGACGACGCTCTGCCTGCAAGGCAGGAAGTTCGCGGTTCAGATCGACTGGCAGAAGTTCGACACCACGGCCGGTCACGGGCACGCGACCCCGCTCTCGAGCGAGTCCGGTGACTTCTGGTTCTTCGACGCCGGCAACAACGAGGCGATCATCAAGATCATCGACGCCTGCAGCTTCAACGGCAACTACTGGGTGTTCTGGGACGCGCTCTCGAACGTCAAGATGGACCTGACGATCCGCGACACCGTGACGAACCAGATCCTCGTTTACCACAACGATCTCGGTTTCTCACCCAACGGCGAGCTCAACACGAGCTCCGTCTTCCGCTGTGACGGGACGGGGCCCGCGGCGACACACATCAACACCCGCACCGACTTGCCGGCGCCAGGTGTGCCGCAGCTGCAGAAGTACGACGATCCGTCGCAGATCGGCGCCTGCGTGGCGCAGGGCGACGGCACGGCCTGCTTCCAGAGTGGCCGTTTCCGGGTCTCGGGCACGTGGCGGGATTTCACCGAACACACCGGCCCCGCGCACGTGATCCCGAAGAACGACCAGTCGGGCTACCTGTGGTTCTTCAACGCCGCGAACTTCGAGGGTCTGTTCAAGATCATCGACGGCTGCGGTTTCAACGGCCACTACTGGGTTTTCAACGCCGGTCTGACGAACGTCGAAGCGACGCTCGAGATTGTCGACACCAGGACGGGCGACGTCTACATTCAGCGCAACAATCTCGGGGTCGACTACCCGACGAACCTGGATATCTCGACCAACTTCACCGGCTGCACGGCGCCTCCCGTCGTCCTCTTCAAGGACGGATTCGCGAGCGGCAACACCAGCGCCTGGTCGTCGGTCGTCCCCTGATGCTCGCCGAATGGCCCGGTTTGGCCGCAATTTCCGACCTACTTGGCAGCCCCCTGCTCTGCAGGGGCAAAGGAGGAGTCGATGAGAGTCTCAGCTTGGATCACCCTGTTCGTTGTCGGGCTCGCCGGAGGAAGCACCGGAGCTATCGGTGCCACTGGCGCCTTCGCCCTCGAGCCGCCGCGCGCGGTGTCGCCGGGTGTCGTCGAAGGCGAAGCTTCCGCCGACAGCTGTCCGACCTTCAGCTGGAGCGGTATCCAGGGAGCGCGCGGCTACGAGATCGCCGTCTTCGAGCTCGAGACGGAGTCGAGCTCGGCCGCGGCCTCCGCCGAGCCGCACCTCCGCCTTCGTCAGTCTCTCTCCGGCGACGTCACGAGCTGGACCCCGCCGCTCGAGAGCCGCTTCGCGCCCGCGGCGCACTACGCCTGGACCGTCCGGGCGCTGGGCGACACGCCGGCGGACGAGACGGCGGCGGACTGGTCGACACCGCTGCGCTTTCGCGTTCGCGGGGCGCCGAGCGCCGCCGAGCTGCGCGCCGCGCTGGACGTCCTCGAACGCTGGCGGAGCGCGGCAGGTGTGCCACTGGAGACGGTCTCGTCACCGCCGAGCGCGCTCCCCGCGCCGCGACCCGGAGGATGGAACGAGACGGCCGGAGGCGACGCCCCGACCAGCCAGGTGCCGCTCGACGTGGCGGCGATTCGCGGCGAGCTCGTCGACACCTCGGGCGCCGTGCATGGCGTCGTCGGCATCACCCATTCGGCGGCCGGCGCCGGCGTCGTGGCGAGCAACGCTTCGACCGGAGCGGATCTCATCCTCGCCGGCGGGTCGGGTGGCGCCTCGGACGCGCTCCTGCGGCAGGACTCGCTCGACCGGCCCTCGGCGGTCGCCGAGAGCTTCGACCTGCGCAACTCGGGGGCCGGCACGATGAATCTGACGGTCGACGGCGTCGCTGTCGTCACCACGGCGACGGACCAGGACACGCTCGGCGGACTCTCCTGCCCCGACGGCCAGATCGCCAAGCGCCAGGCCGGAGCCTGGGTCTGCGCCGCCGACCAGGGCACGACCTACTCGGCCGGCAATCAGCTGAGCCTCACGGGCACGACCTTCGACGTCCTCGAAGGCGCCGGCAGCGGCCTCGACGCCGACACGATCGACGGCCTCGATGCCACCGCCCTCGCCACCGCGAGCCACGATCATTTCGGTCAGACTTGGGGTGGCAGCGGAACTCTTGGACTGAAAGTCCTCAACTCCGCGGCCTTCTCAACCGCCACCATCTTCGGCCTCTCGACGTCCTCGACCGGTATCGGCGCGGGAGTCTACGGCGCTGCGGCCTCCGACAACGGAATAGGGCTCCTCGGTCAGGCTTCGAGCAGCACTGGCATCAACTACGGAGTCTACGGCATTACCTCTTCTCCGACAGGCTTCGCCGGATATTTCGCGGGCCGACTCAGAGCGACAGGAGACACGCTGCTCGACGGCAGGCTGGCGATCGGTACGGCGTCCGCGACCCATTCGCTGAACGTCGGCGCCGATCAGGCGGTCGCCGTGCTCGACTCAGCGAACACTCCCAACGGCTCGGTGCTCGAGCTGCGCAACACAACCTCCACCCCCATCCTCCTCGGCGCCATCAACTTCAACGACGCCGGGAACAGCTACCCCGGCCAGATCGCCTACCGCGGCGACGGCAACCTGGCCTTTCGCGCCGGTGGCATCGAGCGCCTCCGGGTCACGCCGGACGGGCGGGTCCGCTTCGCGGATGCCGGTGACACTGAGTGGCAGCAGGCAACGGTCTTTGTCCGGGCTCGCGCCACGGACTTTTACAGCCTCCTTGCGCAGATCGACTCCACCAGTGGTAGTGCGATCGTCGGACGATCCGGCGGCCTGAGCGGCTATGGGGGCGGTGTGCACGGGAGGTCGTTCTCGGGCTCAGGGTATGGAGTCTGGGGCGTTGCGGAGAGTACCAGTGGGGACGCCGCCGGCGTCTGGGGCCAGGCTCCCCCTCCAAGCCTGGCGGGCAGGTTCAACGGGAACGTCCAGATCACCGGCTCGCTCAGCAAGGGCGGTGGGTCGTTCAGGATCGACCATCCGCTCGACCCCGAGCACAAGTACCTCTCCCACTCGTTCGTCGAATCGCCCGACATGATGAACGTTTACAACGGCAACGTCGTGCTCGACGAAACGGGCTCGGTCTGGGTCGAGCTCCCCGACTGGTTCGAGGCGCTCAACCGCGACTTCCGCTACCAGTTGACGTCGCTCGGCGAGCCGGCGATGGTCTGGATCGGTCACAAGGTCGCCGGCAACCGCTTCGAGATCCGCGGTGGACCGCGGCTCGAGGTCTCGTGGCAGGTGACCGGCATCCGCCACGACCGCTGGGCCGACGCCAACCGGATTCCGCTCGAGGAGGCGAAGCCCGACGCCGAACAGGAGACCTACCTCCATCCCGAAGCCTGGGGCGTCGAGCCGGCGCGCGGCGTCCATTTCGAGAGACTCGAACGGCACCGGCGAGCGGCGGGAATTGGCGCGGAGCCAGCAGCCGAAGCCGCCTCCTCCGAAGCCGCGGAAGACGGCCAGGAATCGTCCGATGCGCCGCGGTGAAGTCGGTCGAAGTACGCCCGGGAGCGGTGAATCGCGCCGGCCGATCGGCCCCGGCGGAAGGGGAAGGCGGCACCTGCTTCTCGTCGTGGCGGCCCTCCTCGCCGGCTCTGGCTCTGGCTCCGATACCGCCTTCGCCGCCACCTGTCCGGTGCCCACGGCCACGCACCCGACGATCGGCGCCGCGGTGCGCGACGCGAGCTGCACCACCGTGACGCTGGGTGCGGCCGTCTACCCGGAGAACGTCGCGATCGGGCGCGACCTCGTCCTCAGCGGCGCCGGCGCGGCATCGACCACGATCGCGGGGGCGATCGTGTTGACCGGCGTGAGCACCGAGCTGACCCTCGGAGCACTGACTGTCGATGGGACCGGTCCGGGCGTCGCCGGCTGCTGGAACCGGCTGCTCGACGCGCGCGACGGCGGCGCCGTTCTCGCCGGTGCGGACGTCGAGGTCCGCCATTCCGCGACCGGCGGCATGGCCTGCCGTCTGTTCGCCGACGACTTCGAGTCCGGCGGCGTGCTGGCCTGGTCGAACGCCGTGCCCTGAGGCCCGCAGCCGGGGTCGGATCCAGACCCTCCAACTCCACGGGAGAGGGCTCGGAAAGCTAACGGCGCTCGCGTGTAGGAAATTGCTTTTCGCCGAGAGTCTAGCGGCGGGAGGAGGAGCCAGGCTGCGAGCCGGTTCTGGAGCGCCCGGGGGTGCTTCTGAGCCGCGGAGGGGCTTTCGCGAGTCGGTCGCAGGTTGCCGAGCGGGGCCGGGAGGGATCTTCGGCGGTGGCTGGCCAGAAACCACGAGCCGATGGGACGCACCGGCTCGCTTTCCGGGGCGCCCCATCCGTCCTCGCGGCCAGCGACGCCGGATCAGGCGTTTTCGACGTATAGATCCATCTCGTCAGGCGGCGAGTGCGCCAGCGGCTCGGGCTGCTGGGGCGCGAAGCCAAGGTGGCCGAGGATGCGCCGCAGCGAAGCGAGGTCGAGGATGAAGGCGTGGATGCACATCACCGCGCCGCAGTAGGGACAGAGCAGCGGATCGATTTCGTAGACCTTGCGGATCAGCTGCGACCAGGTCAGACGCCGCTGTCTGCTTTCGCCGTCGGCTGGATCCATGCTCGCGCGGGGCGTGGCGCTCGCCTCACCTTGGTGGCGCTCGCGTCGCCCCCGTGCCGCGTTGCTGTACCAGCCCCAGTAACGCAGTAGCTGCTGGCTCGGATCCGGCACGCTGTGCCCCCAGTCGTCTTGGGGGTGATCGAGCACCCGGGCGAGAAACTCGAGCACATCAGGGTGGCGAGCGGGCAGGGATAGGAATGCACGTGCGGCTGGCGATCCCGCGGGTCCGCTCGCGTCACGAAGACCTGCTTGCCACTCTCGAGCAACCGATGGGTCAGGCCCCAGGTATCGATCTCGGGTTCGAAGGAGAGGCAGACGAGGATGCCCCTGGCCCGAGCGACCTCCGGGAGCTGCAAGACCGACTCGGTGATGTGCGCGGATGCCGACGCCAGCGTCTCGGCGGGGGTGGACGCGAGTCGCTCCCGGACGGTGGCGCGCAGTCGTTCCTTGGCGAGCGGAGCGATCTCGCTGGATCCGGACGCTCCATCCCTTGCCTCAGCCTGGTCGTCGGGTTGCGTGCTCATGCTGACAGTGCCCTCCTGCCGCGATCCTCGTCCCCACGTGCACGACTGACCGACCGGCCCGTCTGCACTCGCCTCGGTCGTGACGCGGAGCAACCGCGAGTATCTGCGACGCCGCGCTGCGAGCCCGGTGCGAAAGTCAGACTAGCGCGAGAAGTCGCCCGCTGCCTCTGGCTGGTAGAGGACCGCTTCGACTCGGAGTCGCCGGAGGCCGGCTGGGACGGTCCATTCGATCTCGTCCCCGACGCGATACCCGAGCATCGCAGCCCCGATCGGCGCGAGCACCGAGATCTTGCCCTCGGCGAAGTCCGCCTCCTGCGGGTAGACCAGCGTGTACTCGAGGATCGCATTCTGATCGAGATCGAGGAGCCGCGTTTTCGAATTCATCGTGATGACGTCTGGCGGGATCTCGGCGGCCGGCATCACGGTCGCGCGCTGGATCTCGACAACCAGCTCACGGACGTCTTCGATGTCCCGGTCGGCGGTCGGTCGCTGCAGAATCGCCACCAGACGCTTGCGGTCCTCGGCAGTCACGAAAATGTTGCGCTCGCTCAACTTGATCTCCTCCTGGCCCGGCAGTCGCCGACCTCCTTGATCATACTCATTCGGGAAGCGAAACTGTCGTCCCGGAGGTCCGCAGCGGCACTCCTCTGGTTCGGATTGGTGCCCAGGTCACTCCTTCTCGGGCTCGTCACCGTAGGAAACTCGACGGTGACTTCGAAACCGTCTCCCCGCGGGCGCGTGCCGAGCGTGATCGTCGCTCCGTGGAGCTCGGCGATGCGCGCGACGATCGACAGGCCGAGGCCGCTGCCGCCGCTCCCGCCCCCGCCGCCCCTGCCAACTACGCGGTGGAAACGATCGAAGACGCGCTCGCGCTCGGCATCGGGAATCCCCGGTCCGTCGTCGACGACGCGCAGCACGGCACGACCGGCCACGCGGTCGACCTCGACGCGAGCCTCGCCACCCTCGACACCGTGTCGAATCGAGTTCTCCACCAGATTGCCGACCAGTGTCGCGAGGAGCGGCCGGTTCCCGAACACCGTCATCTCGGCCGCGCCCGCGCGGCGCAGGCATACTCCGCGCTGCCGGGCCTCCGCCGCGAGCTCCGTCAGAACCTCGTCGGCCACCTCCGCGAGATCGACCGCGGCGAATCCCTCGGCGGCGTCGGGTTCGAGGCGCGCGAGCGTCAGGAGCTGGCGCACGAGGTGAGTCATCCGGTCGGTTCCGCGCACGACCTGGCCAAGGGCGTGCGTGCGCTCCTGCGTCGAGCGCGCGCGAAGCGCCACTTGGGCCTGCGTTTTCAGGGCGGCGAGCGGGGTGCGCAGCTCGTGGGCGGCATCGGCGGTAAAGCTGCGCTCGAGCTCGAGGCGTCGGCGCAGCCGCTCGAGGAGCCCGTCGAGTGCCTGGGCAAGAGGTGTGAGCTCGCTCGGGCGCGGCTCGCCGGCGAGCGGCGCGACGTCGTCGGGACGGCGTCCCGAGAGCTCGGCGGCAAAACGCTGCAAGGGACGGATCCCCGCCGTGGTCGCGAACCAGATGAGCAGTGCGAGCACGGGTAGGACGGTCGCGACCGGCACCAGCATGTTGCGCGCGACGGATGCCGCGAGGCTCGCGCGGAGGTCGGCGCGCTGGCAGATCTGGACTTCGATCTGCTCCTTCGAGTCCGCCAGAACCAGCACGCGCCAGCGCGTGCCGTGCAGCGTCCGGTCGAAGAAGCCCCGCGACCCGAGGGGCACGATCGGCTCGTGGGGCAGCTCGGGCGAGGACTGGTAGAGCTGCCGCCCGCCGTCCGACCAGACCTGGAAGTGCAGGCTCTCCTCGTAGAGATGGTCGCGCTCCGGCAGGGTCTCGACCCGGTCCTTCCGGGCGTGCTCGCGCATCTCCTCGACGTCGCCGGCGCGCTCGAGCACCATGCGGCCAGCCTGCGCCAGTTGCGCGTCGAAGAGCTCGGCAAGGTCCCGGCGCGCATCGAGGTAGCTCCAGGCGATCGCCACCAGCCAGCAGAGAGCCGTGGCACCGACGAGCAAGAGGAGCAGGCGGGTGCGGATCGAGACGACGTGCCGTTCGTGCCGGGCGCGCCGGTTCATGACGCCGTCTCCCGCCGCCCCAACGTGTACCCGGCGCCCCGCACGGTGCGGATGCGCGCCGTGCCGAGCTTGCGGCGGAGGTTGTGAACGTGCACTTCGACGGCGTTGCTGGCGATCTCGTCCCCCCAACCGTAGAGATGCTCTTCGAGCCTCCCGCGCGAGAGGACCTCCCCGCAGTGGGCCAAAAGCTCGTGGAGCAACGCGAACTCGCGCGGCGAGAGCTCCACCAGCCGGCCGTCCAAGGTCACCTCATGCGCCACCGGGTCGAGCATCAGGTCGCCATCACGCAGCACCGGCGCGGCACTCCCGGTGCCGCGCCGCACCAGCGCGCGCAGGCGTGCCAGCAGTTCGCCGAGATCGAACGGCTTGACCAGGTAGTCGTCAGCGCCGCGATCCAACCCGGCGATGCGATCGGCGACCGTGTCGCGCGCGGTGAGGATCAGCACCGGGGTTGAGTCGTGCGCAGCACGCCGCCGCGCCAGGAGCTCGAGGCCGCCGATTCCCGGCAGCCCGAGATCGAGCACCGCGGCGTCGTAGGTAGCGAGCTCGAGCGCGGTTTCGGCTTCCCGGCCGTCGCGCACCCAGTCGACCGCGAAACCGGCCTGCTCGATCCCCGCGCGCACACCATCGCCGAGCAGTTCGTCGTCCTCGATCAGCAGCACACGCACGGAGCGGCTCCCTCCTTGGGTTCCACTGCCGAGGATACTCCGAGAGCCGGGTGTTAAGTTCGCCTTAAGGTCCGGTGCGCTACCTTCACGTCGCAGGCTCGAAAAGGAGACGAGAGATGAAGCAAATTCTGATTTGGGACTTGCCGGTCCGCCTGGCGCACTGGCTGCTCGCGGCGCTGGTGCTCGGCGCGTTCGCCCTTGCCAACCTGGTGTCCGACGAGTCGGTGGCCTTCGCCTGGCACGCGATCGCCGGCCTGATCGCCGTTTTCGTCATCGCGCTACGCCTGGTCTGGGGGCTCGTCGGCACGCGCTACGCGCGCTTCGGCGACTTCTCGCTGCGCCCAACGGAGCTCGCCCGCTACTTGCGCGGCGTCTTCTCGCGCGACGCGGAAGGGTCCGGCGCCGGCCACAACCCGGCCACGAGCTGGTTCGCCATCGTGATCTACGCGGGCATCCTCGGTCTGGGCATCACCGGCTTCCTGACGGCACGCGGCAACGAGAGCGCGGAGGAGATCCACGAGGTGCTGGCGTGGTCGGTGATCGGCCTGGTCGTGATGCACGTCGTCGGCGTGCTGCTGCACGTGGTGCGCAAGCGCGAGAACCTGATCGCCAGCATGATCACCGGGCGCAAGATCGGCGCCGATCTGGCGGGCATCCCTTCGGCGCGAGTCGGCACCGCAGGCCTCCTGATCGGCCTCGTGGTCGCGTTCGGCGCGCTTCTCCTGTCGGGCTTCGACGCCGGCACGCGCCGCCTGACGCTGCCTATCGTCGGTACCACGCTCACGATCGGTGACACGAAGGACAAAGGCGGAATCGAGCATCAAGATGCCACCGGAAAGCGGCGCCCGGGTGGTGGGGACGACGAGAGCAACGACCACGAAGACGAAGATCGATCTGGCCCGCGAGGGCTGGCAAACGACGGGACTGGAGGACTGGAAATGGGTCTGCACAACGTGGAGATTTTCGTGATGGCGGTGATGATGGCGGGTGTGGTGTTGCCGGCAGTCGCCGCGGACGATCGGCCGACGGCCGGTTTCCGCGCCGAGCACGCTGAGATCAAGGAGCACCTCCGTCACCTCGACGGGATGGTTGGGGCGCTCGATGGCGCGGTGGTGGAGGAGCGGCAGCGGACGATGACGTTCGTGGTGAAGTTCCTCGACGAGCACATCCGCAGCCATGCCGCCTGGGAGGAGGCGCACCTTTACCCGGTCGTGGACGAGCGCGCCGGCCGGCAAGGCCAGCCGTTCACCGCCTCGATGCGCTACGAGCACGGCATCATCGGGCGCGCAATCGACGGACTGTCCACGCTAGCTGCCGCGACGCCACCGGATGCGAAGGCCTTTGCACGTGCCGCCGACCGCGTGCTCGGCATCATCGGTGCTCACTTCGAGAAGGAAGAGGAGGTCTTCCTGCCCCTGCTCGACCGCTCGATGACCCGGGCCGAGGTCGAAGCGGTGCTCAAGGCATCGTCAGCACACTGACGAATTCGCGGGCCTCGGAATCACGAGGTTGCCGGCACCCCGCGTCCCGAGTGCCTCGGGACGCGGGACGATGCCGGGTTCTCTTGCGGGTAGTGCTCAGGCAGCGGCTGGGACGCTCCTGATATTCCGGTAAGCCCACACGGCGAGGAAGAGCCACACCGTGGTTCGTAGAGTCATGGCGATGAGCGTCCGGTTCTCATAGGCCCCGCCGAAGAAGATGTGCAGGCCGAAAGCGACGAATACCGCGGCGGTGCTGAGGAGGATGCCGAAGGAGAGTCCCACCGACCAGCGTGCGCGTCGCCAGAGTCCGATCCCGGCGACGACATAGGCGAAGCCGGCGAGGAAGTTGAACCACAGCACGAAGGGCACGTAGGCCCCCGCGGCGGCGCGCGCGGCAGCGTCCCAGAAGAGCACGCCGCCGCCCTCCTTGATCGTCATCAATCCGAACGCGAGGGCGACGAGCGCAGGGATCCGTCCCCATGGACCGGGCTGAGCGGCCGGCGATCGAGTCGACTTCGAGATGACCTCTTTCTTCATGATCGTTTCTCCTTCTACTCAGAGGCTGAGGTGGAAGCCAAAGCCAAGGTACGAGACGTCGTCCTGGTAGAACTGTCCCCATGGGGCGGGTCCTTCATAGGCCTCGACGAGCAGGCTCCAGCTTCTCCGCGTGCCCGCGGGTGCGCCGACGGGAGAGAACTCGAGACCGGCGCGCAGGCTCCACGCGACAGTCCAGTCGTGCTCCTCGAGCGACTTGAGGTCGGCGGCCCCCACCCAGCGCGCCCGCCCGATCCGCCCGACCGAAACCGTGCGGCGTGGGTGGCGATATTCGGCGCCGGCGTGGAGAATGCCAGACGCCAGATCGGCAGGCTCGGGATCGATGAGGTAGTCCCCACCGCCATAGATCCGCCAGGATCCCAGATCTCGGGCAACCAGCGCCTCGACGGCCTCGAAGCTGAGATTCACGCGCTCGGCCTGGGTGTGAAGCAGAAACTCGTCACCCAGGTGGGAACTCTGATGGTAGAGGTTGAGGCGTCCAGTCCAGGGCCCGTGGCGCCAGGTGAAGGGGACGCCGATCAGATAGTCAGCGTTCACGAGGTCCTTGGAAGCGGTGTCCAGGTTGAACTGCGCGAAGACGCCCCCGGAGAGACCGATTTGCCAGCCATCGCCGTCTCGTGTTCCCTGACCGCGAACGATTCCCCAGCGTTCGCCGAAACCTATCGCGGCCACGGAGGCGCTGCGGCTCCGCAACGTGGTGTGAAGGTAAGTCGCGAAAGTGCGGGGCTCCTTGGGGTCACCGAGAAGGGGGTGAAACAGATCCTCCCGCGGCAGACCCACGAGTACCGGCTGGGCCTCGGTCGGGTCGAGGTCCCCCTCGTCCTCAACCCGTTCCAGGGCGCCGGCCGGATTCACGGCCTGCTCCACGGCGAGGCCCCGCAGCGGCAGAAAGACGGCGAGGAGCGAGAGACCGAGAATCTGG
>JBDTQT010000088.1:0-14397 GCA_039932055.1 Thermoanaerobaculia bacterium
CGGCGCGGCGACATCGTCGTCTTCCGCTCGCCGGAGCGGCCGAACATCGACCTGGTGAAGCGCCTGATCGGCCTACCCGGCGACACCATCCAGGTGGTCAACAAGCAGCTGTTCGTCAACGGCAAGAAGGTCGAGGACGCGGCTTACGTCGTGCACAAGGATCCGCACACCTTCCTGAATCGCCCCTACATGTCGGAGCAGCAGCGCCTGCGCGACAACTTCGGCCCGGTCACCGTGCCGGCGGAGAGCTACTTCTGCATGGGCGACAACCGCGACATGTCCTACGACTCCCGCTTCTGGGGGACCGTGCCGGCGCACTACCTCAAGGGACGCGCCTTCCTCATCTACTGGTCGTTCGGGGGCGGAACCTCGGACGGCACCTGGCGCGGCGCGGGAGCGAAGCTGCGCGAGCTCGCCAACACCGCCCTCGGGTTCCTGACCAAGTCCCGATGGACGCGCTCCTTCCACTTGCCGCGCTGAGCCGCGGCCCCGCCGCCCGACCCGTCACCCTCCGCGAGCGCGGCACGAGCGCCGTCGCGCGCAGTGCTCTCGTCGCGCTGCTCTTTGCCCTTTTCGTCCGCGCCTTTCTGCTCGAGGTGGTCTCCGTCCCGAGCGAATCGATGTCCCCGACGCTCGAGCCGGGGGACCAGGTGCTGGTGAACCGCTTCATCTACACCGGCCCTGCATGGGGCTTCCTGCCGCGCCGGCCGGTGACGCGGGGTGACGTCGTCCTCTTTCGGCCGCCGTTCGATCGCCGCCAGACGTTCGTGAAACGCTGCGTCGGCCTGGCCGGCGACTGGGAGGGTGGCGGTGTCCTGCCGCCGGGAGCGCTCTGGGTGGAGGGCGACGCGCGCGAGAACTCTCTCGATTCGCGACGCTTCGGGGCAGTCTCCGAGGACGCTCTCGAGGGGCGGGTGTTGGCGGTTCTCTGGGCCAGGTCTCACCTGCCGGGTGCCGGCGGTCGCATTCTCCGGCAGGTACGTTAGACTCGCGCCCGGTTCAGTCGGGGAGAAATTCGATGATCGATCGGCGGAAGCAGGCGGGTGACGGCAAGCTGGGATGCATCCTCTGGAGTCTCCTCCTCATCGCCGGCGTGCTCGTCGGCTGGAAAGCGGTGCCGGTCAAGATCGCGACCTCCGAGCTCTACGACTACATGGTGGAGCAGGCAAAGTGGGCCGGCAACACGCCGGGCGAGGTGCTGCAGAAACGTATCGTCAACAAAGCGGCCGAGCTCGATCTGCCGGTCGACCCCAAGTTCGTCACGGCAGAAAAGGGCGGCGACAAGATCCGTATGCGCGCCATCTTCACCGTGCCGCTCGAGTTCCCCGGCTATACCTACGACTGGGACTTCGACCTGCAGGTGGAGCGACCGATCTTCATCTGGTAGCTGCCGGGGAGTTGCTTTCCTGCGCGAGCCCATGGCCTATACCCGACCCCTCGCCGCCGTCGAGGCGCGCATTCTCGGCGCGCTCATGGAGAAAGAGCGCACGACTCCCGATCTCTATCCCCTGACGGTCAGCGCTCTCCTCCAGGCCTGCAACCAGAAGACCAGCCGGGAGCCGGTCACCGACTACTCCGAGACCGCGGTCGTCGAAGCCCTCGACCGGCTGCGCGCCGACGCCCTGGTTTTTCGCGTCCATGGCAGTCGCAGCGAGCGCTATGAGCACTGCCTCGATCGCCGCTGGCATCTGGATACCGCCGGCGCCGCGGCGGTCATCGCCATGCTCCTGCTGCGCGGGGCACAAACCGTGGCCGAGCTCAGGGCGCGCACCGCGCGGCTGCACCCGTTCGCGACCGCGGAGCAGGTCGAGGCGACGCTCGCGCGACTCGCGGCAGGCGAGGACGCGCTGGCGCGCGAGCTGCCGCGCCAGCCGGGCCAACGCGAGACCCGCTGGATTCATCTCGCCGGGACAGCGGAAGTGGAGCGCGACCTCATGGCCGGCGGCCATCGACTCGACATTTCGGCCCCCGACGACGGCCAGCGGGCCTCCGAGCCGCGTCAGAGGACTGCAGAGAACGGCGCTTTCGGCGAGCGGCTGGAGCGACTGGAGGCCGCGGTCGCCGAGATTACCGAGGCGCTCGCCGAGCTGCGCGCCCGATTCGGCGACTAAGCCGCGGCGTCAGCTGCCGGCGAGCTCGCGAGCGAGAGCGGCGAGAGCGGCTTCCGGGTCGGCTGCCTGGGTGAGTGGCCGGCCGATGACGATGAGGTCGGCGCCACTGGCGATCGCGGCCGCGGCGGTCGCCGTCCGCCGCTGGTCGTCGCTGCCGGCAGCGCCCGCCGGGCGGATCCCCGGCGCCACCAGCTTGAACGGCCGCGGCTCGGCGGCACGCAGCGCCTGAAGCTCGAGCGGCGAACAGACTACCCCCGAAGCGCCGGCCTCGCGCGCCAGGTGCGCCCACAGCAGCGCGCGCCGCGAGCTGCCGCCCGGCAGGTCGAGGCGCTCGAGCGTCGGCTCGTCGAGATGGGTGAGCACGGTGACCGCGAGGAGCGCCAGCTTGCCCTCCGCCGCTTCGGCCGCCGCCGCGATCATCGCCGGCCCGCCGGCCGAGTGGATCGTCAGGTAGTCGACCGCGAGCTCGCGGGCCGAACGCACCGCCCCGGCCACCGTGTTGGGAATGTCGTGCAGCTTGAGGTCGAGAAAGAGGCCGCGCGCATGCCGGCGGGCGATCTCGATCGCCGGCGGCCCCCAGCGCACGAACGCCTCGAGCCCGACCTTGAGCACGCCGACGCGCGGTCCGAACAGTTCACACCAGCGCTCGAACGTCGCGCGGTCGTTGGTGTCGAGCGCTACCGCGACCTGGTCCAGCCCACCGGCTTCTCCCTTCACGCTCATCCTTCTCTCCAGGGGAGCACCCCGCCGACCAGGTCGGAGACCCGCTCGACCTTCATCTCGACGAGCCGCGCCGCGAGACCGTCGACCAGATTCTCGGCGGTGCGCGGATTGCGAAAGAGCGCCGTCCCGACCTGCACCGCCGAAGCGCCGGCGAGCAGGAACTCGATGACGTCATCGACCGTCTCGACGCCGCCGATGCCGATGACCGGCAGGCCGACTTTCTTCGCCACGTCGTAGACGATGCGCACCGCGATGGGCTTGATTGCCGGTCCGGAGAGTCCACCGCGGGTGGTGTGCAGACGCGGACGGCGGGTCCACGGATCGATCGCCATGCCGAGCACGGTGTTGATCGCCGAGAGGATGTCGGCGCCGCCGGCCTTTGCCGCCTCGCCGATCGCCACCGGCGAGGTCACGTTCGGCGACAGCTTCACGGCGATCGGTTTGGCGGTGACGTTGCGGACGCTGCGCACCAGACGCTCGAGCAGCACCGGATCGTGGCCGAACTCGATGCCGCCCTTGGTGACGTTTGGGCAGGAGACGTTGAGCTCGACCGCCGCGACTCCCGCAGAGGCGTCGACGCGCTCGGCGAGCCGGGCGTAGTCATCGAACTCGTAACCGAAGAGGTTCACCACCACCTGCGCCGGAAAGCGCCCGAGCCCGGGGAGGACCTCAGCCAGGAACTTCTCGATGCCGATGTTCTGCAGGCCGATCGAGTTGAGCATGCCGCCGCGCGGCTCGCCGATGCGCGGCGGCGGGTTGCCCTTGAGCGGCTGCAGGGAGAGCCCTTTGGTGACGATGCCGCCGAGGCGGTCGAGCGCCGCCAGATGCGCGAACTCGAGGCCGTAGCCGAACGTACCGCTGGCGGTGAGAATCGGATTCGGCAGCGACAGGCCGCCGAGCCGGACGGCGAGATCCGGCCGACGCCGCGCGTCCGGGTCGCCCGTCCCGCTCACCACTTCACCTCGTCGCTCGCAAAGACCGGCCCATCCTTGCAGCAGAGGGCGAAGCGTCCGTCCATGAGCTCGACCGCACAGCCGAGGCAGGCGCCGAAGCCGCAGCCCATCGGCGTCTCGAGCGCCGCTTCGCCGGCGACGCCGTGCTCGGCGCTCATTTCGGCGAGGCGTTTCATCAGGCCCATCGGCCCACAAGAGAAAATCTTGCGATAGCGGCCGGCGGCCAGGCGCTCGCCGAGCGGCGCCGTGACGAGGCCGCGCTGGCCGGCGCTGCCGTCCTCGGTGGTCGCGATCAGCGTGCCGCCGCTCGCCTCGGCGATTGCCGTGAACGCCTGCAGGCGCGCGAGATCAACGGCGCCACGCCCGCCATAGAAAAAATCGAAGCAGACGCCCTCGTCGAGGAGGCGCCGGCCCAGCAGCAGCAGCGGCGCCGAGCCGACACCGCCGGCGACGAGAGCCACCGGCCGGGTATCCGCTGGCACATCGCCGTCGCTGGCGACGCCGCCGGCAGGGCCGAAAGGCCGGCCGAGGGGACCCAGCACCGCGACCCGATCCCCGGGGCGCTTCGCGGCGAGCGCGCGCGTCCCCGGACCGACGATCTTCACCAACAGTTCGATCCTGGCGCCGCGATCTGTTTTACTTACGTCGTGGACCGAGAGGGCGCGGCGCAGGTAGGGCTCGAGACCGTCCGAGCACTCCACCATGACGAACTGGCCGGGAAGCGTTGCGCTCCAAGCTTCGGGTCCGTCCAGAACCAGCGAGTAGTAGGGCAGCGGGTGCTGTACGACTTCGACGACTCGAGCGCTGGTATCGATGGGCTGCATCCGGGCTGACGACTCTACCAAACAGGCGATGGCTCCGACCCTCAAACTCCCTGCTGACTCGCCGCGGCGCCGCTCCGCTTTCGCGCGCTGGCGGCTGCCGGTGCCGGTCGAAGCGGCGCTCGCGGGAATCCTGCCGGCCCTCCTCGCGGGCTTTCACGTCGTCGGCCTGCTCTACTTCCTGAATCCCCATCTCTCGCCGGGGGTGCGCGGCTTCGGCGAGGGAATCGCCCGTCTCGGCGTGCTCCTGGTGCCGCTCTCGCTCGCTTGCCATTGGCTCGGTACGCGACTGCGCAACATGCGTGTGCGACGCCTCCTGCCGTGGAGCCTGACCGTGGTGCTGGGGATCGCGGCGCTCGGCGACTGGGTACACGCCTCCCACTACTCTTTCTACCTGCCACCCGGCATCAACGCCAACCTGATTCGCCTGGCGCTCTGGCTCTCGTTCGCTGCAATCCTCGCCTTCTACACTGCCCTGCTTCACACGGTGCACCACCGGCGTTACGGCAGAAGGAGTCTCCTGCTGCTCGGATCGGTCGTCGTCGGAAGTCTCTACGTCGTGGTCGACCGCCGTGCGAGCTACGAGCCGGTCGTCACCCGGCCCGCCCCTTTCGCCCGGCCCGCCGGCGGGCCGGCGCCGCACGTGCTGGTCGTCGGCGTCGAGGGCGCGACGCTCGACGTGCTGCTGCCGCTCGCGCGCCAGGGCCGTCTGCCGTTCTTCGCCACGCTCTTCGACGAAGGGAGCTACGCCCGCCTGGAGAGCTTTCCTCCGGTGCGGCCGCTGGGCCTCTGGGCGAGCGTCGCCTCGGGCAAGCTGCCGTTCCGCCACGCTCTCGCGGGACCAACGCTGATCGAGGCCACCTGGCTCGGGGTAGCCGCGGGGGGGGGCGAACTGCGCCTTGTGCCGCTCGGCTTTTCCGGCCTCGGTCTCGACCGGCTGCTCGGTGTCCATCGTCCGGTGGCGCGCGCCGACCGCAAAGTGCGCACGCTCTGGGAGATTCTCGGCCAACTCGGCCGCGCGAGCGCCGTTCTCGGAGCACCCGAGGTGCTCCTTTCGGCGAGCGCCGGCGTCGCGCAGGCGTCCGACAGCCTGTTTCGCGGCAAGGCGGACGCCTCCCCGGCGCGCCCCGAGGCGTTCGCCGGCCGCCTCGAGCTGTTGCGTGGCGAGGCGGATTCGAGCGACGCTGCGGCCGCGGGCGACGACGCGCTCGCCCAGAGCCTGGCAGCGGCGCGGGCGCAGGACCGCTGGCGGGCAGCCGTCGCCGGGTCGCTCCTCAGCGATTCCCAGCCGCCGGCGGCGCTCTTCCTCGACCTGCCCGGACTGCTCGAAGTCGAGCTCTTGACCCTGGGCGGCTTCCACTCGGCGGAGATGGCGAACTCCCGCGCCGGCGCCGACCGCCGCGCCGCAGCGGCGCTCACCGACTACATGGCCTTTCTCGATGGTACCCTCGCGGACCTCTGGGGGAAGCTCCCGGAGCCGCGATTCCTGGCTGTCGTCTCGGCCTACGGCGTCGATCCGCCGACGGGGATGCGGCGCGTGCTCGGCGAGGTCTGGCGCGCGCGCCGCACCAGCGGCACGCTCGCCGACGGTCCCGACGGCGCGCTGCTGCTGCGCGGCGACGGGGTGCGCCGCGGCGAAGGCCTGGCGACGGCGCGCATCATCGATCTCGTGCCGACGCTGCTCTACGTGGCGCGCCTGCCGATCGCGCGTGACTTCGACGGTCGAGTCCTGACCGAGGCCTTCGAACCGGCTCGACTGCAGAGCGTGCCGCTCACCTTCCTGCAGAGCTACGAAGACCTGCCGCCGCCCACTGATCGCTGAGCGCCGAGACGCCAAGCTCCGCGGGCCGGCGGATCAGGGCTTGGCGGGAATCCTGCCGACCACTTTGGCCGACGTTGCCCCGGCGCTCGCGGCGAGCGCCGCTCCACCGCCTGAGCCGGCGCCGGCAGCGGTCTCGCCAGGCGCGCGCTCCTCGGTCGCGTCTCTCATCGAGCTCTGACCCTCGAGAATGCCGCCCTCTTCGATGATCAGCGCGCGGGCGTGAACCTTGCCCTCCACGCGCCCGCGCGGATGAATCGAGAGCCGGCGGGCGGCATGCACCTCGCCCTTGACCAGCCCCGAGACGAAGAGCCGACCGACGCGGATCTCGCCGTCGATCTCGCCCTTTTCTCCAACCACCAGGTCGCCGTCGGAGATCACCTTGCCGACCACTTTCCCGTCGACGCGGAACGACTGTTCGAACCGGAGCTCACCCTCGAAATGGCTGCCAACATCAAGGAAGCCCGAGAGATCGCCGGGGGATGACTTGCCGCGGAAGTTCATTTGCTATCTCCGGTTGGTCCGGTCGGTCCGCTCGGTTCGGTCATCCGCTCGTAGAGACGGATCAGCTCTTCTTCCGAGTGGAAGTGGATGCGAATCGTGCCGCCCTTGCCGCGGCGGTCGATCTCGACCCGGGTTTGCAGCTTCTGGGTGAGGCGCTCGGCGGCAGCTGCCGCGTGCGGCTCGGGACTCTTTTTCGTCCTCTTGCTCGCCTTCGCCCCAGGCTTGCGGCCACTCGCGAGCTCCTCCATGCTGCGCGACGAGAGGCCTTCGCGCAAGGCGCGCTCGGCGAGCTCCTGCTGGCGCTCGGGATCGTTGACCGCAAGCAGCGGTCGCACCTGCCCGGCGGTCAGCCGGCCGGAGCGCAGAAAATCCTGGATCGCCGGCGGGAGCTTGAGCAGCCGCAGTGTGTTGGCAACCGCTGGGCGCGCCTTGCCGACCCGACCGGCGATCTCCTCCTGCGAAAGGTTGAAGTTTTCCTGCAGCGTGCGGTAGGCCTCGGCCTCCTCCATGGGGTTCAAATCGGAACGCTGCAGGTTCTCGACCAGCGCCAGCTCGAGCAGTTCGCGGTCGTCGCGCACCTGACGGACGACCACGGGGACGACCGTGAGCCCGGCACGCTGCGCCGCACGCCAGCGGCGTTCGCCGGCTACGATCGTATAAGTCCCTTTTCCCGTAGGACTTACGATCAACGGTTGAATCAGGCCCTGGGCCCGGATCGAGGCCGCCAGCTCTTCTAGCTGGGAATCGTCGAACTCGGTCCGCGGCTGCAGGCGATTGGGCTGGATCTGGGCGATGGGTAGGCTGCGCGTGGCTTCGGCAGCCCCCTCGGGCGCAATCAAAGCGGAAAGTCCACGTCCCAGGCCGCGCTTCTTGTCGTTCATCTCGTTCGCCTCAAGAGCTCCCTCGCCACCGCCAGGTAGGCTTCCGCCCCCCGGCTCTTGATGTCGTATTGCAAAATGGAAAGACCGTGGCTCGGCGCCTCGGCGAGCCGGACGTTGCGCGGTACGACGGCCTCGAAGACCTTGCCCGGGAAGTGCTCCCGCACTTCGCGCTCGACGTCACGGGTGAGCTTCATGCGGTCGTCGTACATGGTGAGCACGATGCCGGCGAGCTCGAGCGCCGGGTTGAGCGCACTGGTGACGCGGCGGATCGTCGACAGCAGCTCGCTCACCCCTTCGAGCGCGAAGTACTCGCACTGCAGGGGAACGAGAACGCCGGTGGCCGCGACCAGCGCCTGGATGGTCAGATGCCCCAGCGACGGCGGGCAGTCGATGAGGATGAAGTCGTAGCCTTCGGCGACCGTCGCCAGCCGGCTGCCCAGGGTCTTCTCCCACTGCTCGAGCCCGACGAACTCCACCTCGACGCCGACGAGGTCGCGGTCCGCGGGCAGGAGATCGAGGAAGGGAAAGCCGCTCGGCACGATAGCCGCCGCGATCGGACTCTCCCCCATCAGCACATGGTAGAGGTGCGGCGAACGCGCCGTATGTCCGAGGCCGCGCGTGGCATTGCCCTGCGGGTCAGAGTCGACCAGCAGCACCCGTTTCTCGAACGCGGCCAGGCCGGCGGCGAGGCTGATCGCGGTAGTGGTCTTGCCGACCCCACCTTTCTGGTTGGCGATGGCGAGAATCGCAGTCATACGGCGCCCGGCGAGACAATCGGCAAGCTCGGCAAGCAGTACTCCCGAAGGAATCGGTGACTCCCGGAGAGCGCCAAGGTCCGCCCGGCGACGAATGGCGGGGGCGGCGGTTCGGCGATCTCGCCGCTCCAGAGCAGAACCCGGGCTCCCGGTGCAAGATGCGGGAGTATTGCCGACCAGGTTCTCGCCTCGAGACGCAGCGCCCGAACGGTGACCAGATCGACCCGGTCGGGAATGTCCGTGAGAGAACGCTCCGAAACTCTAGCATTCAGGCATCGGCACGACAATCGCGCGCGCCGGGCGGCGGTGGCGAGGAAGGCCCATTTGCGCTCGCGCGCCTCGACCAGGGTCACCTCGAGATCCGGGCGCGCCGCTGCCAGAATCCAGCCCGGAAAACCGGCGCCTGAACCAAGGTCGAGCAGCCGGCCCGCCGGGCCACCAGGCGGCGACCCGGGCGACGCCTCGGGTATCCACGGCAGCGCCGCGAGCGACTCGGCATAGTGGCGCTCGAAGAGCTCGCCGACCGCCCCTGGCCCGATGAGCGCGATCGTGCCAGCCCAACGCCGCAACTCCTCATAGTGCACGAAGAGGCTCTGCCGGGTGTCGGGCGAGAGCTCCTCCCGCCAGTACTCCGAGAGGCGGCGGCTGAATTCGCTTTCGGTCAAGGCTTCGAGCTCGAGCATCGCTACGGTGGCTGGCGGCTGGATATGCGTTTTGAGGGGTGGAAATCGCCTGCCGGGGTGAATGTTTCACGTGAAACATCTGCCAGCACCAGGCTTGGGGAAATGGCGCCGGCGCCGGCAGAACGGGCTTCAGGGCGCCGGCGGCGAGGTCGGCACCGTTGGGGCGATCCGGATGCGCTTCTCGGGGCCCAGGCCCTGGCTCTCGGTCGTCACCCGCGGGTCGTCGACCAGCGCCAGATGGACGATGCGGCGGTCGGCCGCCGAGAGCGGATCGAGAAGAACCGCCTCGCCACTCGCCACCACCTCCGCGGCGCCGCGCTCGGCCAGGCGGCGGAGCTCGTCCTCGCGCGCGCTGCGCAGCCCGGCCCCCTCGACCTTGCAGCGCACCATGCGGCCGGCGAGGCCGCGAATGGCGCGCGGCACCAGGTGTTCGAGGTCGTCCAGAAATTCCCCCCCGAGGTCGCGCAGCAGCGCCTCGTCAGGACCGCCCAGCGAGATCAGCAGGCGGTCCGGCTGGCGCTCGACGCGCACGGTGAGATCGAGGCGGGCGAGCGTCAGAAGGCGGCCGACAGCGACGGACGCCGCCAGTTCCGACTCCTCGTCCGGGGGCAAAAAGGGCTCCGCGTGACTCGGCCCATGCACGCGCGGTCTCGCCGTTGGCGCCGCTGGCGCCGACGTCACCGGCGGGGCCGGCGGGGCCTTCCGCGCCGGAGCCGGAGGCGGCGCCGGCATCGGCGGCGGCGCGCTTGGAGCGATCTGCGCCGGCGGCGCCGACGGACGCTCCTCGCGTCGGGTGCGCTGCGGTGCCGCCGGGTCGACCTCGACGATGAACCTCCGGGTCCGGGTAACGAAACCGTGGCGCTTGTCGCGCAGCCGGTAGGCCAGATCCTCCGGCGACAGGCCGTGGTAACGGGCCGCGGCCATCAGGGCCTGCGGCAGGGTACTGCCGGCAAAGAAGCGTCGGGTCTTCATGTGTTCGATCCTTTGCGGCCGCCGCCCTTGACGACCACGACCTCGGTCTGGGGCTCATGGTCTTTGAACGAGTTGTAGAGCTTCTGCTGGGCGATTGTCAGAATGTTGTTGGTCAGCCAGTAGAGCACCAGGCCGCTGGCGAAGCCGAGCGAGAAGATGGTGAAGACCACCGGCAGAAACTGCATCAGTCGCTTCTGCACCGGATCCGGCGGTGCCGGAGTCATCCGCTGTTGGATGATCTGCGACACGCCCATGACGATCGGTAGAACGTAGTAAGGGTCCGCGGCGGTGAGGTCGTGGATCCACAGTATCCAGGGCGAATGCCAGAGCTCGACTGCCGAAGAGAGGAGGCTGTAGAAGGAAAAGAAGACCGGCAGCTGAATCAGCATCGGAAAGCAGCCGCCGGCCGGGTTGACCCCTTCGGAGCGGTAGAGCCCCATGATCTCTTCGTTCATCTGCTTTTGTGCGTCGGGGTTGAAGCGCCCGTTCTTGTCGCGCAGCTTCCCCTTCCAGCGCTCTCGCACCGCCTGCATCTTGGGATTCAGCTTCTGCATCTTGCGCATCGACTTGAACGCCGAGAGCGAAAGCGGCAGCAGCACGATCTTGAGCGCCACGGTCAACAGAATGATCGCCCAGCCGTAGTTCGCCACCACGTTGGCGTGGATCCACTGCAGGCTATAGAGCAGCGGCCGGGCGAGGAAGCTGAACATTCCGAGCTTCACCGTCTTGTCCAGGCCATAGGGCAGGGCGGTGAGGTGATCGAGTTGCTTCGAGCCCCAATAGGAGGTGGCCTCGATGCGGCCCTCGCGGGCTTCGATCTCGAGCACGAAGTCGCGCGCCAGATGCTTGTCGGTCGCGGCGATCTCCGCCGGCGGTGCGGGCACCGGGCGGTAGTCGAAGGTGCGCTCTTCGCCGGCCGGAACGAGCAGGACCGGGCGGAAACGAGCCTTCGCCACCGGTTGGTGCGGGATCACCGCGCTCAGGAAATAGGTGTCCTCGAGGCCGACCCAGTTGAGCGTGTCGCCGGCGATCTCGAGCGGCTCCTTCACCTTGCCGGGGTCGAGCGTCTCCACCTTGCCGGCGGCGCTCCAGACCGCCCGCCGCAGCTCGAACCGGCTGGCGAGCTCAGCCGCCGTGCGCGCCCGCAGGCCGGGGCCCAGCAGCAGATTGAAGCTTTTGTCGGCGGGGGCGGGGGCGGAGACGGCGATCTCCATCCGGCCGTCGGGGCCGAGCAGGAAGCTCTTCTCCACCTCTCCCAGGCTGCCGCGATAGTGGAAGTCGAGGCGCTCACCGTCCTTGGTCTTCTCGCGGGCGGCGACGAACAGCGCGCCGTTCGCGGCTGTCGGCTCGCCATTCGCGCCCACCAGCGAAAACGGCAGCGGGCTCTCCTTGCGCGGCGCCACCAACTCGAGGTCGCCGGGCGGAGTGCCCGCCTTGCCGACCTCGACGTTGATGCCCTTGACTCGCAGCGAAACCAGCCGGGCGCCGCGATTGGTGAACTCGGCCCGCAGCTCCTCGTTCTCGAGCACCTCGTTGCGCTCTTCGGTCGCCTCGACCGGCGGCAGCACGACCGCGGGCACTGTCGGGGTTGCCGTGCTCCCGGCGCCCTCGGCGCTCGCAGGCGTCGCGGCGGCAGCGGCGCTCGCGGCGGGCAACGCCGCTGCGGACGCCGGCGGGACAACCCCCGGGGCCGCCGGCGCCGCGATGGCCGTTCGCGGCGGTGGGGTCGCCTCCGGCGGCGGGAAAATCATCTGCCAGAGAAACAGAACCGCCATCGACAAGACGGCGGCAATCAACAGGCGCTTGTTATCCAAGGGTCTCGGGCTCCAGAAGAAAAGGTCAGCGACGGCCCGAGGCGGGCAAGTCGATACCGCCGGCGCCAAACGGCTGGCAACGCATCAGCCGTCCGGCGGCGCTCAAAGAACCGCGCCAGAGCCCCTGTTCGAGCAGGGCCAGGCGGGCATATTCGGAACAGGTCGGGGAAAAACGGCACGCCGGGGGCAGCACCGGCGAGAGCCAGCGCTTGTAGCCGACCAGCAGGGCGATCAGCAGGCGTTTCATGCCGGGCCCTTGCCGGCCGGGAGAACATTGGCGGGCAGCAGACTCGCGAGGAGACGTTCGAGCTCGCGGCGGAAATCGGTGAAGGTCGCGCCCGCGGCGCCGGGCTTGAAGTGAGCAATGAGATCGATCGGCGGCAGCCGGCGGCGTTCGGGCCAGCGGCGATAGATCTCGCGCGCCCAGCGCTTCAGGCGATGGCGCTCGACAGCGCCGCCGACCTTGCGGCTGGCGGTCTGGCCAAAGCGGGGGGTACCCTCGGTGTTGTCCAGGCTGTGGAGGACGAGAAAAGAGCCACCCTTGCGCCGGCCTTTGGCGTAACAGCGGCGGTAATCATCGGTCCTGCGAAGGGTTTCTCTGCGCCTGAATCGCTCGCTGGCGCGCTCCCGGGTCGCCGGGATTTGCGCCGTTTGCGGAGCCTTCAGATCATTCGCGACGCCTGCCGGCACCACGGCGGCGGTCAGACGGTGAGGCGCTTGCGACCCTTGCGGCGGCGACGAGAAAGAACCTTGCGGCCGTTCTTGGTGCTCATCCGCTCGCGAAAGCCGTGCGTCTTCTTGCGGCGACGATTGTTCGGTTGAAACGTGCGCTTCACGGGATTCCACCTTTCGTTCGAGCTTCTGCGGCCGTCGGGCCCTGGCCATCCAATAGAGCCGCACCTGGCCGCCCTACCGCGTTCCGAGCCGCCTATTCTAATTCAGCGCCGGCGTCGGGTCAAAGCACTGTATATGGATGCTTCTGACCGCCGAGACCGTACAGATTGTGGCGGATTGCAGGATGAATGGCGGAGAGGGTGGGATTCGAACCCACGGTACCCTTGCGGGCACAACGGTTTTCGAGACCGTCCCGATCGGCCACTCTGGCACCTCTCCGGCGTTGCTTGCAGGTGATTGGCGGAGAGGGTGGGATTCGAACCCACGGTAGAGTTTCCCCTACACACGCTTTCCAAGCGTGCTCCTTAAGCCACTCGGACACCTCTCCAGTCCCTGCCTGTCTTCTCAAAGAACCCCGGCGCGAGCCGGTTCTACCTTGCTCCGGTGCCTGGCGTCGCTACCCGCGCAGTCCAGCGAAGAAACCTTTCAACTGCGCGCTCGCCTCCTCGGCCAGCACGCCGCCCGTGACTTCGAGCCGGTGATTCAGCCGCGGGTGCCGCGCCAGGTCGCCCAGCGAAAGCGGCGACCCGCAAAAACCCCCCTTCGGATCCGGCGCGCCGTAAACCAGCCGCCGGATTCGCGCCAGCACCGCCGCTCCGGCGCACATCGCGCAGGGCTCGAGGGTGACGTAGAGGGTACAACCGGCCAGGCGCCAGGCGCCGAGCCTCGCCGCCGCCGCGCGAATCGCGGCGATCTCGGCATGCGCCGTCGGGTCGCGGTCGATCTCCCGCCGGTTGTGCCCGGATCCGACGAACTCGCCGGCACTCGTCACGATCACCGCGCCGACCGGCACCTCTCCCGCTGCCGCCGCCTGCCCGGCCAGGGCGAGCGCTTCCCTCATCCACCGTTCGTCCTGCGCGGAGAGCTCCGCCTCGGCCGTCAAACCGCGGGATTCTAGCGCAACTACGACAGACCGCGCTCGCCCTGCGCGGTGCGTGGCTTTACAGCGCCGCCCGCCACCATTACGATGCAGGCGACCGCGAGCCGGAAGCGAAGGGTTCAGGTCCTGTGCATCGAACGGTTCCGAACCTCGTCAGGCCCGGAAGGGAGCAGCGATAAGGTCCTCGCTTCGGGTGCCGCAGGAGTGCCGGAACCCTTCGCCTCCGGCTCGACACATCCAATGGCCTATCAGGTTCTCGCCCGCAAGTGGCGCCCGCAGACCTTCGCGTCGCTCATCGGCCAACAGGCCGTAGTGACCGCGCTATCGAACGCACTGCGCGAGGGGCGCATCGCGCAGGCCTATCTCTTCTCCGGCATCCGCGGCGTCGGCAAGACCACCGCCGCGCGCCTCTTCGCCAAGGCGCTCAATTGCGAACGCGGCATGGCGAACGGGCCGTGCGATGCCTGCCCGACCTGCAGGCAGATCACCGACGGCGCGGACATGGACGTACTCGAGATCGACGCCGCGACCTACTCCAAGGTCGAGCAGGTGCGCGAGCTCGCCGAGAGCCTGAAGTACGGCCCGGC
>JBDTQT010000089.1:0-14239 GCA_039932055.1 Thermoanaerobaculia bacterium
TCTCGGCGTGCGCCTGGACGGCCGAGCAATGCAGCAGGATCTCGCAGCCGCCGCCCAGGGCCATCCCCGAAGGAGCGCCGACCACCGGGAACGGCGCGTACTTCAGCGCCTTGTAAACCTGCTGCCCCTCGTAGACCTGGCCTTCGATCGCCATCCAGAGAGCGATGTTGGCGGCGAAGAGGGCGATGCCGATATTGGCGCCGACCGAGAAGTTCTCCCCCTCGTTCGAGATCACCAGCGCCTTCCACGCTCCCTTGCCGTCGCCGACCAGCGCGATCGCCTTGCGCGCCAGGCGCAGGATCCCTTCGTCGATCGAGTTCATCTTCGAAGTGAACTCGAGACAGAGAACGCCGTCGCCCAGGTCCCAGAGGGAAGCCGACGAGTTCTTCGAGACAGGCTTGCCGGCGAGTTTGATGTCGGACAGCAGCAGGACGCCTTCACCGCGGTGGATATCGGACCAAGAAGCTTCCGGTAAAGGAAGATTCAGTTGCTGCAGTCTTCCGTTTTCGATGCGATAGAAGGTGCCGGAGCCGACGCGCTCCAGAAGGGCAGGCACGGGCAGGCCTTCAGCTCGCAGGCGGCCCGCGAACCAGGCGGGTCCGATCTTGTCCAGAAGCTCGAACGGTCCCCACTTCCAGCTGAACCCGGTACGCAAAGCTTCATCAATGGAAAAGAGATCGTCGGAGATCTGCGGCGCGACCTCGAGTGCATACGACAACGTCGCCGCGATCATCTTCCAGCAATAACGACCGCCCCGGTCCGGATGCTCGAGGATGGCGCGAGGACCACCTCCTTTACTGGCGCTTTTCGCGACTCCAATACTCGCCAGCCTCGCCTCGACCAGATCGCGATACTCACCGGTCTGCAGGTCGATCGCCTGCTTGACCTTCTTGCCATCCCGCGACTCCATCCGATAGAAGCCGCCTTTGCCCTTCCGCCCGACAAGCCCGTCCGCGATCATCTTCGTGATGAACGGGCTGTCGACGTGGAGCTTGCAGTAGAGATCATCCTTGGGCAGGGTCGCGAGGAGAGACTTTGCCACGTGCGGTCCGAGGTCGATGCCAACCAGGTCGAGCAGACCGAAGACGCCGGTCTTGGGAAAGCCGAACGCCTTGCCGGCGAGGGCATCGACCTCCTCCACCGTCAGCCCGCCGTCGAATGCCTCGCGGATCGCACTCTCGATCCAGAAGGTGCCGATGCGGTTGGCGATGAAGGCCGGGGTGTCCTTGCAGACGACGACACTCTTTCCGAGCTGCAAATCGCAGAACTTCTTCACTGCCGCGAACGCCTCGGGTCGGGTGTGCGGTCCAGCCACCAGCTCGAGCAGCCGCATGTAGCGCGGCGGATTGAAGAAGTGGGTGATCAGGAAGTCGCGCGCGAACTCCGCCGGCAGTCCTTCCATGAGCTTGGCGAACGGAATGGTCGAGGTGTTGCTCGAGACGATCGAGCCCGCCTTGCGCACGCCATCGACGGCGCGAAAGACGTTCTGCTTGATGTCGACGCGTTCGATGACCGCCTCGATGATCCAGTCGCAGTCGGCGAGGAGCGCCAGGTCGTCGTCGAGGTTGCCGGGGGTGATGAGCTTCGCCCGCGACGCCGCCATCAGCGGCGACGGCTTGGTCTTCTTGAGGCGCTCGATGGCGTTCATGGCAAGGGCCGATCGCCCGCCGGGCCCCTCCTGCGCGATGTCGAGCAGCACGACCGGGATGCCGGCGTTGGCGACGTGCGCGGCGATGCCCGCGCCCATCACGCCCGACCCGAGAACTCCGACCTTCTGGATGGCTCCGCTATCGGCCGTCATCTCTTCACCCTCAGACCCGCTCGAGAATGGTGGCGATACCCTGACCGCCGCCGATGCACTGCGTAGCGAGGCCGTAGCGCTTGCCTTCGCGCACCAGCAGCGCCGCCGCCTTGCCGGTGATACGCGCTCCAGTGGCACCCAAAGGGTGCCCAAGTGCGATGGCTCCGCCGTCGATGTTGACCTTCGCCGGATCGAGGCCGAGCTCGTCGATGCAGGCGAGCGACTGCGAGGCGAACGCCTCGTTGAGCTCGATGATGTCGATATCGGCGATCTTCAAGCCGGCGCGCTCGAGCGCCTTCCGGGTCGAGAGCACGGGGCCGATCCCCATGATCTCGGGCGCGCAGCCGGAGATCGCGTAGCTCTTGATCCGCGCCAGCGGCTTCCACCCCTTCTTCGCGGCGTACTCTTCGGAGCACACGAGGGTCGCGGAGGCGCCGTCGGTGACCGGCGACGAAGTGCCGGCGGTGACCGTCCCCTTGTCGTCGAACGCGAGCTTCAGGTTGGCAAGGCCTTCGAGGGTGGTGTCGGGGCGCGGCGTGCCGTCCTTCGAGACGATGCTCCCCTTGCCCGCGTTGATCGGCACGATCTCGGCGTCGAACTTGCCGGCCGCCAGGGCCACCGCCGTCTTCTGCTGCGAGGCGTGAGCAAACTCCTCCTGCCGCTGGCGCGAGATCTTGTACTGCTTCGCCAGGTTCTCCGCCGTCTCGCCCATGCCGGCGAACGCCTGCGGATAGCGCTTGAACAGCGCCGGATTCGGCAGTGGGTTGAAGCCGCCCATCGGCACCCGGGTCATCGACTCGACACCGGCGCAGAGGAAGACCTCGCCGGCGTTCATCTGGATCGCCCCGGCCGCCATGTGGATCGCCTGCATCGAGGAGCCACAAAAGCGGTTCACCGTCGCGCCGCCGACCGAGAGCGGCAGCTCGGCGAGAAAGCCGATGATGCGCGCCACGTTGAAGCCTTGCTCGCCCTCCGGGAAGGCGCAGCCGACGAGGAGGTCTTCGATCTCGTTCGGATCGACCCCCGTACGCTCCACCAGAGCCCGCACCGTCTGCGCGGCGAGATCGTCCGGCCGCACCCGGGCGAGCTCGCCCTTCTTGGCGAGCGTGAACGGCGAGCGGGCGTAGCCCGCGATGACGACGCTCTTCATGGCTTTTTCCCTTTCCTGGCTGGTTTGGCCGGCTGCGATGGCTTCGATGGCTTCGATCGCTGCGATAGCTGCGATGGCTTCGGTGGCTGCGATAGCTGGGCTGCCGGCGATGACCGCGAGGACTCGGCGGCCTTGAACGCCGGCGACTGGCGCGCCGGCGAGAGCCGCTCACCGAGCGCCTCGAGAGTCAGGTCCTCGATCTCGCGCAGCTCTTCGATCGTGAGCTCGAGATCCTGGCGTTGCGCTTCGAGCTCCGCGATGCGCTGGCGCGCGCCGGCGAGGAGATGTTCGAGCTGCACCTTGTGGGTCGGGTCGGCGTCGTAGAGGTCGAGGTACTTCTGCACCAGGGCGAGCGAGAAGCCGAGCCGCTTGCCGCGCAGGATGATCTGCAGCCGGGCGCGGTCGCGGTGCGAATAGACCCGCGTGGCGCCGGCGCGCTGCGGCTCGAGCAGCCCCTTCGCCTCGTAGAAGCGGATCGCCCGCGGCGTGACGCCGAGCTCGTCCGCCAGCTCGGTGATCGAGAACAGCCCTCCGTCCTCACTGTCCCTGCCTATGGCTGCGCTCACGGCCGGGACCCTACCGTTACTTTACGTATACGTCAACTTGCTTCCCCAGTGGTCATATTTCTTCCCATTACGCCCTTCCGGAAACGCTGTGGAGGGAGAGGTTGCCGGGACACGGTGCCTGCTCGGCGCTGGCGCGGGCGAACTCCGGCGCTCGGGATCTAAAGTGGGCGACCAGCAGGACTAGGAGCCCGCTTTAGATCCCGAGTGCCGGAGTGCCCCCACCACTCCGCTACGGAGCCGTTCTTGCCTCACGCACCCAGCGCGTCGTGCCGAGGTCGAAGGTGAGGAGGGCGACGACCTTGCCGGCGGCGTCGCGCTCGAAGCTGAACGGCGCCGCGAGGCCGATGCCGCGGAAGCCGCCGCCGGCGACCGGCACTGCCTCGATCCCGGGCCCGCCGTCCTCGGAGACGTAGAGCGCGCCATCGTGCTCGCTCACCGCCATCGTGTCGACGCCGAAACGGAACGTCCCGACGTAGTCCGCGAGCGGCCCGAGCTCGACCGGCACGCGCTCGAGCATCAGCGGCACGTTCCGGTCGCCGTAGCCGTGCTCCTGACCGCAGACCGGGCACTTCGTCGGCGGCACTCCGGAGTTCACCGACGCCACGCGATGGGCGACCGGCGGCAACTGGCGCAGCACCTGATAGATCGCGCCGATGTCGGCGTCGGTGAGATTGCGGTAGGCGATCCAGGGCATCGCCCCGTGCAGCGTCCCGCCGCGCCCGCTACGCAGGGCGCCGCGGAAGATCCCCTCGGTGTAGGCGCCGATGCCGGTCGGATCGGGCGTCAGATTGGCGCTGAATACCTGCCCGCCGAAGCGTGAGATCGGATTTCCACCGGCGCCGATGCCCGGATTCGTCGGCGCCTCCCAGGCTGAGTGGCAACCCATGCAGTCGGCGATCTCGATCAGGTAGGTGCCGCGGGCGATCGGACCCGACAGGTCGCGGGCCGCGACCGGATCGTCGAGCGGTTGCGCATCCTCGGCGCGCTGCTTTTCCTGCGCGGCGGAGAGAATCCGCGGCGGCAGGGCGTGCTCGACCGGCGGCAGCGAGCGCAGGAAGACGATGATCGAGGCCAGATCCTCGTCGGAGAGCGCGCGGAACGCCCACCACCACATCTGCCCGCCGATGCCGCGGCCGTCGTGGCCGACGCCCTCGCGGATCGCCCGGGCGAACATGTCGTCCGTCCACGAACCGGCGCCGGTCGCGACGTCGGGGGTCAGGTTGGGCGCCACCAGGCGGTAGCCCGGCTCCTCCGCCATGATCGCGCCGGCAAACTCGCGCCCGGGGACGGGAGGTGCGCCCGGCTGGCTGAGATCGCGCGGCGAATGGCAGATCACGCAGCCGATCGCCGCAGTCGCCAGGTACCGGCCGCGCTCACGGCGCTTGGGAGTGCGCTCGAAACGAGTGTCGGTGAGCGGACGGGCGTGGAGCGCCGGAAGGGGCGTCGTTGCCGCTTCCGGGCGAGCGCAGCCGGCGAGCGCGAGCAGCGCGCCGCCACCGAAAGCGAGCAGCAGCCGGGTTCTAGGCATGATTTCGAGAACGAAGAATAGACGAAAGGAGCGCCATACGAACGCCCTGGCGGAGGCGCTGGCGGATGCGGCTTCGCACGCCTGTGCTCCCTGGCCCACCCATACGGGTGTTGGCGCACTCCTCGCGAAAGGCGCATCTTGTCGTAGAGAAGGGAGGCGTCATGGACGGAGCTCCCCAGACGACCACCACGGCCCGCAAACGGCCGTTGCCGTACCTCGAAGCGCAGTTCTGCAAGGGTTGTGGACGCTGTATCGGATCCTGCCCCAAGCACTGCATCACTTACGACGACCAGGTCGACCCGCGCACCGGCCTGGTCCCGGTAGTGATCGATCTCCACGACTGCAACGGCTGCGCGCTCTGCATGGATGCCTGTCCGGAGCCCTATGGGCTGCGACCGGAGACCCAGGCGACCCTCGCCATTGCCGAGACCCCGCCACTCCAGGCGCCGCCTCTCGAGGTGAGACTGTCCACTCCCAGCGCTCAAATCGGCGTCGAGGGACGCACAAACCTGGCACCCGCCGTCGAGATCGCCGACGAATGCCTGCCGCTCGCGCCGCGCGAGCCCTTGACCGTCAAGGGCAACCACGCCGCGGCGATCGGTGCGCTGCTCGCCGGCTGCCGGCAGTTCTACGGCTACCCGATCACCCCGTCGACCGAAGGCACCGAGCTCATGGCGCGGCTCCTCCCCGACCTCGGCGGCGTTTTCGTCCAGGCGGTGAGCGAGGTCGCGACCATCGCCCACCTCTACGGCGCGGGCGGCGCGGGCATGAAGGCGATGACCTTTACCTCCTCCCCCGGCTTCAGCCTGATGCTCGAAGGGATGAGCTACCTCATCGGCGCCGAGCTCCCGGCAGTGGTGGTCAACGTCATGCGCGGCGGTCCCGGGCTCGGCAACATCGCCCCCGAGCAGTCGGACATCAAGCTCGTCTGCCGCGGACTCGGCCACGGCCACACCCATGCGATCGTCCTCGCGCCAGCGTCGCCGCAGGAGATGCTCGACCTCACGATGCTCGCCTTCGAGCTCACCCTGAAGTACCGCAACCCGGTCATCCTCCTGGCCGATGGCTACCTCGGCCAGATGACCGGCAAGATCGACCTGCCGCCCTACTACGTCAAGCCTGGCGTGCCCGCCTGGGCGGTCACCGGCGATCGCGCCCACCGGCGCAACCTGATCTCCTCGATCTACCTCTCCGAGGTCGATCTCGAGGCCCACAACCACCATCTGCTCGAGAAGTACGCCGCGATGGAACTCGACGAGGCGCGCGCTGAGCGATACCGCACCCAGGACGCCGACGTCCTCCTCATCGCCTGCAACACCCCGGCGCGGATGGCCAAGGGCGCTGTCGAGGCGTTGCGCGCGCAAGGGGTGCGCGCCGGACTCTTCCGCCCGGTGACTCTCTGGCCGTTCCCGATCCGCCCGCTCCTGCCCGTTGTCGAGCACGCCCGCCGGATCGTGGTCGTCGAGGCGATCGCCGGCCAGCTCGAGGACGAGCTACGCCTCGCGCTCTCCCATGCCGGAGTCGCGCCGCCGCCCATCGAGTCGGTGCGGCGGCTCGGCGGCGTCCTGCCGTCGACCGAAGAGATCGTCGATGCAGTCCTTGCCAGGGAGTTCCCCGGGGCGGGCGGCCGCCGGATGGAGGTAGCGTCATGACCGTCTTCTACGACCTCTTCGAACGCCACGCCCACGGTGAGGGCCTGAAGGGTCATTCGACCCACTACTGCCCGGGCTGCGGCCACGGGCTGATCCAGAAGTTCCTCGCCGAAGCGATCGACGAGCTCGGCATCCAGGACCGCACGATTGCGGTCTCGCCGGTCGGCTGCGCCGTCTTCATGTACTACTACCTCGATGTCGGCAACACCCAGGCCGCGCACGGTCGCGCGCCCGCGGTGGCGGTAGCGCACAAGCTGGCCAATCCGGAGGCGATCGTCATCTCCTACCAGGGGGACGGCGACCTCGCTTCGATCGGCCTCGCCGAGATCCTCTCGGCCGCCGAGCTCTCCCTGCCGATCAGCGTCATCTTCGTCAACAACGCGATCTACGGCATGACCGGCGGCCAGATGGCACCGACCTCGCTCCCCGGACAGGTCACCGTGACCTCGCCCAACGGGCGCGGCACATTCGAAGGCAAGCCCCTCCGCATGTCGGAGATGATCGCCGGCATCGACGGCCCGATCTACGTCGAGCGCGTCGCGCTCTACGATCCCAAGCAGCGCCAGCGCGCCCGCAAGGCGATCAAGAAAGCGCTCGAGCTGCAGGTGGAGAACCGCGGCTTCTCGTTCGTCGAAGTGCTCGCCGAGTGCCCGACCCACCTCCAGAAGACGCCGGAGGAGGCCGAGGCCTGGGTACGCGACGCGATGACACCGTACTTCCCGCTCGGCGTGAAGAAGGACCTCACCGTCGAGCCGCGCGCCGCGCTGCCGGTGCCGGACTACGATCCGCTGCGCTTGCTGGCGGCGATCGGCGCCTCCACCAAGGCGCCGCCGCGGTTCGCCACGGGCTTCCCGCTGCAGCTCGGCACGCGCGACATCGGCGTCAAGTTCGCCGGTGCCGGCGGCGACGGCGCGCAGACCGCGGCGATGCTGCTCACCCACTCGGCGATCCACGAGGGCTTCGACGCGACGCAGATCCCGTCCTACGGCCCCGAGTCGCGCGGCGGCACTTCGTACGCCGACGTGCGCCTCGCCGCCGACCACGTGCTGTCGCCGGCGGTGCCGAAGCCGCACGTGCTGGTCGCATTCAACGCCCCGAGCGTCGCCAAGTTCGGGCCGGACGTCGTCCCCGGCGGCATCCTGATCTACGACTCGTCGGTGACGCCGGAGCTCCCGGAGCTGGCGAAGGGCGTGCGCGCCATCGGCGTGCCGTTCACCACCATCGCCGCCGAGATCGGCAAGTCGAACGTCAAGAGCGTCGTCGCCCTGGGCGTGCTGCAGGGGGCCACCAGCCTGCTGCCGGCAGAGTCTCTCCTCTACACGATTCGCGAGACGCTGAACAAACGCGCCGAGCTCGTACCGCTCAACGAGGAGGCCTTCCGCCGCGGCATCGGCGCCGGCGCCATCCTCTGCGAGCCGGTTGGCGTAGCAACCCCGAAATAGTGCTTCGCCAAGGGCGCTCTGGCGCTCGGGATCCAAAGTGGGCGACCAGCTTTACTAGGAGCCCGCTTTGGATCCCGAGTGCCAGAGTGCCCGACCACGCGACCGCACGAAATGCGCTGACGTACTCCCATGAGGCGTACTCGCGGGCGGACTCCGGCACTCGGGAACTCAGGGCCGGCGTCTAGTGAAGCTGGCCACCGACCCTGAGTTCCCGAGCGCCAGAGCCCACCTACCTTCGACGGTAAGAGAAAGATCAGCACCCTGCCCCGCTGGGGCGCTCCGGCACTTGGGAATCCGGAGTGGGCGACCAGCCTCACTAGGAGCCAACTCCGGATTCCCAAGTGCCGGAGTGCCCCCACCACCTCTGTCCCCCAATTTCCGTGGAATCCGCCTCTCCAGGCAGGAGCAAGCGGATAATGAAACCTTCGATGAGAAGACTCGGGCGGCGGACGATCGGCATCCTGCTCGGCGGCACAGCGCTGGCGGCGATCCTGCCGGCGCAGCCGGTCGAGTCCGCCGACCGCTTCGAGCTCTCCGTCGGCGGCGACGATCTCGCCGCGCCGATCGACCGCTTCTCCGCCGCCGACGAAGCCCGCCTCGCGGCCGAGATCGAATCGGCGCGGGCGCGGCTCTACGCCGAAGGCGGGCTGGCACAGCCGGACCCCAGCATCGCCACGACCTTCGCCTGGCCGCTGCGCAGCGCGAACATCGGCTACTTCGCCCACTACGCCACGTCGGCGTTCGTCGACCAGAACACCGCCGTGGGTCCGTTCCAGGACTGGAACTGCGGCGCGCGCTCCTACGACCAGCATCACGGCACGGACATCTTCACCTGGCCCTACGGCTGGCTGTCGATGGACCTCTCGCGCCTCCAGACCGTGGCCGCCGCGCCCGGAGCGATTCTCGTGCGCGTCGACGGAAACCCGGACCGGAGCTGCGGCGCGGGCGGCGGCAATGCGAATCTGATCGTCATCCAGCACGCCGACGGCTCGACCGCCATCTACGGCCACTTCAAGAACGGCTCGGTGACGCCGAAACAGGTGGGCGAGGCGGTAGCCACCGGCGAATATCTGGGTGTCGTCGGCAGCTCCGGCTCGTCGAGCGGTCCGCACCTCCATTTCGAAGTGCACGACTCCGGCACCTATCCCGGACCCCTCCTCGATCCCTACGACGGCCTCTGCGAGACGCTGGCACTCGGAAGTCTCTGGACCCAGCAGCCCGCCTATCGCCAGCCGACGATCAACCATGTCTCAACCGGCTTCGCCGCGCCGGTCCTGCCGGCCTGCCCGACGCAGGAGACGCCGAATGAGAAGCGGCTGTTCGCGAACGGCAATCCGATCTACTTCCGCGCCTGGGTGCGCGACCTCACATCGGGCCTCCAGGTCGCCTTCGCCGTCCACCGCCCCGACGGCTCGCTCTACCAATCGACCGTCTTCACCGCCAACCAGGACTACAACGCCGCCCACGTCTCCTGGAGCAACCCCGGTTTCGGTGGCGGCGCATCTGGCCGGTGGACCTTCGACGTCAGCCTCGCCGGCATCACCCGCAGCCGCGCCTTCTGGATGGGCGCCCTTTTCGCCGACGACTTCGAGGACGCGAACCTCGCGGCCTGGTCCCTCTCGGCGCCGTAGGCGGCGGGTCAGCGACGGCGCCGCAGATTGGCGTCGGGCCTGCGCGGCGGCCAGTCGTCGTCGGCGAGCTCCGCCGCCGCCGTGGCGAAGTCGAGATCATCTCCGGCATCGCCCGCGACCTCCGATTCTTCGCTGCCCCAGCGCGCCAGGCGAGCGGCGTCGCGGCTGCGGCGGCGGCGGATGGCGGCGAGAGCGAGAAGGGCGATACCACCCCAGAGCAGCACCGAGCTCGAGACGATGGGCACCCAGCGGTCGAGGAGCGTCCGGCGATCCCAGTAGCTGGTCTCGAAATCGGCCAGCGTCTCCCCAGTCGCCGCGCGGAAGGCGTCGCGAAAGCGCTCGCCGCGCGCCACGCCGTCGAGAATCCGCGCCGCGCTCTCGCGACCGTGGCGGGACAGCAGCTCGCGGACGATGTCGCCGGCCAGCGCGTAGCCGGCGTTGACCTCGGACTCGCCGCCCGAGAAGGCGGCGTCGATGCGGGCGAGCGGCAGGCTGCCGTCGTCGATCACCGCCAGCGTCAGACGCGCGCTGTCGCCCCAATCGGGATTCCGCCCTACCGCCATTGCCAGCCCTTCGTTGAACCACCGCGGCAGGTCGCCGGCGCCGGCGCGGCGGCCGACGAGGAGATGCGTCACCTCGTGCCGCAGGACTGCGTCGAGGCCGAAATCGGGATAGCGATCAGCGCGCGCCGGCAGCAGCACGATCTGTCCCGGACCGCGGCCGTCGAGGGCATAGCCGGCGATCCACGGTGGCACCGCGCGCGCCGCGGCACTCCCCTCCGGCAGCAGCACGACGCTCATCGGCTGCACTTCCGCAAGCAGCGCTGCGCCATCACCGCCAACCAGCTCCGCCGCGGCCGCTAGCGCCGCCGGCGCCAGGCGCTCCACCTCCCGCCCGACCGAGGCCAGCTCGGCGGGCGCTTCGACCCTGACCGCCGGCGGCCGCTGCGGCTCGGCCGCCGCCCAGCCGGGGCCCGCGAGAGCGAGACCCAGCGAGACGAAAGGCAAAAAGCACGGTAAATGAAAAAACCACCGGGCCCGGAGTCCGCTGGAGGCTCGGGCCCTGCGAGCTGCATCGGGTCGCGATCGGGTCGGCATCGATGAAGGGAGCAACGATCGCCAGGGCGTGTCTATTTCCTTTACCGGTCCTTTTCTTTCGTTTGTCCGCCCGCGCCCGAGGCGAAGCGCACGGGCGGGCGGTACAATCGCCCGCGGAGGGATCCGTATGCCACTCTACGAGTACCGTTGCCCGAACTGCTCGGGCCGTTTCGAGATTATCCAGCACCTCGGCGCTTCCGCCGCCGAGACCGTCTGCCCGACTTGCGGCGCCCAGCACGTCGAACGCCAGCTCTCGACCTTCGCGGTCGCGTCTGGCTCGATGGGGGGCGGCCCGGGTACGAGTGCCAAGTCCGCCGGCGAGAGCTTCGCCGGTTGCGGCGGCGGGCAGTGTGGCATGAACGGCGGTTGCGGCGGCGGCGACTGGAACTGACCCGAATCGCCCGCCCTTCGCACGTTCGGTAGCAGGAGACGTTCTCATGAAACCGAATGCCGCGCCCATCTGCCTCCTTTTGCTCGCCACGCTCTCGCCGGCCGCCGCCCCGGCGGGCGAAAACGTGCTGGTCAATGCCGAATTCGACAACGCCCAGATGGAGGCCGGCTGGTCCATCGCCGTCCCAGGCGGCTCCGGGACGCTGGTCGACTGGACTATCGAAGATTCCGACGCTTGTCCCGGGTCCGGGTCGGTCCGCATCGCGAGCTCGACTACCGACGTCGGGACGCAGTGGGCCGAGGTCGGTCAGTGCCAGCCAATCGACGCGTCCGCCTGGACGACCGGCTTCCACTCCGCCTTCTCCTACTTCAGCTACGAGACGCTCGGCCTCGCCTACGCCAGCCACTTCTACTACTCCGACACCGGCTGCGGGCAGCTCGGCGGCTCCTACCTCGGGTATCAGGGCGAGGCCGGTCCGATCGGCCCTGGCTGGCACCGGGTGGCGATGTCGCGCGCGACGATTCCGCCGCAGGCGCAGAGCATCTTCGTCGCAATGGGCGCCGAGGCCTACCAGCTGACGCGCATGGAGCTCTCCGTCGACCGCGCCTACTTCGGCCAGCGACCGGTGATCTTCACCGACGATTTCGAGAGCGTCGCGAGCCCCTGCCGCTGGTCCGCGGCGCCCTAGTTCAGACCGAAGGCGCGTCGGTCAGCGCCTCGAGCAGATGCTCGGCACCGCAGACGGTGACGCCGCGGGCGGGCTCGATGGCGAGCATGGTGAAGACGCCGTTGTCGACCACCGCGGCGAAACGGCGACAGCGCTTGCCGAGGCCGCCGGCGGCGAGGTCCACTTCGAGCCCGAGGGCGCGCGCCAGCTCGCCGTTGGCGTCGGCGAGCAGGTCGACCTTGCCGGAGGCGCCGGCGGCCTCTCCCCAGGCGGCCATCACGTAGGGATCGTTGACCGACAGGCAGGCAATGGCGTCGACCCCCGCCGCGCGCAGCTCCTTCGCCTTGGCGATGTAGCCCGGCAGGTGGATCTCCGAGCAGGTCGGGGTGAAGGCGCCGGGCAGGCCGAAGAGCAGGATCTTGCGGCCGGCGAAATACTCGCCGGCAGCGACCTTCTCCCCGCCCTGCGCCGACGCCGTCCAGAGCGCCGCCTCCGGAATCCGGTCCCCGACCTCGATCATCGTTGGCTCCTCGGCTCCACTGGACTCCTCGACTCTGCCCGCATCCCTGCGAACCCTATCCGAGCGGGATCTGGCGGATGTTGTGCGACAGCCAGGTATCGAAGTTCTGCAGGCCGGGATGGAGCGCCCTCGCCAGTGCTACGTCACGGTTGGCGAGGAACTCTTGCCAGAAGAGCGACTGCACCTGAAACATGTTGCTCAGGTCCTCGGCCCCCGGGAAGCCGAGGTTGCGATAGACCTCGAACGGAACGTCGGTGAAGGAGACCGGCTCGCCGAGGTGTCTCGCCAATCCCGCCGCCATCTGATCGCCGGTCAGGACCTCGCCACAGATACCGAAGCGCTGACCCGTGACGCCCGGACCCCTCTTGAAGACACCGTGGGCGCAGGCACCGATGTCTGCGACAGCAATCCCGGGCAGCGCCACCCCGCCGAGCGCGAGGGCGATCCCGAGCTTGCCGTCCTCGCCCCGCCGCGGACCCATGCCGAAGTGGATGAAGTTGTCCCAGTAGAACGAGGTCACGAGATAGGAGGTCGGCGCCGCCTCGGCGGCGAAGACTGCGTCCGCTTCGCCCTTGACGTCGAAATGCGCGACCTTGTACTTGCCGTGCAGGTTGGGCACGCGCGGATCGCTGAGCGGAATCCACTTGCGCGTATCTTCGAGCGTCGACCAGACGACGTGCGCAGCTCCCGCCCGGCGCGTCGCGCGGGCCATCGCCGTGGCCTGCGCGAGCTCGCGCTCGGCCGAGAAATGCTCCCAGAAGTTGGTCACCACGAAGACGCCGTGGGCGCCGGCGAAGGCGGCATCTAGCGATGCCGGAATGTCGGCGTCGCCCGCCACGATCTCCGCCCCGGCCGCGGCAAGCGCCTTCCCCTTGTCCGAATCGGGCTTGCGGGTGATCGCCCGGACGCTGAATTCGCTCCCGCGATCGGCCAGGATCGACCGCACCAATCCCCCACCCTGCGCCCCCGTGGCACCGACAACGGCGATGATCTTCTTGTCTGCCATGTTCGAGTCTCCTTGCCAGGCCCTTCGCGAATCGCTCGCTTCCGGATGAACCCATGGATTCTAAGGCACCGGAGAAACTCCCCGTCCGGATGTCCAGCGCGGCCGGAGGCGGCGCGGGCGAGATCACCTCGACCCCAGGGAATCGCCCCTTCAGGGCTCGGAACTGCCGGTCAGGCCGACGGCCTTGCCCTGCCTGGTCCTGCTCTTTGCCGACGGCTTCGCGGACGGCGACACCGCCGCCCGGTCGAGCGTCGTGCCGCAATCGGAGCTCACACAAGCTCGACCGGATCGCCGACGCGGACCGTCCCGCCGCGGGCGACCTCGGCGTTCAAGCCCAGAACCCCGCCCAGCTGCCGGACGATGGTGCGCAGTACCGTTGGGTCCTGCTCCAGGGTGTCGGGGTCGAAAGTGGTCATCACGCAGCGCCCGCGCAGGTCGGCGAGGGCGATGACCACTTCGCCGATGCGCAGCTTGCGCCCTTCCTTCAGGCGCCGCCCTACGCCAACGGGCGGGCGACCCTACCTTTTCTGCTCTTCTCCCCGCTCCGCGGGGCTGCTAAAGGAGATTCATGAGTCCCCTTAGACACCGCCTGCTGAGCTCTCCCCTCCCGGCCGTTACGGCCGCCCCCCACCTTCTCCTGGCCCGCATCGCTTCCATCCTGCTGCTCGCCGCTCTCGTCCCAGCCACCGCCACCCTCGCCCTCCCCGTACTTCCCGAATCCGGCTGGCGCGTTATCGCCTGGAACGACCTCGGGATGCACTGCATGGACGCCGACTTCCAGGCGTTCG
>JBDTQT010000090.1:0-14218 GCA_039932055.1 Thermoanaerobaculia bacterium
CGCCGAGCTCGATGACGCGGTTCGGGGGGATGCGAAAGAAGGCGTTGGCGGGGCGGGCGTTGCGGGCCAGGTAGACGAAGAGTCCCTTGCGCCAGGCAGCCATGCCGGTCTTGCCGGTGGTGAGCAACGTCTCGCGACCGAGGAAGTAGCTCACCCCATCCGGTTCGAAGTTCAGGCCCATATCCCCGGCGCGACGCAGCGCCGCCGGCACGTTCGGCGTCTGCATGAAGCCATAGTGCGCGATGACCTCGCTGAAGCCGTGCGAGAGCTCGCGCATCTGGATGCGGTCCCGCTTCGGAACTTCCGGGATACCCTCGGTCACGATGGTGAACAGTATTACCTTCTCGTGCAGCACCTTGTTGTGTTTGAAGTGGTGCAGCAGGATGGGGGGCGTGTCCCCCATCGTCGAGGTCATGAAGACCGCCGTGCCCTTCACCCTGTGCGGAGCGTCGTTCTCGAGGCTCGCCAGAAAGTATTCGATGGGCAGGCTGCCGCTTTCGAGGTAACGCCGCACCGCCTGCCTGCCGATCTTCCAGGTCGTCATGATGGCGAAGAAGAACATGCCCACCATCAGCGGGAACCAGCCGCCACGGGCGATCTTCGGAATGTTGGCGAGGAGGAACGGGAGCTCGACCGCGAGAAACATCGCGACCAGGCCGATCGACAGGCCGATCGACCACTTCCAGCGCACGATGGCGACCGAGGAGAGCAGGACCGAGGTGCAGATCATCGCGCCCATGACCGAGATTCCGTAAGCCCCGGCGAGCTTCGAAGAATCGCGAAAGCTGAGTGTCAGCGCGATGCAGGCCACCATCAGCAGACGATTGATCTCCGGAACGTAGATCTGCCCGCTGGCTTCGCCGGAGGTGTGAATGATCGTGAGCCGGGGAAGATAGCCGAGCTGCACCGCCTGCTGGGCGAGGGAAAAAGCGCCCGAGATCATCGCCTGGGAGGCGATCACCGCCGCCGCCGTGGCGAGAATCACCAGTGGATAGAGCAGCACCCCCGGCGCGAGTCCGTAGAACGGGTTCGCCACAGCGGCGGCGCCCTGATCGACGAGCAGACTCCCCTGCCCGAAGTAGTTGAGCAGCAGGGCCGGAAAGACCAGCGAAAACCACGAGAGACGAATCGGCCCACGGCCGAAATGCCCCATGTCCGCATAGAGCGCCTCGCCGCCCGTGACGCACAGGACTACCGAGCCGAGAAGCAGAAACCCCTGGAAGCCGTTGGCCTGAAAGAAGCGCACGGCGTGCATCGGGTTGACCGCCGCGAGGACCTCCGGATGACGCAGGATCGCGGGAATTCCCAGCAGCGAGATGGCGAGGAACCAGACCAGCATGACCTTGCCGAAAACGGCGCCGATTCCGGCGGTCCCCTTGCGCTGGACCAGAAAGAGGGCGAAGAGAATTCCGACTGCCAGCGGCACGATCCACGGCCGGAAGATCGGAGTTGCGACATCGAGGCCTTCGAGAGCGCCGAGAACGGAGATGGCCGGCGTGATCATGCCCTCGGCGAGCAGCAGCGAAGTGCCGACCAGCGCGAGGCCCACCAGGATCGTCCAGCGCTTCCTTCCCGTTTCGCCCTCCCCGGGATGACTTCGCTGCTCGGTGACCAGCGCGAGCAGCGCGAGAATGCCGCCGTCGCCATGATTGTCGGCGCGCAGCACGAAAGAGATGTACTTGACGGAGATGATCAGGGTCAGCGCCCAGAACACCAGGGAGAGAACTCCGAGCACGTTTTCGAGCTCCGGAGAGACGCCGTGCACCGGATGGAAACACTCCTTCAAGGCGTAGAGCGGCGACGTCCCGATGTCGCCATAGACCACGCCCAGAGCGCCCAGACCCAAACGCGCCAGGTCCTGCGGCGAGCGGACGATCGGGGCGTGGGATACGACACTGAGGTCGACGGCCGTCGACGACTCGCTCTTCGGCATAGCAGGCGTGAAGCGTAACACGCGTTCCGGCTCAATGCGGGTTAGATTTCGACCTGCGCTCCGAGCTCGATGACGCGATTCGGGGGGATTCGAAAGAAGGCGTTGGCGGGACGGGCGTTGAGCGCCAGGTAGACGAAGAGGCTCTTGCGCCACCTCGCCATGCCCGATTTGCCGGTGGTCAGCAGCGTCTCGCGGCCGAGAAAATAGCTGACCGCGTCGGGGTTGAACTTCAACCCCATTTCGGCGGCCCGCCGCAGGGCGAGGGGCACGTTCGGCGTCTGCATGAAACCGTAGTGCGCGACGACCTCGCTGAATCCGTGCGCGAGCACACGAACCTCGATGCGGTCACGCTTCGGCACCTCTGGGATGCCCTCGGTCACGATGGTAAAGATGATGACCGTCTCGTGCAGGATCCTGTTGTGCTTGAAGTGGTGCAGAAGACCGGGCGGTGCGACCCCCATCACCGAAGTCATGAAGACCGCCGTGCCTTTCACTCGGTGCGGCTCGTGCTCTTCGAGGCCGGTGAGGAAGAGAGCGAGCGGCAAACTGCCGCCTTCGAGTTGCTTGCGCACCGCGGCGCGACCACGATTCCAGGTCGTCATCAGGACATAGATCACCGCGGCCACCGCCAGCGGCACCCATCCACCGCTCACGATCTTGACGACGTTGGCCAGCAGGAACGGAATGTCCACCACCATGAAGAGGCTGCAGAGTGCGAGGGCTTGCCACAGCGGCCAGTTCCAGATCCGACGCTCGACGGAAAAAAGCAGAATCGTCGTGATCACCATCGTGCCCATCACTGCGATGCCGTAAGCCGCCGCCAGGTTGCCCGACTTCTGGAATACAAGCGTCAGGGCGATGCAAGCCACCATAAGGATGGTGTTCACCTCGGGAACGTAGATCTGACCGCTGGCCTCGGTCGAGGTGTGCACGATCGTCATCCTCGGCGAAAAGCCGAGTTGAATCGCCTGCTGAGCCAGCGAAAACGCGCCGGAGATGAGAGCCTGGGAGGCGATCACGGCGGCGACGGTGGCGATCGCCACGAGCGGATAGAGAAACCAGCTCGGCGCCAACCCGAAGAATGGATTCTCGACCACCTCATAACCGTGGGAGAGCAGCAGCGCCCCCTGGCCGAAGTAGTTCGCCAGCAGCGCCGGAAAAACGATCACGAACCACGCGACGCGGATCGGACGGCGGCCGAAGTGCCCCATGTCGGCGTAGAGCGCTTCGCTGCCAGTGACGCAGAGCACCACCGAGCCGAGGATCAGGAAGCCGTGCAGACCGTTGCTGCGGAAGAACGCCAGGGCATAAATCGGATTGGCCGCCGCGAGCACCTCCGGGTGCCGCGCTATTGCGGGAATGCCGAGCGCCGCGATCGACGCGAACCAGACGAGCATCAGAGGCCCGAACACCGCTCCGATGCCCGCCGTGCCGCGCTTCTGCACCAGGAAGAGGCTGATGAGGATCACCAGCGCGAGGGGCACGATCCATGGGCGCAGGATCGGCGTCGCAACGTCGAGGCCCTCGAGCGCCCCGAGCACCGAGATGACCGGCGTGATCATGCCATCCGCCCACAGCAGGGCCGCCCCGAAGAGCGCCAGCGCGACGAGTGTGATCCATCGGCGATGTCCTGACTCGCCGCGCTTCGGGTGGCTGCGCTGCTCGGTCACCAGCGCGAGCAGCGCGAGAATCCCGCCGTCACCGTGGTTGTCGGCGCGCATCACGTAGCCGATGTACTTGACCACCACGATCAGAGTGAGCGCCCAGAACACTAGCGAGAGGATGCCGAGCACGTTGCCGAGATTGATCGCGACGCCGTGCGGCAGCGTGAAACACTCCTTGATGGCGTAGAGCGGCGAGGTTCCGATGTCGCCATAGACCACTCCCACCGCCCCGAGACCCAGGCGCGCCAGGTCCTTCGGAGAGCGAATGACAGGCGCGTGCGAGGTAGATTGAAGGTCGACGCCGGGCGTCGACTCGGACTGGGACATGGCGCGATCGCAGAGTACCACGCGGTCGCCCGAAGCGCCCGCGAACCGATGGCTCTGATGCCGTTAAGTACCACAGAATCAGAGCATTGCAACACCCCGCCCGGTTCACCGCTCCGCTGCGATCCGCGAGCTCCGGTCCCTCCCGTCAATCTCGCGTTCTGTCCTCGGCCGCGACGACACGATTCCGGCCCGAGCGCTTCGCCTCATAGAGCGCGAAGTCGGCGCGGCGAAGGGTCGACTCGAGAGACCCGTCGGCGGCATGGAGGATCGCGATCCCGGCCGACATCGTCCCGCGGAAGTGGACCCCCCCGCCGAGATCGACAACCTGTGCCGCGAACTCCTGCCGAATCCGCTCGGCTCTCCCGATGGCTGCTTCGGCCGTCGCGCCGGTCAGCAGCACGACGAACTCGTCGCCGCCGATCCGGCAGACGAGGTCCGACCCGCGGACGCCGGCGCGCAGAATCCCGGCAAGCTTCCGCAGGACGAGATCGCCTGCCCCGTGACCGTGCTCGTCATTGACCGCCTTGAAACCGTCGATATCGATCGCGACGATGGCCAGCGGCTCGCTGCTGCGCGCCGCCCGCGAAGCGTCGCGCCCGGCGGCCTCGTCGAAGAAGCGCCGGTTGTGCAAGCCGGTCAGGGAATCGCGGATCGCCTGCTCGCGCAGCCGCGCGTTCAGCGATTCGATCTCCGCCACCCTCTCGGCGAGCTCCCGATGAGCGACGGCGAGCGCCTCTTCGGCGCGCCGCCGCGCGCTGACGTCCAGCTTGATGGCGACGAAATGGCTGACCTTCCCGGCAGCGTCCAGTACCGGCGCAATCGTCTGCTCTTCGTGGTAGTGCGTGCCGTCCTTCCGCCGGTTCACGATCGTCCCGGACCAGGTCTCCCCGCGCGTCACCTTGCGCCAGAGCTCGGCGTAGAACTCCTGGCTGTGCTCCCCGGACTTGAGGAGCCGCGTGTGCGCGCCGACGAGCTCGTCCGCCTCGTACCCGGTGATCCCGCAGGCGGCCGGATTCACCCATACGATCGTCCCCCCGGCATCGGTGATGACGATGCCGTTCGCGGCCGAGCGCAGCGCTGTCGCCTGAACGCGCAGAGTGTCGGACCCTTCGGCGCGGCCGCGCAGGTCGCGCAGGGAGGCCGCTGCCCACTGGCGATCGCCGACGCAGATTGGCGTGAGGGCTATATCGACTGGAATCTCGCTCCCGTCGGCGTGGCGCGCGGTGAGCGGCAATCCGAGTCCCATCGGACGCGGGAGGGGATCGTTCATGTAGCCGGCACGGAGCCTCCCGTGATTCCGGGCTCGCTCCGGCACCAGGAGCGCGAGCGGCTTCCCTCGCAGTTCCTCCGCGTCGCGCCCGAGCAGCCGCCAGCAGGCCTCGTTCGCCAGGACGATCGTTCCCGTTTCGTCGACCACCACGATCGCATCGGCAGAGGCCTCGAACAAGGCGCCGGAAAGTTCCTTCGGATCGGGTTCGAAGTTCATGCGCCTCGCGTCCAAGGTTAGCACCCCGGCCTGCCCTAGCTCGCTGCGGCCACCAGCCATTCGGCGATCCTGAGCCAGCCGTCGGTCCGCGCGAGCACCAGGCGGAGCGGCCCCGAGACGATGAGCAGCGACCCCGCCCAGAACGTCACCGGGTGGATCCGTCCGAGCGTCTTCCAGTCCCAGACGACGAGCGGAACCAGCAAGAGCGTCGCGATCGCGAACACCATTGGTGGCCCCAGTCCGAGCAGCAGCACCCAACGCGCAATCGCCGGCGGCAGCATGGCGATCGTGCCCAGGAGCATGAAGCGCTTGTGGCTCTGCGGGTCGCGACGGGCGACGATTCCGGCACCGACGAAGAGCGCGAAGAGGGCGATGGCGAAGAGCGGCACGATCAGGAACCGGCGCGGGTCCATCCCGAACGGAGCGACGCCGCGGGCGACTGCGGCGATCGCGGTCTGCGTTCCCACCCCAAGCATGACCGCCGCCATCACCGCACCCGCCACCCCGAGCCGTCGATGGAGTCCGCTGCGCCGGGTGGCGATGAGTCGCACCTGCACGAGGAACAGCAGGACCCAGCCGGTGAAGAGCGCGCCATGCAGATGAATGAGCGGCGAAAGCGCCGGCAGTGCCGGTGTCGGCGCCGGCAGAACGGGCCGCAGAAAGTAGGTGCGCGCGAAGCCCGCGAGGGCGATGACGAGGATCGCCATGGCCATGCCGGTGTAAAACCTGCGCTCCGCCTGTCGGGGAGCGCCGTGTGTCCTTGCCACCGCTTTGTCGTTTGTCGCCATGCCCGGCAGCATGGCAGAGACCGTCACCGGCCTCCAGCCCTCAGCTGCCAGCCGCCGCCTTCCTGGGCGTCGCGAGCAGCGCGAGTGTCCCCTTGCAGCCGTGCAGGCGCACGAGGCCCATGGCGAAGCGGCTCTCGAAGCTGCCGGGCAGGCGCAGGTCGGGGGCTCGTCCGAGCAGCAGGCCGACGATCTCGTCCTGACAACTGCCGAGGAGATGACCACCGCGGTCGACGTCTGCGAGGAAGCCGCCCTCGACCGCCAGCAGCAGGGCGTTCGTGTCGCCGCCAGCAATCGTCGCCCGCGGATCGGCACCGCGATCGAGCAGCAGGCGGACCATCGCCAGATCGCCGTTCATCACCGCGAAGAAAAGCGGCGGGACCTCGCCGCCGCCGGCGGAGTTCGGATCGGCACCGGCCGCGAGGAGCGCCGCGGCGGCCGAAAGCGCTCCCTTGTGGATCGCATGCAACAACGGCGTCCACCCCTGGCGTTGGTCGATTCGGTCGACGACCGCACCGGCGCGCAGCAGTCCCGCGATGGCGACGACGTCGTCCTCCCGCGCCGCGATCATCAGCGGCGTCATGCCTTCGGCAGAGAGACCGTCCATCACCGAATCGACTCGCCCGCCCGAGGCCGCATCGATCGCGGAGCCGGCAGCGGAACCGCGCGGCGATCGAGAAGCTCTCGACCACCGGAACAGAAAGGCTCCGGTAAACAGGATCGCCAGCGCAACGCCGACGGCAAGGGCGAGACGCCTGCGATTTCCCTTTACCGAAAGCTTTTGCTTTTCGCTCGGCACTTTCATGCGCTCGGACGGTTCACGAATTCCTGGCGGGATCAGGGTTCGAGCTCGTAGCTGCTCGAAATGCCGACGCGTTCGAGGAGGTTCTGGAGAATGCGGGCGGTCACGCCCCAGATGAGGAAGCGGCCGACATGGTAGATCCGCAGCGTTCGGCGCTGGCCGTTGATCAGCACCTCGCGGTCCTCGATCAGCTTCGGATTCGCCAGCTCGCCGAGCGGCGCGGCGAAGGTCTCGTCGATCTCGCCCGGATTCGGTTTGAGCTCGAACGGGAACGGCATCGCGCCGACGCAGGGGACGATGCGGAAGCCCGAGGGGGTCGCGACTTCGTCGAGCTCGCCCAGCCGCAGAATCCGCTGCGGCGGCAGCCCGACCTCCTCCTCCGCTTCGCGCAGCGCGGCGCCCCAGGAATCCTCCCCCATCTCTTTGCTGCCACCCGGGAAGGCGACCTGCCCGCGGTGGTGCGGCAGGCTGTCGGTGCGCTTGGTGAGCAGCGTCCAGAGCATCCCGGCGTCGACGTAGAGGGGCACCAGCACCGCCGCCTGGCGGGCCTCACCCGGCACCAGGCGTCGCGGCGCCGGTGCCTCGAGTCGGGCGCGCATTTCGAGAATCCAGGGAAGAGTCTGACTCATCGGCTGCCGGCCTCCGGCCCCGCGATGCGCGCCAGCCCCAGGTCGAAGGTCACTGGTTCGGCGACTGCCGCCGGGCCCTGCCCAGCCATCTTACTCGGCGCCGGCAGGGTCAACTGGAGCTCGTAGATCGATACCGGCGCGCGGCTCCACCAGAGCGGGTGCCGCCGCAGGGGGCTGCCAAGCACGACCTCGAAGGCGACCTCGCCGCTCGGCCGGAACGTCGTGCTGCCGCTGCGGCCCCCTTCGACGGTGAGCGTGCCGGGAGCGCTGGCGCTGAAGTCGAGCCGCACCGAGGCCAGGGGGTGGTCGCTCTCGACCAGCACCGCAACGCGCCCCTCCTCGAGGGCGAACTTCCCGTCCGCCGGCCGGAGCGACGGTCCGGTCGAGCGCAGGCGCACGCCGGCGCGGACGACCTCGGCGCTCCCCGGCAGCTCGCGCAGCGAGGTCTCGAACGGCAGCCGTTCGCGGATCCCGGCGGTGAACGCAGCGAGGGCTCGCGGCGGCCGGGTGCCGTCGGAGAGTGGCGCGATCCAGAACGGAGCCATGAAGGGCGCCGCCGCGACGGCCACCAGAAAAGCCGCGCGCAGCGAGAGAGTCGGCCCGGCGCAGAAGAGCAAGGCACCGTAGAGCGGCAGGAACCAGGGATTGCCGACCGCCGAGACGTCCCCGGCCCAGTCGAACGGCGCCATGAGCAGCTGCGCGATCGCAGCGGCGAGGACGACGAGCGGCAGATAGCGCCGGCCGCCGGTGGGACGGCGTGCGAACAGCAACACCACGATGGGCAAAAATCCGACCAGCACGCCGGCATGCCTGCCGACGACGAAGTAGAGCGCGTTCCACGCCGTCAGCGCCGGATGGAAGAACGCCGCCGGCGCCTCCCAGGGAGCGCCGCTCAGCGCAGCGACGAAAGCGAGTGGCAGCATCAGCGCCAGCCCGAAGAGAACGGCCCGCAGAGTGCGGCCGGCCCGGCTCATGCCGCCCGCTCCGATCCCTCCGCTCACCGTCCGCGGCAGGTCGAGGGCCAGCGGCAAGGCGAGCAACGCATAGGCCGGATGGCGGACCGCCGCGGCGCCGATCAGGAGCCCGGCGAGCGGCCAGGGCCAAAGCGCCGCGCGAGCTGTGATGTCGCCACCGTAGATCTGTTTCGCATCCCGCCCGCTCGCGGGAGATTCGCGACCCCAGATCAGGGCGCCGGCGACCACGACGGCCGCGAGGACGAGGATTTCGCTCTGCCAGCGAAAAACTCCGGTGAAGGCGGCCGAGCCGAACAGGAAGAGCGCGATCCAGAGCGGCGCCGCGCTGCCGAGGGCGGCCCGCAGGCCGTAGCTCCCGGCGAGCGCCGCGAGCGCCAGCGCCAGGGCGTTGAGCAGAAAGGGTCCGCGTTCGCCGGCGACAACGATGGCCCGGCTCCAGGCGTGGATTGCCAGGAAGGGCGCCACGAGCCTCCCGCTGTGCGGATCGGTGCGCACTCCGCGCGGGCCCTCGCCAAAAGCGGCGCGAAAGCGCGCCACGTCGGCGTCGACAAAGAGCTCGTCGTGGTCGACCGCCAGACTGTGCGCCGCCAGCCAGTTCGTCGTCTCGGCGCCCGGCGCGGGCGTGCGCTGGGGCGCTGCAGTCGCCGCCAGCCAGGCCGTCGCGCCCAGCAGGAGAAACAGCAGCAGGCGACCAGCGACGGCGGCCGGGCCGACGGCTTTCAGACCCACCGGTCCCACTCCCAGGCGCCGAGCGGCCGGTGCCCTTCGGCCATCTGCAGGGTGGGCTTGATCAGCAGCCGAGCGGCGGCCTCCGGGCGGCGCAGCTCGAGGACGAAGCGGCGCGAGTTCCCCGGCTCGAGCGCCTCCGGCAGAGAAAGCCAGCGCCGTCCGCGATAGAGGTCGCGCCCCTCGGAGAGAAACTGCACCTCGAAGATCACCCCGCCCGGCAGGGCGTGGCTCGGCAGCCAGCGGACCCGGCTGTCGTTGACGACATCGACCTCGAGCTTGCGGCGCTCGCCGGGCGTCCAATTGTCGCTGCCGTGCACCACGATTCGTCCCGGCACGCGTCCCTGGACCGCCGTGCTGCGCGGGCCGGGCTGCGGCGGACGCTCGGGCAGCGGCTCGAGCGCGGCGAGCTCGGTGGCGGCGGCGACCAGCTCATCGGCGGCGCGCTCGGGGGCATGATGTTCGGCGACGAAACGCCGTGCCGCCTCGCCCATCCGGTCGAGCGATTCCCGGTCGGCGAGCTGGCGCACGAGCGCCGCCGCGAGCTCCTCCATCTCGCCCTCCCCGGGCGGGATGTGGAGCGCGATCTCCTCGGGCAGATCGCCGAAATCGGCGTAGTCCGAAACCACCACCGGCCGGCCCACGGCGAGGATCCGCAGCAGCGAGGCCGAGGTCTCGCCGGCGGTCGGATAGCGCAGGTTGAGACAGAGGTCGGTCGCCGAGATCGCCGCGTCGAGCTGCTCGAACGGCAGGAATCCGGTGACGTGCACACGCTCGGCGACGCCGATCTCGGCCGCCAGTGCGGCGTAGTTCGAATAGGGCGAGAGCTCGCCGGCAATCAGCAGATGGACACCGTCGAGGCCCGGGGATGCCAGAGCGCGGATCGCCACGTCGGTGCGCTTGATCGGAGTCTGGAATCCGAACGACCCAAGGAGCAGCGCCCGCGGCGGAATACGCCACTGCTCGCGAAACGCAAGACCGACGTCGCGGCGCGCCAGCGGCGGCAAGGGTATGCCCATCGAAACGACTCGCACCGCGAGCTCCGGGTCCTCCTCGCCCAGCACCGAGGCCGCCCACTGGCCGTGCACCAGGACGCCGCGCTGGCGCCGCAGCAGGGTCCGGTTCGCCGGCAGGAAGAACTGTGCCGCCCGCCCGAAGGCGCCCCAGCGCACCGGCCGCGCCGCGGCGTCGCCCACCCAGCCGTGATCGCGTTCGAGCGCCGCGCGGTAGGGCTCGAACTCCCCTTTGCCGACCGTCCGGTCGAGCAGGAAGTGATGCAGGACGAGATCGTGCAGCACCAGCACGCCCGGCCGCTCCATGGCGAGATCCCAGACCGCCGCGTGATAGCTGTTGTTGCCCATCTGGTAGAGCGGCAGCCGGCCGTCCTCCCCCGCTCGTTCTGCTTCGACCGGACGAAAGCGGGCGGCGATCTCCGGATCGAGCGGCAACCCCGGCAAGCGCATCACCCGCACATCGGCGCGCTGCGCGAGGTGCGGCAGGAGCTCCAGACTGTAGTCCGAGATCCCGGAGCGCACCGGCGGCAGCGGCGAGAGGTAATCGAGGCGCAGCACGGGCAACATTCTAACGGCGATCGGGTCCGCCCCCCTCCCGGCCTTCAGCCGCCGGCGGTCCGGCGTCCGGCGGCTGAGGACCCCGGTCGGCTTCTTGCATCGGTTTCCTCCCTCAGTTGTCGCGTGTCTCACTTTTCGCAGGGCAATGCCCCCAAGGGGCGGGAGGTCGCGATGTTCGAGATGCAGAGCGTTCTTCAAGGGCCGGCTTCAGCGAAGAAGCAGCTGGCGACAATGGCGGCGCTGCTCCACCTGTCGGTGGCGTCCGTCCTCGTCGTCGGGCTCGCCTGGCGCATCGATGCCGTCGACACGCCAACCTTCCCATCGACCTATTTGCCGATCGCTTTCCTCCCGGCCGAATGGAGCGCACCGCTCAAGCGGCCAGCGGAGGCCCCCGCCGCAGCGGTCGCCAAAGCATCCGTCGCAGTGCAGCCCGAGGTCGTGCCGGATGCCCCGCCGACGGCAGCGAGTGCCAGCCTCGACGCGGATCCGATTGCTCCGCTCACTGCCGAGACCGACATCGGGGGAACGTCGACCTCCGATTCGGCCCTTTCGGACATCGGCGGAGTGGGCCCGGGCAGCGGCTTGCCGACCGACGCCGCCACCATCGTCTGGAAGCCCGGGGCGGGGATCGTCGCGCCGCAGGTGCTCTACCGGGTCGATCCCAGCTACCCGGAGATCGCGCGGGCGGCCCACCGTCAGGGGGCGGTGATCGTCGAAGCGGAGATCGCCACCGACGGCAGCCTGCAGGCGGCGCGCGTGGTGAGCGCCCCGCTCGGTTTCGGCCTCGAGCAGAGCGCACTCGATGCGATCCGCAGCTGGCGGTTCGCACCGGCGCGCTTCGGCGACCGGCCGGTCGCCGTCTACTATCGCTGGAACATCCTGTTCAGCCTGCGGTAGCGCCCTCGGCAGCGGTTTCGCCCGTGGCGTCCGGAGAGTCCGAAGTCTCTGCGCTCCGGACGCCGCGGGAGTCTTTCGCGCCGGCCCGCAAGGCGCGGTGCGTGAGGCCGTAGCCGACGCCGGCGAGGGCGATCAGGACGATGGCGATGTGCAAGGCCGCCGGCTCGAAGGCCCGGCCGAAAATCGGATCGACGTAGGCGAAATTGATGTTCTCCGCCGGCGGCGTGAAGAGGCGGCAGACAATCACCGCGCTGGCCGCGATTCCCGTCTGGAGCTGCCAGCCGCGGCGATCGTAGCCCACCCGCCGCACCAGGACGACCACCAGCACCGGCCAGGCGAGATGGTAGAGCGACAGCAGCCGGGTGAAGAGCGGATACTGCGGATCCCACATGTACTCGGTGCCGCCGAAGAGGTGATGGCCGGCGACCACCCGCCAGCCGGCATCGAGCGCCCAGGCGATGCCGATGACCGGCGCCGCGACGGCCTGGCTCGACAGCACCAGCCGGCTCCCCGACAGGAGCTCCGCCGCGGTGAGCATCACGCCGAGATTGCACAGGAAGAGGAAATTGGCCCAACCGTAGGCCGTCGCATAGGACGGCAGATAAACCGCCAGCCAGGCGAGGCCCAACCAGCGCAAGCGGGGGAACAGGTGCCGGCGGCCCATGCGGCGCGGAGTCTACAGCGTCGTGCGCCGGAACGAAGCTGGCGTTGGGCTACCGCTCGCTCCTCTCGCTATACGCTTGGCCTGCTCATGCGCCGCTTCTCTACCGTCCTAGTTGGCGACGCTGCGGTCACCGTGGCCTGCGGGCAGAAGCTGCTCGCGGCAGGACACGACGTGCTCGGAGTCGTTACGGGTGACGGCCGAGTCGCCGGCTGGGCGGCCGGGAACCGGATCGCCTGCTGCTTCCTCGCTGCGCAGGAGGGGCTCACTGGGGGCGATGTCGAGACCCTGGTCGCGGGCAAACCGTTCGATCTACTGTTCTCGGTCCACAACCTGCGCCTTCTGCCGGGGGAGCTCCTCGCTGCGGCGCGCGTGGCGGCGATCAACTACCACGACGCGCCGTTGCCTCGTTACGCCGGACTCCATGCCACCTCTTGGGCGATCGAGCAGGGCGAGCGGCTACACGGCATCGTCTGGCACCGGATGACGCCGGAGGTCGACGCGGGCGAGCTCCTGGTCGAGCGCGCGCTCGCGATCGCTCCCGACGAGACTGCCTGGACACTCAACATTCGCTGCACCGAAGCCGCGATCGAAGGTTTCGACGAGCTCCTCCATCGACTCGCTCGCGGGACACTCGACCCGCGGCCGCAGAATCGCGCGCAGCGCACCTACTTCCCGGGCTGGCGCCTCCCATCACCCGGTTGCGTCGTGCCATGGTACGACTCCGCGGAACGCATCTCGAGCTTCGTGCGCGGACTCGATTTCGGCGCCGCCGACAATCCGCTGGGAATCCCCAAGCTCGTGGCACCGGCTGGGATCTTCCTGACGCCGCAGGTCGCGATCCTGGCCACACGAAGTGGAGCGCTGCCCGGAACGGTCCTGGGTTGCGGAGCTCCAGGACTGGAGATTGCGACCGCGACTTCCGACGTTCGCATCCTCGAGCTCAGGACCCTCGACGGTGCGGCGGTCGCTGCCGATGCAGCGCTCGAGCGTCTCGGACTGGCGCTCGGCGATCGCCTCGCCGCGACTGCCCCTGCCGCGGACCTCCTCGCCGTCCGGGAACGGAGTTGGCGGCGCCACGAGGCAAAGTGGCTCCACACGCTCGTCGGGCTGGCGCCCATCGTGCCGCCGGGGTTCGAGGCCGAAAGCGCAGGCTCCCCGGCGATCCCTGCCAGTATCGAGCTCGACCTGCCAGCGAGCGCTCCAGCCGAGACCGAGTCTCTGATCGCCGCCATCCTCCTCGCGCTGGGCGAGGAGATCGGTCAACCGTTCGACGTCGCTTTCGGGGAGCCGCAGTTGCGCGCCGAGATCGTGGCGCACGGCTGGCAAGATCTCATCGTGGCTCGACCGCCGCTCCACGTCCCGTTTCGGGCGGGAATCGCGCTGCAAGAGCTAGTGCATTCACTGAACGCGGAGCGCACCCGGCAGCGCGAGCGCGGCACGTATGTTGCGGACCTTCCGCTGCGCAGCCGCCGGCTCGCGGCGGCCGCCCACGTCTCCAGAGCAGCGCTCGGTCCGGCCTTGGCGTTCGACCTCTTGGCAGCCGGCGAGGCGGCGCCGGCGCTCCCAGAGAGCAGCTCGATCCGCCTGGCGATCGCCGTCGATCCCGATCTGCGCCGGGTGACGCTGCGCGGCTGGAGCACTCCGGGGAAGGATCCCCTCAGCGCTTTTTCACACCGCTTCGTCGCCCGGCTCGGGGATGGGCTAGGCCGCCGACCGACGCCCGCAAGGCTCCGCCCGCTGAACCGCGCTGGCGCCGTGGG
>JBDTQT010000091.1:0-14208 GCA_039932055.1 Thermoanaerobaculia bacterium
GGCACTGGCACAACTACGAGTCGGCCTACCTGCTGCTCGCCGGCCTGTCGACGCCTTTGGTCCTCTCGGTCCACTCGGTCGTTTCCTTCGACTTCGCCTCGGGCCAGGTGCCCGGCTGGCACGCCACGATCTTCCCGCCCTACTTCGTCGCCGGCGCGGTCTTCGCCGGCTTCGCCATGGTGCTCACCCTGATGATTCCGCTGCGCAAGATGTTCGGGCTCGAGGACTTCATCACCATGAAGCACCTGGACAACATGGGCAAGGTGATGCTGGTGACCGGCCTGATCGTCGGCTACGGCTACCTGGTGGAGATCTTCACCGCCTGGTACAGCGGCAACATCTACGAGTGGTACATGATCCACAACCGGATCTTCGGGCCCTACAAATTCATCTGGATGAGCCTGATCCTGTGCAACATCCTGTCGATCCAGCCGCTCTGGTTCCGCAAGGCCCGGAAGTCGATCGCGACGCTCTGGATCATCTCGATGTTCGTCAACTTCGGAATGTGGTTCGAGCGTTTCGTGATCATTCCGACCTCTCTTCACCGTGACTTCCTGCCGGGCTCCTGGGGGATGTACTACCCGACCGGGTGGGATTTCGCGACCTTCTTCGGTACGGTCGGCCTGTTCATGGCGCTCATGTTCCTCTTCGTGCGCGTCTTCCCGGCGATCGCCATGTTCGAAATGAAGGGGCTCACCCCCGACGCCAAAGTCAAGGAGCCCGCGCACGGATGACCACCGCGACCTCACCTACGAGCCCGGGCCTGCATGGCCTGATGGCCGAATACCCGACGGCGCAGGACCTGCTCGACGCGGCGGAGAAGGCCCATGGCGCCGGCTTTCGCGCCATGGATGCCTACACCCCTTTTCCGGTGGAGGCGATCTCCGAGGTGATCTGCGATCACCACAAGTCGAAGGTGCCCCTCATCTGCCTCACCGGCGGAGTGATGGGCGCCCTCGCCGGCTGGGGGCTTCAGGTCTGGACTTCGGCTGTCGACTACCCGATGAACATCGGCGGCAAGCCCTACAACAGCTGGCCGGCCTTCATCCCGGTGATCTTCGAGGTCACGGTACTCTTCGCGTCGTTCTCGGCGGCGATCGGCATGTTCATCCTCAACGGCCTGCCGCAGCCGTACCATCCGGTTTTCAACGTTTCCCGCTTCCGCGAGAAGGCGTCGCGGGACGGCTACTTCCTCTGCATCGAAGCGCAGGACGGCAAGTTCGACCGCTCCGGAACGCGCGACTTCCTGCTCTCGACCGGCGCGACGGAGGTCAACGATGTCGAACTCTGACCGCAACCCGATCCGCACCGGGGCCGTCGCGCTGCGCGCCGGCCTGATCGTCCTCGTCGCACTCGGCGGATTCGGAGCCCTCGGCTGCCGGCAGGACATGCACGACCAGCCGAAGCTGAAGCCCTACCGCTCGAGCCAGTTCTTCGCCGACGGCAGCGGCATGCGCAAACTGCCGGCGCACACCGTGGCGCGAGGCACGCTGCACGAGGATTCCCATTTCTTTACCGGCCGGATGTCCGACGGCAGCATGGCCACCGAGCTGCCGATGCCGATGACCCGTGCCCTGCTCAAGCGCGGCCAGGAGCGCTTCACGATCTACTGCACGCCGTGCCACGGCCAGGTGGGCGACGGCCGCGGCATGGTGGTGCGCCGGGGCTACAAGCAGCCGACGTCCTATCACGACGAGCGCCTGCGCCAGGTGCCGATCGGCTACTTCTTCGATGTGATGACGAACGGCTTCGCCGTCATGCCGAGCTACGCCCCGCAGGTGCCGCCCGAAGATCGCTGGGCCATCGCGGCCTACATTCGCGCCCTGCAGCTCTCCCAGCACGTCGACGCTGCGAGCCTCACGGCCGGGCAGCGAGCGGCACTCGATGCGCCCGCAGCCATCGCTCCGGCGCACGGCGCAGAGGGTGCGCATCCATGACCGACGGAACCCGACATCTGACCGAGCTGTCGAAATCGACGAGCCGCACCCGCCCCACCCGAACGACGAGAGGACCCGCGATCGCGCCATGAGGACGCTCCATTTTCCGCTCCGCACCGCTGACTTCGAGGCGCCGGCTGCGCTCTCCGGCCTCGCCGGCAAGGCGCTCATCGTCGGCGCCGCCGGCGCCGCCGCCTCGATCGCCGGCTTCTTCCTGGCGCGCCAGGAGTTCACCGCCGCCTACCTCGTCGGCTGGCTGCTCTGGTACACAGTGGCGGTCGGATCGCTCGGCTTCCTCCTGATGCAGCACCTGTCGGGCGGTGGCTGGGGCCTCGCGGCGCGGCGCGTCCTGGAGGCTGCCGCGCGCACGATTCCGTTCGTCGGCCTGGCGGCGATCCCGCTGTTTTTCGGGCTCGAGGACGTCTTCCTCTGGGCCGATCCGGCGAAAGTCGCCCTCGACGAGGCCCTGCAGCACAAGACGCCGTACCTGAACGTGCCGTTCTTCATCGGGCGCACGGTCTTCACGATCGCGCTGTTTTCCTTCTACGCCTACTATCTTTCGGCCAAGTCGAAGCGCCAGGACGAGACCGGCGATCCGGCTCTCAGGCGCAAGATGCACGACGTCTCCGCGGTGGGCCTGCTGCTCTATCTCATCGTCAACACCTTCATGGGCTTCGACTGGCTGATGTCGCTCGACCCACACTGGTTCTCGAGCCTCTACGGCGCCATTTTCGTCGCCGGCGAGGCACTCGCCGGGATGACCTTCATCATCCTCATCGCCAACTGGCTGCGCCAGCGTGAACCGATGGACGCGATCTTCGGCCGCAAGCTCTTCCACGACTACGGCAAGCTGCTTTTTGCCTGTGTGATGTTCTGGACCTACCTGACGATCTCCCAGTTCATCATCATGTGGCAGGGCAACCTCCCCGAGGAGGCGGTCTGGTTCCAGGTGCGCTTCCACGGCGGCTGGGGCTACGTCGCCGCGGGAATCCTCATCTTCCATTTCTTCTTCCCCTTCCTGGTCCTTCTTTCGCGCAGCGTGAAAGAGAAGGGCAAGACCCTCTCGGCGGTCGCCGCCTTCGTGCTGGTGATGCGCTGGGCCGATCTCGTCTGGCTGACCCGTCCGACCCTCCGCGAAGGCGGCTTCTCGATCCATTGGCTCTACGTGGCCATTCCGGTGGGTATCGGCGGTCTTTGGTTCTACCTGTTTGCGCGCGAGCTCGGCAAGTGCTCGCTCGTCGCGGTGAACGATCCGCAGTGGGAGGAAGTACTCGGTCATGACTGATCACAATCGCGGCCACGAGAGGGCGCCGATCGACTCGGAGATCGACGTCCGCCGGGCGATCGAAGTCGGCCTCTGGCTGGGCGGCACGACGATCGGTGCGCTGGTCATCGGCTACTTCCTCTACCTCGGTCTGTCGAAGTGGACGGTCACCGCCGACCCGGTGCCCTCGCCGCTCATCGAGGCCAGCCGCAAGGTTCTGCCGCCGGCGCCCAACCTGCAAGTGCAGCCCGAAAAGGAGCTCGCGGCGATGCGTGCAGCGGAGCACGAGCGCCTGACGACCTGGGGCTGGACCGACAAGTCGCTCGGCCTCGCCCACATGCCGATCGAGGATGCGATCGACCGCCTCGCCGTCCCCGAGCCGCCGGCCGCGCCCGCTGCTGGCGCGCCCCAGGCTGCGGACACCGCGGTGACCCCAGCCGCCGAGGCCACCCCGGCCCCGGCGTACGAAGGTACGGCGCACTGAATCCGGAAATGCCGACCCGTATGCCTTCCATCCGCCGGCGCGCGGCGCTCGCCTCTGTGCTGTTTCTCGCCTCGGCCGCGATGCGCGCCGGCGCGGCCCACGCCGAGACCCGGATGTTCACCGGTCCTGGACTCGCCGAACGCACTCCCCAGCCAGGCGCCCTCAACGCGCAGAAGATCTCCGAGCAGGTCGGCTTCGAGCAGCGCCTGGGCGAGAACCTTCCGCTGGATCTCCCGTTCCGCGACGAGTCCGGCAAGGCTGTCCGGCTGGGCGACTACTTCGGCGCCAAGCCCGTGCTGCTCGCCTTCGTCTACTTCCGCTGCCCGGTGCTCTGCCCGCAGATCATCATCGGCACCTCGGCGGCGCTGAAAGGCGTCTCGTACGAGCCCGGCCGCGACTTCGAAGTCGTCTTCGTGAGCTTCGACCCGCAGGACACCCCCGAGCAGGCGGCGGAGAAAAAGAGCTCGGCGGTCGCGCGCTACGGCAAGCCCGGCAGCGCCGGCGGCTGGCACTTCCTCACCGGCGAGGCGGACGCGATCGAGCGCCTGACCCGGGCGGCGGGCTTCCGCTACGCCTACGATCCGACCATCCAGCAGTTCGCGCACGCCAGCGGGATCGTCGTCGCCACTGCGGACGGCCGGCTGGGGCGCTATCTCTACGGCGTGGAATACGCGCCGAAGGACTTGAAGCTCGCCCTCTTCGAGGCCGCGGAAGGCCGCATCGGCGGTCTCTCGGAGAAGCTGATGCTGCTGTGTTTCAACTACGACGCCGCGCTCGGTAAGTACACCGTAGCCACTCTGTTGGCAATCAAGGTGGCTGGGGCGGTCACTCTCGCGGTACTCATCTTCTCGATGGTCTGGATGTTGCGCAGCGAGCGTCGTCTGGCACGCGCCGCTGCCGGAGGAGTCGCACCGTCATGAATTTCCAGCTCCCTTTCATGCCGGAGCAGGCCTCGGCCCTTGCCGGCGAAGTCGACAACCTGACCCTTTTTCTCGTCGGGATGGGCACCTTCTTCACCGTGCTCATCGCCCTGATGGTCATCGTCTTCGCGATCAGGTACCGCCGGAAGGCCGACAACCTCGTCGGCAGCAATTTCGAGAACTCGGCTTTCCTCGAGATCACCTGGACGGTGATTCCGCTGCTCATCGCCCTGTTCTCTTTCGGCTGGGGCGTCAAGGTCTTCTTCCGTCTCTACCGTCCGCCGGCGAACGCAATCGAGTACCAGGTCACTGGCAAGCAGTGGATGTGGAAGATCCAGCATCCGACCGGCCAGCGCGAGATCAACGAGCTCCACGTGCCGATCGGTCAGCCGACGCGCCTGGTGATGACTTCCGAGGACGTCATTCACAGCTTCTTCGTTCCGGCCTTCCGGGCCAAGGCCGATGTCCTGCCCGGGCGCCAGTCCTCCATCTGGTTCACGCCGACCAAGCTCGGCCGCTTCCACATCTTCTGCACCGAGTTCTGCGGCACCGAGCATTCCGGAATGATCGGTTGGGTGACGGTGCAGTCGCAGGAGGAATATCAGGCGTGGCTGGCCACCGCCCCGGCGCCCAAGGCGCCCTCCGCCGACGGCGGGCTGCTGTTCGCCCAGTACGCCTGCAACACCTGCCACAAGACGACCCCGGGTGGCCGCGGACCGGTGCTTACCGGCATCTACGGCACGGAAGTCGCTCTCGCCGACGGCGGCAAGGCGCGGGTCGACGACGCCTACCTGCGCGAGTCGATCCTGATGCCCTCCGCGAAGATGGTGCAGGGCTACGAGCCGATCATGCCCTCGTTTCAGGGCCAGGTCAGTGAAGAGGCTCTGCAGCAGCTGATTAGCTACATCAAGAGCCTGTCGCCCGCGGACTCCGCGGCGACGGCAACGACTCCGGATTCCCAGGGGATGACCCGATGAACGCAACTGCCACCGCTCCCACGCCCGCCGATATGGCTGAGCGGCCGAACTTCCTTACCGCCGAGCACGGCCTGAAGTCCTGGCTGCTGACGCTCGACCACAAGCGGGTCGCGATCCTCTATCTCATCTCGGTGAGCTGCTACTTCCTGCTCGGCGGCATCTTCGCCATGCTCATGCGGATCGAGCTCCTGACGCCGGTCGGCGACCTGATGCTCGCGGATACCTACAACCGCGTGTTCACCGGCCACGGCGTCACGATGGTCTTCTTCTTCCTCATTCCGGCGATCCCCGGCATCCTCGGCAACTTCCTCATCCCGCTGATGATCGGCGCCAAGGATGTGGCTTTCCCGCGGCTCAATCTGGCGAGCTGGTACCTCTACATGACCGGCGGCGCGTTGATGCTCATCGGTGTCCTCCACGGCGGCGTTGACACTGGCTGGACCTTCTATCCGCCCTATAGCACCTCGTACACGACGACGAACGTGCTGATCGTCGGCATCGGCGTCTTCATCAACGGCTTCTCGTCGATCCTGACCGGCCTCAACTTCATGGTCACGATCCACCGGATGCGCTGCCCGGGCATGACCTGGTTCCGCCTGCCGCTGTTCATCTGGGGGCAGTACGCGACCAGTCTGATCATGGTCCTCGGGACCCCAGTGGTGGCGATCACCCTTCTGCTGCTGGTCTTCGAGCGCCTCTTCCATCTCGGTATCTTCGACCCGGCGAAGGGCGGCGATCCGATCCTCTTCCAGCACCTTTTCTGGTTCTACTCCCATCCGGCCGTCTACATCATGATCCTGCCGTCGATGGCGGTGATTTCGGAGCTCATCGCCTGCTTCTCGCGCAAGCGGATCTTCGGGTATCACTTCGTCGCCTTCGCCTCGATCGGTATCGCGGTGCTCGGCTTCGTGGTCTGGGGCCACCATCTCTACGTCTCGGGCCAGTCGGTCTATGCCGGCGCGATCTTCTCGCTCCTGACCATGCTGGTTGCGATCCCCTCCGCCGTGAAAGTGTTCAACTGGTCGATGACGCTCTACCAGGGTTCGGTTTCGCTCGAGACACCGATGCTCTACGCTCTCGGGTTCATCGGGCTGTTCACGATCGGTGGCTTGACGGGCGTCTTCCTCGGCACCCTCGGCTTCGACGTCCACGTGCACGACACCTACTTCGTGGTGGCGCATTTCCACTACGTCATGGTGGGCGGAACGCTCATGGGCTACCTGGGCGGGCTGCACTTCTGGTGGCCGAAGATCACCGGCCGGCTCTACCCCGAGTTCTGGGCGAAGATCTCGGCCCTCCTGGTCTTCGTCGGCTTCAACCTGACTTTCTTCCCGCAGTTCCTGCTCGGCTACATGGGCATGCCCCGTCGCTACCATGCCTATCCGCCGGAGTTCCAGGTGCTCAACATCCTGTCGACGGCCGGCGCCTCGGTGCTGGCGGTCGGATTCGTCCTGCCGACGATCTACTTTCTCTGGTCGCTGAAGAGCGGCAAGCTCGCCGGCAACAACCCCTGGAACGCCCGCGGGCTCGAGTGGGAGACGACCTCTCCGCCGCCAACGCAGAATTTCGAGTTCACGCCTACTGTGTCGCGTGAGCCCTACGACTATTTCGAGGCGGCCGAAGAGGCCGCCGGGCGCGCGGTACCTCCCGCGCGTTCGCATTGATAGTGAGCGACGAACAAGGAGCCGCCGTCGTGTCCCACGGTCATTCCCCGTATCTGGCGCACCACTTCGACGACCTCGAGCAGCAGAAAGAGGCCTCCACCCTCGGGATGTGGCTCTTTCTGGTGCAGGAGGTCATGTTCTTCGGTGGCCTCTTCATGTGCTACCTGCTCTACCGCTGGAAGGATCCGAACGCCTTCGCCGCCGGCAGTCACGAACTGTCGATCATGCTCGGCGGCTTCAATACCGTCGTGCTGATCGGCAGCTCGCTCACCATGGCGCTGGGCGTCCGCTCGGCGCAGCAGGGGCGGATCAAGGCACTCATCAACTGGCTCTACGCCACCGGCTTTCTGGGCATCACATTTCTGGTGGTGAAGTACTTCGAGTACTCGGCGAAGTGGGAGCATCACCTCATCCCCGGTCCGAACTTCCACTTCGCCGGCGAAATCGGCGGACGAGCCGAGCTCTTCTTCTCGCTCTATTTCGCCATGACCGGCATGCACGCCCTGCACATGATCGTCGGTCTCGGGCTGCTGGTCTGGCTACTGCGCAAGGCGATGAAGGGGCACTTCTCGGCCGAGTACTACAACCCGGTGGAAAACTTCGGCCTCTACTGGCACTTCGTCGATATCGTCTGGATCTTCCTCTTCCCGCTGCTCTATCTGATCGGCCGGCACTACCACGGAGGCGCCTGAGCCATGTCCGAGCACCACGTCGTTCCACTCAAGACCTACTTCGCGGTCTTCGCGACCCTCATGGTCTGCACCGCGGTCACCATCGCGGTCGCCTTCGTCGATCTCGGGCCGGCGAACAACATCGCCATGCTCGCGATCGCGGTGCTGAAGGCGACCCTCGTGGTCATGTTCTTCATGCACGCCAAGTACGGCACGCGACTCATTCCGCTGGTCGCGGCGAGCGGGTTCTTCTTCGTGGGCCTGATGTTCATCATCACCATGTCCGACTACATGTCGCGCGGCTGGCTCGGCGCAGGCCTGCCCTGGAGACCCTGAGGCCCGCCGGCTTGCGCCACGCCAACGCGAGCCTTCTCGACCTCCTCCTCGAGCTCCAGACGCTGGACCGGGTACCGCGCAGCGGCTACTTCCTGCGCGGTATTTCCGACTGCGAGTCGGTTTCCGAGCACACCTTTCACCTCGCCATGCTGGTCTGGCTCCTCGCCGGCGAGGAGGCCGGGCTCGATCGCGGCCACGCCGTCGAGCTGGCTCTGATGCACGATCTCGCCGAGCTCAGGATCGGCGACCTGCCGCGCACCGCCACCACCTACCTCCCGGCCGACGTCAAGCACGCCGCCGAACGCCGGGCGGCAGCAGACATCCTCGCACCCGCCGACCCCAGAGCCACGGCCCTCTACGAGGAGTACGAAGAGGGAGCCTCGAACGAGGCTCGATTCGTGCGCGCCTGCGACAAGCTCCAGCTGATGATCAAAGTGACCGTTTACGAGAGCTGGGGGCACCGCGGTCTCGCGGAGTTCTGGGGCAATCCGGCGAATTTCCCCAGGTCCGACTTCGCCTCGATCGAGCGTCTCTTCAGGAGTCTGCAGGAGCGCGCCACAGCCCGCCCGGCCGCGAATCCCGCCGGTTAGGCGAGTTCGGCCGGGATCCAGCCGCGCAAGGCGTTCACCAGCAGGATCCGGCTCGCGGCGGACAGATCGTCGCGCGACAGCACGGCCTCCCGCACGCGGCCGCGCTCCAACAGCGACTGCCGGAAGACCCCGGCCAACAACCCGCACTCCCTTGCCGGCGTCAGACGCTCGCCGTCGATCTCTAGCACCAGGTTGGTCCGCGAGCCTTCCGTCAGCTCGCCGCGCTCGTTCCACAGGATCGCCTCGTCGGCGCCCACCGCCCACGCCTCGGCGAGCGCGGCCTCGTAGATGCTGCGGTCGGTCGTCTTGTGAAAGAGGCGGACGTTTCCGGAGTCGACCGAAGCGCTGGCGAGTGACACCCGCCAGCCGCGGCGGTCGGAACGAAAAGGCTTGCTGGTAAAGGAAAAGATTCCTTCCGGGGCGAGCTCCAGGCGGATGCGCTGACGCTGCGTCTCGCGCCCGGCGAGGGCGGCGAGCCCTGCCTCGACAGCAGTGCGCCAGGCGCGTTCGTCGTCGGGGAATCCGAAGTAGCGCGCCGAGGCTGCCAGGCGAGCCAGGTGTTTTTCTAGGAAAGCGACACCGCAGCGCGGGCGCCAGAGCATCGTCTCGAAGAGGGAGAAAGGCGGCGCCGGCTCGGCGAAGGCGCGCGCCTTCGCCAGGCACTCCTGATACTCCGCCGCCGGTTCCGAGTCCCAGACCACACCACTTCCGACGCCGTACTTCAGGGCCCCGGCAGCGCGATCGACGACCGCCGTCCGGATCGCGACCGCGAAGGTTGCGCGGCGCTCCGGCGCCACCCAGCCGATCGCGCCGCAGTAGAGTCCGCGCGGCCGGTGCTCGAGGCGGGCGATCCACTCCATGGTCCGCGCCTTGGGGGCGCCGGTGACCGAGGCGCACGGAAAGAGCGCCGCGAAGATCTCCGGCAGGCCCGCCGTACTCTTCGCCGCGACCGTCGACGTCATCTGCCAGACGGTCGGATAGCGCTCGAGTGTCATGAGGCTCTCGACGGCGACGCTTCCGGGCGCGGCGATCCGGCCGAGGTCGTTGCGTACCATGTCGACGATCATCAGATTCTCGGCGCGCTCCTTCGCCGAACCGGCGAGCTCCGCGGCCTGCCGCAGATCCTCCTCCGGGAAGCGCCCGCGGGGCCGCGTCCCTTTCATCGGGCGCATGACGAGGCGAGCCCCCTCCCGGCAAAAAAAGAGTTCGGGAGAGAGCGAGACGATGGCGGTGTCACCGCAGTCGAGGAAGGTGGCGTGCGGCGCCGCGCTCGCCGGTGCCAGGCGCCAGAAGAGCGCTTCGGCGTCGCCAGCGAAACGGCCCTGCATGGGAAACGTGAAGTTGACCTGATAGGTCTCCCCGGCAGCGATCGCCTCACGAATAGCAGCCAGCGCCACCGCGTGCTCGGCCTCGCCCAGGCTCGGCTGCAGATCCGCCCGGTCGCCTGTGTCCGCGCCGGGTCCGGGGACCGCGATCTCCTGCGGCCGCGAAAAAAAACTGAAGGCGGCGAGCGGCCAAGGAATCGAGCCGCTCGACGGCCCACGCGTCGCCAGCGCCCGATCGAACGCCGGGGCCGCTTCGTAGGCGACGAAGCCGACCGCCCACAGACCGCGACCGGTGACGCGCTCGACGCGCTCCAAGAGCCCGGGAACCTCTTCTGGCGTCGCAGCGAGGTGGCTCTCCAGCGGGTCGGCGAAGCGCCACCAGCGGCCGTCGCCGCCCTCCCCGGGGGGCGGACGCACGATCGCCAGGGTCGGAGCGCGGTTCAAGCGTTCCAGGCCAGTCGCGCGGCCGCGTTGACCACGAAATCGGGCGCATAGAGCACGCCCCGCCGGTGAAGCTCTTCTCCGACCTCGGGCGAAGCGAGCGGATTGTTCGCGGCTCCGAGGATCGCGCGACAGCGTAATTGCCCGGCGACTACGGCCGTCACGACGGCGCCAGCAGCGTTCGGCGAAAAGATGTCGCAGTCGGCTGCGAAGATCTCCTCCGGCGCCACTGCCCGCGCTCCGGTCGCGCGCACTACGGCTCCCAGGCGTTCCCGGACGGTGTCCGTCACGATCAGGATGCGCTCGTGCCCGAGTTCCCGCGCCAGGTCGAAGACGGAGCTCACGGTTCGTGCACCTCGTCGAGGCCAGGGGCGACGACCGCCAAGCCGTGCTCGCGCGCCGCAGCCGCCAGGCGCTGGTCATAGCAAAGAAACGTCGCCGGCACGCGCGAGAATTCGAGGGCAGTCGCGAGATGAAGGGCGTCGAGGGTGCGCAGCTCGGTCGGACCGATCCTGGCCGCTCGCTCGAGGGCCCCAGCTTCGAGGCGGAGGAGGCGAAGGGTCGCCAGGTAGACATTCGCCTCGGTGGTGACCTCTTCGCGCACGCGGGCCCGGCGCAGCGCGCGCAGCAGCTCCACACGCACAATCTCGGAAGAAACCAACCGCGTGGGTCCAGCGAGGAAGGTTCGTAGCGCTCGAGTCTCGGGCTCCGGCAAGAAGAGCTTCACCAGGGCAGAAGCGTCACAGTAGATCGGTGACGGCTTCAGAAGGTCTCCTCGTCGCGCATCTCCTGCAAGATCTGGCTCAGCGGCTTGGCACCCGGAATCGCGGGCAAGGGTGGATGGGTACGCAGAACCTCGGCGAGGTCGCGCGTCGCAGGAATCACCCGGCCCTCGGCGATCATGCGCTCGATCTCGTCGTCGTCGTCGGGCAGCGGCACCAGCAGCGCGACCGGCCGGCCGTGCTCGGTGACCTCCAGGCGCTCCCCCTCCTTCACCCGATCGAGGTAGATGGAGAGGTTCTGGCGCAACTCGCGGACGCCGACCCTGGGGGTCGAGGAGTTCGAGGATTCGGACATGACGCACATTGTAGCACATATTTGTTCGAAGCAGAATCAGGCGCGGAGACAGCGCCCCGCTGCGTTCAGCGCGGCATCAGATAGGCGACCGCGAAGCCGATCTGAGCGGCCATCATCATCAGGTACATCTGCTTCCAGCTGGGGTGATTCTCGGTGCGGGTGAGGTCGTCGGGATCGCGCACGATGAGGTAAACGGTATAGATCCCCCAGACCGTGAGCAGCACGCCGAGGGCGGTGAGCGCGCTCTGGTTGCCGGTGAGAATCTTGTGCGACGGGTTCTGCGGATCGTCGAGGTGGGCGAAGAGCGGAATGAGCGTCCAGGGCAGGACGAAGAACGGCGCGATGATCCAGGCGGCTTTCTTCGGCCCGTGGAGAATCGGCAGCGTCTTGCAGCCGCCGGCGGCATCCCCCTTGATGTCGGCGAAGTCTTTCGTCGACGCCGCCCCGACCAGGAAGAGCATGAAGATCGAGCCCAGCGCCCACGGCTCCCAGTGGCCGATGCGGGCGACCATAGCCCAGCCGGCGACCTTGAGCAGGCAGCCGCGCGGAATGGCGATGGTCCAGTTGGCCCACATCCCGCGGGCCTTCGTGCGGCCCCAGGACGGCACGGAGTAGATCAGGGTGAAGATCATCCCGGCGAGATAGATGTAGAACGTCTCGTGCCAGGGAAGGGGTGCGCCGATCTTCGCCGCCAGGGTGGTGTGGGGGAAGACCACCACCGCCCAGGTCGGAACGAGAGCCAGGGCGTAGAAGACCCAGGTGAAGATCCATCCCTCACGCAGGGTGAGCGCGCCGGTGACCAGAGGCCGCCCGGGTTTGTTGACCCGGTCGATTTCGAGGTCGGTGATCTGGTTGATCGCGTTCGACGCCGCGTTCATGAAGCTCGCGCAGAGCGATCCGAGCGCCACCGTGAGGATTACGGAGAGCGTGAGATGACGCGCCGGATCCGGATTGTGCACCGAACCCCAGGCGCAGATCGAACCCGAGATGATTCCCAGTAGCGGCGGCAGCAGAGTGAACGGGCGCGACAGTTGGACGTAGAGATCGGTCTTTTTCATGCCGTCTGCTAGCTTATCGGATCGGGCAGCTCGAGCTCAGTCGAAGTGCTTGATGCGCGGCCAGAGTGCCGCGAGATCGGCGCGCGGACGCCGCACGATCCAGATCGGCAGGTCGTCCTCGTAGGGCATGCAGTCCCGGCAATCGAAGGTGGCGCCGAGCTCGACCTCCTCGAATAGCTCCGCGAGGCGCTCGCGGTCGTCGCCGAGGACCAGCAGAACCTCGCCGGTGCAACCGCCGAGGCCCCAGAGAAACCAGCTGTTGTGCGCCGAGATCGCCGGCGGCAGATGGAGCTCGCGCCCGAAGTACTCGACGGCGGAGGCCTCGCCGTAGTTCTGCCCGAAGACACAGGCGCGCCGGCGCTCGCTCTCGCCCAGCCGGGCCGTCGCCACACCCACGGCCTCGGCGAGGCCGCGCCACTCCTGCATGTCGGCGTAGAACTGCTTCAGGCGGCCGAGCGACTTGCGCTCGTCCGTCCCCGGCGCCTGCCCCAGGGCACGCGCGTAACGCACGTAGGTCTCGACTGGCAGGATCGGGCGTGCGAGCGGCGCGAAGGCGAGACCCGAAAGCGCGACCGAGCCGACTGCGGCGGCGCGCAGGGCGAAGCCGCCGCGCCGCGTCCGCGTCCAGACTTCGATCGCCACCGCGCCGGCAGCCCACAGCATCGGGTATGCCGGTGCGAGGTAGTAGGGCTTCGCGGCGGTCGAGAGCATCACGGCGAGAATGGCGAGGTAGGCGACACCAAGGGGCCGCCACGGGCGAAAGCGCACCGCGAAGAGCAGCGCCAGGAGGCCGGCGATCCAGACGAGGGCGTGGAATGGCCCGGTCTGCAGAACCTGCTTCGCCAGAAAGTCCAGCGGCGCGAGCGCCAAGTTCTTCGTCCGACTGGCGTTTGCCATGAACTCCCGGGTCGGCCAGTCGTGTGCGCGCTGCCAGAGTAGATGCGGCGCGAACAGCAATCCGGCGAGACCACCGCCGATCCAGAGATAGCGGCTTCGCATGAGCTCGAAGCGCCGCGTCACGACCAAACCCAGGGCCAAGCCGAAGCCGAGGAAGAGCATGCTGATCTTGTTCAGCAGGCCGAGGCCGGCCACTGCGCCGAATGCGATCCAGAGCCGGTCGTCGCCGCCGTCGAGGAGCGCCACGGCCAGCCGGCAGGCGAGCACCCAGAACAGCAGGTCGAAGACGTTCATCGACAGCACGGATGTGAGCCCGAGCACGACCGGCGACGAGCCGACCGCCAGGCCGGCGAACGCGACCGCGAACCGACCGCCCCCCAAACGCCTCGCGATCGAGCCCGAGGCGGCGACCGTCGCGGCGCCGGCGAGTGCCGGCAGGAGGCGGATCGCACGCAGGGAGTCGCCAAACAGGCCGGTCCACAGCGCGGTGGTCACGGCGATGAGCGGCGGATGGTCGACATAGCCCCAGTCGAGACGCGCCGCGCAGGCGAGGTAGTAGAGCTCGTC
>JBDTQT010000092.1:0-14193 GCA_039932055.1 Thermoanaerobaculia bacterium
ACGATCGTCCAGGTCTCGCCGCGGTCGGTCGACTTGTGCAGGAACTGGCTGCCGAGATAGACCGTCCTGGGGTCGAACGGGTCGAGCGCCAGGCCGGCGTTCCAGTTGAAGCGCAGCGCGACGCCTGCGGGCGGTGCCGGCTTGATCTCCTTGGATTCGCCGGTCCGCCAGTTCCAGCGCGAGAGGTTGCCGCCCTGCCAGAGCGCATAGCCCTGGAGCGCGTCGGTCGGATCAGGCAGGGTCTCGAAGCCGTCGCCGCCACCCACCACCTTCCAGAAGTGGTTGCGGATGCCGCCGCTCTGATGCACCGACGACGGGCCGCGCCAGGAGCCGTTGTCCTGCAGGCCGCCGTACAGGTTGTAGGGCCGCTCCATATCGTAGGCGACGTGGTAGAACTGCGCCAGCGGCAGATTCGACACGAAGCGGTTGGTCTTGCCGCCGTCGTGACTCACCGCGACGCCGCCGTCGTTGCCGGCGATCATGTGGCGCGGGTTCGCGGGATCGATCCACAGGGCATGATGATCGCCGTGGATCTCGTCCCAGCGGATGAGGGTACCGAAGGTCTTGCCGGAGTCGCTCGAGACCCGCACCGTGAAGTCGACGCTGTAGACGCGGTTCGGGTCCTGCGGATCGACCCGCAGCTCGCCGAAGTAGAACGGCCGCGGGTTGACGTTGGGTTCGGAGTTCACGCTCTTGAAGCTCTTGCCGCCGTCGTCCGAGCGCAGCAGCGCGCTCTTCTTCGCTTCGACCATGGCGTAGACGATTTCCGGATTCGACCGCGAGAGTCCGAGACCGATGCGCCCGAGCTCGCCCGCGGGGAGGCCGTCCTCGACCTCGAGCCGCTTCCAGCTCTCGCCGCCGTCCTGCGAGCTGTAGAGGCCGGAGCCCGGGCCGCCCGACTTGAAGAAGTAAGGCCAGCGGCGGTACTGCCACATCGCGGCGAACAGCCGATTGGGGCTTCCCTCCACCATGGCGATGTCGGAGCCGCCGGTCCGCTCGTCGACGTAGAGCACCTTCCTCCAGCTCTTGCCGCCGTCGATCGTCTTGAAGATGCCGCGTTCCGGATTCTCCCCCCACTCACGGCCGAGCGCCGCCACCCAGGCGATCTCCGGGTTGTCGGGGTGCAGCACGATGCGGTGGATGCGCTCGGTACCCTCGAGGCCGAGGTGCGTCCAGGTCTCGCCGCCGTCCGCCGAGCGGTAGACGCCGTTGCCGACCGAGGCGCTGTTGCGCACGTTGCCCTCGCCGGTGCCGACCCAGACGATCGCCGGATTGCGCTGGTCGATGGCGATCGCGCCGATCGCCGCGACCGGCTGGTCGTCGAAGATCGGCTTCCAGGAGATGCCGCCGTCGAGCGACTTCCAGACGCCGCCGGTCGCCGCCCCGACATAGACGATGTCGGGATTCGACTCGACCGCGGCGATCGCCGCCACGCGGCCACTCATCCCGGCCGGCCCGATCGACCGCGGCGCGAGCCCGGCGAGCAGATCGCTGTCGATACCGGGGGCGCCCGACGGCGAGGCCGCGGGCGCCCCTGCCGCGAAAGCCACTGGCGAAGTCGCAATGGCCAGCAAGGCGGCAGTCAGAAGGCGTCGTCCGGCCAGAGTCACCTGCAGGTGAGTGCGCATGATCTCTCCCCTCGTTGACGACATCCTACGAAAAACAATGCACTCCCGAACGCCGCCGCCCGGCTAGAATTCGCCTATGGCGAGAAATACTCAGCAACGGGCGGCGATTCGCCAGGCTTTCGAGCTCGCCGACCGACCGCTGTCGCCGAGCGAGGCGCTGGAAGTGGCACAGAAACGTGTCCCGGGTCTGGGAATCGCGACGATCTACCGCAACGTCAAGGCTCTGGTGGAAGAAGAGTGGCTCTCCGAGGTACAGCTCCCCGGCGCACCCAGCCGCTACGAGGTGGCCGGGAAAAATCATCACCATCATTTCCGCTGCCGGGTCTGCGACCGCGTTTTCGACGTCGACGCCTGCCCGCCGGACCTGCGTGCCCTCACGCCGCGCGGCTTCCGGCTGGAGAGCCACGACATCACTCTCTTCGGCCGCTGCGCCTCCTGCGCCGGAGTCTGACGCCGCATGCGGAACAACGAAGCTCAGGGACGGTTCGCGGGAGCATTCCGCTGGCTGCCACTGCTGGGTACCGGCAGCCTCGCTCTCTTGGGAATGCTCGCATGCGGCAGTCGGGATCGCGCTGCAGGGACGTTCCGTCCCGATCTTTCCGGCGAAGCGACGGGAACTCTCGTCGAACCGTCGCGGATTCGTCACGAGGGAGTCAGGATTCCGGCGGCAGGGGATCTTGCGTGGCCGCTCGCGCAGGCGGCAGCGGGGCGGTTGAGGTTCGGCTGGGGATCCCAGCAGCCAGGGTCGGCCACGCTTACGGTGCGCATCGAAGGCGCGCCGCCAGCGGCCGGGATCCTGCGGACTTTCGCCACTGGCGGCGAGATCTTCTTCGAGGATCTGGAGCTCGAGACCGATGCTCCCGCCGTGATCCACTTCTCTACGGACTCGCCGGTGGAGACGGTGATCTCCGATCTTCGGATCGTCCAACCTAGCGCCAGGAACGACGCTCTGATCGTCATCCTGCTCGACACGACACGTCGCGACGCGATCGGACTCTACGGCAGCAAGCGTCCGACGACACCTCATCTGGATGACATCTTCGCCCGCGGCTGGAAAGCCGAGCGCGCCTGGTCGCTCGCCTCGTGGACGACGCCGTCAGTCGCGACCCTGCTGACCGGGATGGCGCCCGCGGCCCTGGAGGATGCGTCGGGTGCGACTCTCGGAATCCCGCCAGGTGTCGCGACCCTGGGCAACGACTTCGCGCGTGCCGGCTGGTCGACCGCGCACTTCAACGCCAATCCGGCGCTCAACGTCGAGAACGGTTTTCACCGCGGATTCACGGCTTTCTACACTCCCCCCTATGAGATCTCCTCGATGGCGCTCCCCGGGAGCGACATGCTCGCGCGCCTTCCCGGGTGGCTGCGCGCTCACGAGGGGGAGCGCTTCCTGCTCTACCTCCAACTCATCGAGCCGCACGAGCCCTACGGCAGACCTGACCGCCCCAAGGGTCAGACGCCGTTCGACCCGGACTACACCGGCCGCTACCTCGGCGACGAGAGCCACTACGCCCTCAGCTTCGACGCGACGATTCAGGCCCGCGATATCGAACATCTGCGCGCGCTCTACGATGACGACGTCCGCTACGGCGACCTTCTCATCGGGCAATTCTGGCAAGGTCTCGACGATGCGCTACGCCGCCGCGCGACCCTCGTATTCGTCTCCGACCACGGCGAGGAATTCCTCGAACATGGGGGGTGGAAGCACGGTCCATCGCTCTACGACGAGGTCCTGCGCGTGCCGCTCCTCGTCCGCCCCGGCAACGGCCGGAGCTTCCCTGCGGTGCCCGCCGACACTCTCGTCTCCCTCGCCGATCTCCTGCCGACGCTCGAGCACCTGCTCGAGGTCCCATTGCAGCGGGAGGTCGACGGCGTCGATCTCCTCGAGGCAAAGCACTGGGCGCGCGAGGCGCTGCCGCCGATTCACATGCTGACCGGCGGCGCGGCTCGCGCGGTCGTGGTCCGAAAGTCCAGCAAGCTCTTCTTCTTCGACCGCTTCGGGACACGCGGCCTCCCCGACGAACGGTCGGACCCGATGGGTCACCGGGTGGCGCTCCACCTGCGGGAGATCCTGCCAGCGCTCGGCTCCTTCGACCTCGAAATCGACCCTTCCGAACGAGCCCTGTTGACGCCCGTCGCGCCCGGCTTCGATGCCGACTGGCGGGCGATCGAGACCTCGCTGGCGCATACGCGTCGTGGGCTCGAGGTGCGAGTCCTCGGCGGCGCCACGGCCGGTCGGTTGCAGTTCACCTTCGCGGCCGGCGAGGGGCGGGCCGAGCGCTTCGCGCTCGAGCCGCAGGACGTCGTTCAGGCCGACGCGGCCGCCGTTCGCCTCGATCTCGACCTGCCGCCCGGCGATGTCGACGGCATCCTCTTTCCGGAGTCGCCGACGACGCGGACTCGAGTTACCGTGAGCGAGGGTTGCCTGAAGTGGCAAGGCGAATCGCTCGCCCTGGGAACGAGCCGCGATATCGAGACGATCGCGAATGGCGTGCCGCGGTTCACGTCCGATCCGAATTGCGCCGCGCTTTTCGTCTGGCGCAACGATGCCCAACGCCCTGCGCGCAGCACGCAGGAGGAGGACGAAGAGCGCCAGAAGCTCCGCGCGCTCGGATACATTCACTGAGGCCTGCCAGAGCCCGCACCGGCGATGCCGTGGACTCGGACCAGGCCGTTGTTCAGAAAGTCGTCACGAGCCTCGACCTCCCGCTGCACTGGGCGATGAGCTCGCCCGAGCTCTCCCTGCGATTCGGCGACCTTTCCGCCGTCCCGACGCTCTTCCAGTTCGACGCCGGGGGCCGCACCCGGGAGATCTTCTACGGTGCTCCCCCCGACCTGCACGACAGCGTCGAGCGCGCGCGCCCGCCTGTCGCCCTGAGCGCGGGCTAGGGCTGCGTGGCGCTCCAATCCAGAGCGTTCCCCGGCTCGAAACCGTCGAGGAAAATGCTCCGGTTCTGCAGCCGGATAACCAGCCAGTCCTTGTCGGGGCGCATGACGTTGGCGAGCAGCACCACCCGTCCGCCGTCGAGCGTCGCGGCGCAGACGCCGAGACCGGTCCCCCAACCCGCCGCGTTGGGATCGAAGAGCGCCTGGCCCGAGACGCCGTAGGTCATATCGAGCGCCGCCCCGCTGCCTCCCCCCTGTAGGACCAGCCGAGATGCCCGAAACAGGCTGCCGGTTTCCGAATCCCAGGGCACCACGAGCTTGCGATCACTCTGGAGAAGGAGCCCCTCCGGGTGTTCCAGGGTCTGCCCCACCCCGACGGGCTGATTGCCCAGGATTCCGCCGGCAGAGTCGAACCGGCTCAAGAGGAGCTCAGTGGAGCTGGGAAACTCCATGTAGCCGCTGACCCAGTAGCGATTCCCGATCGGGTCACGCAGCACCGCCTGACCCACAGTCCCGTAAGGTGTACCGCCCAGCACGATGGACCAGGTCGTCTTGCCCTGCACGCCGAAGCTGAGGTCGAGATTGCCCGCCGCGCTCAGCCTGGCCAGGGCGCCGACGCGCAGGGCGGTCTGCGCCGTACCGACCAGGGCGATCGATCCGTCGACGGGATCGACCGCCATCCCGACGAGCTGGTCCAGGCCGACGGCGACGAGGTTCCAAGGCAGGACACGGATCCCGAAAAAGCCAAAAGAGGCGTCCACGACCCCGGCAGCGGTGAGCTTGAGGACGAACCAGTCGTCGTCGAGTCCCGAGCCGTAGTCGGCTACGACGGTGCCGGCGACGAGCAAGCCGAGGTCGGGCGCCACGGCCACGGCGCGCGGGATCAACGAAGAATTGGTTCCCAGGTCGTAGGCCGCACAGCTTCCGGAGTTGAAGGTCGGATCGTTGCTGAGATCTCCCGGCAGCAGACGGCAGATCCGGAGCTCGGTACGATCGCTGTTGGCTGCGTTGCCGGCGACGAGCAGGCGGCCCGAACGGTCGAGAGCCGCGGCCTGCGCTTGATCGTCGTTCGAACCACCGAGATCGAAGTAGATCTGGCGTTTCACCGGCGCCGCTCCTTCGGAGAGCTTGGCAACCGTCCAGTCGAGATCGGCGACCTGGGACTCGGAGTACCCGACGGCGAAGAGCGTGCCGTCCGCCCCCGCCACGATACCGGAGCAGCTGTCGCTGAAGCTGCCGCCGAGGTCGAAGCTGACGACGCGGGCGCCGGCCCCGTTGCCGAACGACAGGTCGAGGTCGCCATCGGCAGCGATCCCGCGACCGGGCGAAGCGGCTGCCAGGGTGAGCAGAAGGATGGCTGTCAGAGCTGTAGACCGAAGAGACTGCTGCGCGAGTCGAGTACCGACCATGGCTTCACTCCACAATTCGAGGACGGAAGGGCCCGTCACCCTGTCTATCGGATTCCCGGTCCGGATCCGGGCGTCGTGCCTGGGATTGGACCTTCCTAATAGGCCGGCCACGCCCGGTCGTCGCCGGTTTCGAAGCCGTCGCGGAAGATCAGTCGGTTGTCCAGGCGGACGAGGAGCCAGTTGGTGTTGTTGACCGGCCGCCGGATCGTGCCGGCGAGCACCGGCCGCCCGCCGGAAAGCGCCGCGGAGGCGACCTCGATACCGTCTCCCCACCCGGCCGCGCTCGGCGAGAAGGACTTCTTGAAGTCGTACGAGGAGCATCCTTCGAGGCTGGCGCACCGGCTGGCGTCGAAGAAGGCGCCGGCGACGCTGGGGTGGTAGCCGAGGACGAGCGGGGACCCATCGCTCTGGAAGAGGATCCGGACGGGGAAGTTCTGCGCCGCGAGATCCCACCAGAGGAAGGACCCGGCAGGACCCACGGTGCCGGCGCCGTCCACCATGTGCGTGTAGCCGACGGCTCCGCCGACGGTGTCGCCGAGATATTCCGCGATGCCGAAAGTCGTTCCGGCGTGCAGGTCCGGGGCGGCGGCGGTCACCCATCGCGAAGGCTGCGCCGAGCTCGACGGCATCACGACCTTCCCGCCGCTGCCGAAACCGAGATCAAGATGGCCAGCGGCCGTGAGCTTGGCGAGGACCGAGATCGTGTAAATGGTCCCCCCCTCGGCCTCGCCAGCGAGGAGAATCTCGCCGTTCACGTCGACCGCCATGGCGTGCAGCACGTCGTAGCCGGTGCCGGCGATGTTCCACGGAATGACGCGCAGGCCGAAGAAACCGAAGTTCGGGTCGACGTGGCCGGTGGAGGTGAAACGGGTGGCGAAGAAATTGTCGTCGCCGGACTGGTTCAGCGTTCCGCCGACGATGAAGCCGCCGTCGCCGGCGCGCTCCAGCGCCACGACGTTGACGATCTGGCCGGCGCCGTAGTCGACCTCCTCGCAGCCGAAGGCGGTGCCGAAGGCCGGGTCATAGGCGAGCGTCGTGGTCGAAAACCGGCAGATCTCGAGATGGTTCGTGCCGGCGTCGGCGGCGATGCCGGCGACCACGAGACCACCGTTTCCGTCGAGCACAAGGGCCTCCGCGAGGTCGTCATCCGTGCCCCCGCGGTCGAAGAACTTCCGCTGTCGCAGGATGCCGCCTGCAGCATCGATCCGGGCGATTTGCCAGTCCTTGTCGCCCGTCGCCGAGGCGCCAAAGCCGACAGCGAACAGGTTGCCGTCGTGATCGGCGGCAATCCCCTTCGCCACATCCTTGTTGTCGCCGCCATCGTCCCAGGCGATCTCGATCACGCCGCCGCTGCCGAAGGCCGGATCAGGGTCGCCATCCGCAGCTTGCAGCGGGCAGGAGGACACCACCGCGACGGCAAGCAGAAAAATCGCGGCGGGAACGGGCAACCAGGGGTGCTGCAGTGAGAATCGGCGAGTGTCCATGCTGTATCTCCTCGAAGGCCGGAAGGGGCCTTCAACCCAGAGATCGGATTCGCGGGCCGAATCCGGGCGGGAGCTTCGGAACAGGGCTAAGGCTAGGCCGGCGGACAGGCGGCGAAAGACTTCTCTACGGCTAGACGCTCGGGATGGCTGGGTGCGAGGAAGCGCGCCAGAATCGCGGCCGCTTCGCCGAGCAGCGGCCGGCAGCGCGCCGAGCGCTCCGGCTCGTCGAGGGCGGCGAGCAGCCCGATCAACGTGCGCGCGGAAGATCGGCTACCTTCGGGTGCGCTGCTCCGCCAGAGCGCCAGGGCCTCCGCGAAAAGCCGGCGCGCCTCTGCGCGCTCGACGCGGTGCAGGGCGAGGTCGCCGCGCCCGTGCACGTTCTCGGCATGAAAGGCGCCTTCGTTCTGCCCGGCCTCGCGTTCGAGCCTCTCGGCCTCGGTCAACAGCGCCGCCGCTTCGCCGAGCTTCCCCCGTTGCAAGAGGACGCCACCCAGAACGGTCAGCAGCCAAGATGACCGTTCGCCGGCCGCCGCCTGGTAAGTCGCGACCGCCTCGCGGCCGGCGAGCTCGGCCGCCGCAGGATCGCCCGCCGCCAGCGCCACCGTGGCGACCTGGTTGAGCGTGTAGGCAAAGTTGGTGCTCGCCGCCGCGGTCCGGCGCTGAACGGCGACGACCTCGGCGAGGGTCGCGCGCGCGCCGGCGAAGTCGGCGTCGCGTTCCTGTTGCCGAGCCCACAGGCGCTGGGCGGCCAGCGTATCGCTGCGGTCAGGTCCGAAGATGCGCTTCTCCACGGGTAGCACCTCACGCAGGATCTCGCCGACCCGGGCGCCGTTCCCGAGGTTGCCTTCGAGGATGGCCAGATTGTTGAGCGCCACTAGCGTATCCGGGTGCTCGAGGCCATAGAGCTTGCGCCAGAGTTCGGCCGCACCAGCCGCGAACGGCTCAGCGTCGGCGTAGCGACCGCGGCGCAGGAGCGCGGCCCCCAGGCCCTGGCAGGCCTCGCCGTAGGCTTGGCTCTCCTCGCCGAACACCGTTCGGGTGCGATCGACCAACTGGCGCTTCAGACGCACCTCCTCGGCACTGTCGCCCAGAAGTCCGGTCGCGGTCGCCAGGCCGCCGAGCGCCGTGAGGTACTCCTCGCTGCCCTGGAGCCCGCCGCGCTCGTAGCTCGCGAGCACCGCCCGATAGTGTGCACGTGCCGGCGCCGGCTGGTCGGCAAGCCAGAGCAGGTTCGCCAGCAGGCTCCGGCTGCGCGCCGTCTCGACGGCGGTCGGACCGAACCGTCGCAGCTGCAATTCGACCTCCCGCCGGGCGAGAGCGATGCCCTCGGCATACTCCCCGCGCTGCATGTGGATCGACGCCAGCTGATGCAGCAGCGGGACCTGCAGGCCGGGCTTGCCCGCGAGGTCGTGGTCGAGGCGCTCGGCCGCGAGCGCCAGCAGCTCACGATCGGTGAACGAGCGGCCCTTGGCCTGGGCGGGGTCGGAAACCGCGAACAGATCGGCGAGAAAAGCGAGACTGGCGGCGCTGCTCGCGGCCTCTTGACGGGCGAGCGCGGCCTGTCCTTCGGCCCGTCTGGCCTGCCAGGCGGTGGCGACGAGACCACCGGCCAGAGCGAGGAACGTCGCCGCGCCACCGGCCAACGCGAAGCGATGGCGGCCGACGAACTTGCCGAATCGATAGCCGAGCTCGTCGCGCCGCGCGTCGATCGGCCGGCCATCGAGGTGCCGGCGCAGATCGTCGGCGAAGGCCTGCACCGAGCGGTAGCGTGCGGACGGCTCCTTGGCGAGCGCTCGCAGGACGATGCGGTCGAGGTCACCGCGCAGACATCGGGCAAGGCGCGCACCCTCCGGGCGGCTGGCGTCGACCAGCGCGGCGGCGCTCGGCCGGGTCGACGGCTGCTCGAGAATGGCGCGCGAGAAGCTCTCCGGCGCGCCGCGATCGATGCTGTAGGGCAGCCGCCCCGCCAGGAGCTCATGCAGAAGGACACCGAGTGAATAGACATCGGTCGCGGTCGTCAGCGGGCCGCCGGCGATCTGTTCCGGGGCGGCGTATTCCGGTGTGAGGGCGCGCACGACCGGTCGCGCCGCACCGGCCGGCGCATCCTGATCCTCGTCCGACCGCAGCGCGCTGGCGATGCCGAAATCGAGCAGCTTGGGGTGCCCGTCGGCCGTCACGAGGATGTTGGACGGCTTGAGATCGCAGTGCACGACCAGGTTGCGGTGCGCGTAGTCCACCGCGTCGCAGACTTCGAGAAAGAGTCCCAGCCGTTCGCACACCGTCGCGCGGCGCGCGGCACAGTAGCGAGTGATCGGCTCGCCGTCGACGACCTCGAGAGCGAAGAAAGGCGTGCCGTCGGCGGTGACGCCGCCGTCGAGAAAGCGGGCGATCCCCGGATGCTCGAGGCGCGCGAGGATCCGCCGCTCCTGGCGGAAGCGCTCCTGCACCTCCGGCTGCAGCCAACCGGCGGAGAGCAGCTTGATCGCGGCACGCTGCGCGAAGTCGCCGGACGAGCGCTCGGCGAGAAAGACCTCGCCCATGCCACCGCGCCCGAGTGGTGCGACGAGCTTCCACACCCCCACGCGGTCACCGACCGTCGGCGCCGGCGCCGCAACCGCGGCGCGGTCCTCGAAGAGCGTCGCGAAGCGGGAGTCGATCGGAGTGTCCAGCGCGGCGCTCGGCATCTCGCTCGCCGCGAGCAGTTGCGCGACCTCGGCCAGGAGGTCGCGATCCGCACCGTCGCGGCCTGCCGTTGCCGCGAGCCAGCGTTGGCGCTCGTCGCCGGGCGTGAGCTCGAGGCCTTCTTCGAGCAAAACGCTCACGCGGCGCCAGCGGGCGCTCGGGGTATCCGCAGGGCCGGGCTCGGGCGCACTCATCCCGGCGCCGGCGAGCCCGCGCCGAGCTCGCGAACCAGGAAGGCGCGTGCCTTCTGCCAATCGCGCCGGATCGTGCGTTCGTTGCGCCCGAAGGCCTCGGCAAGCTCGCGATCGTTCATGCCGCCGAAGTACCGCCACTCGACAAGTCGCGCCAACTGCTCGTCGCGCTCCTCGAGGCGGCGGAGTGCCCGATCCAGAGCCAGCATCTCATCGGCAACTGTCGCGGTGGCGATCAGGTCAGGGTCGAGGCCCTCCACCGCGAGATCGGCGCCACGTTTCTCGGCTCCACGGGCGCGCGCCGCGTCGACCAGAACCATGCGCATGGCGCGCGCCGCCAGCGCCATCAGATGATGGCGATCCTGGACCGCCAGCGTCTGGCCCTGCGAGAGCTTGAGGAAGGTCTCGTGCACCAGCGCAGTCGTCGACAGCGTGGCGCCGGAAGCGAGCGCACGCCGCTGGAAGTGGGCGAGGCGGCGCAGCTCGTCGTAGACCTCGGCCAGCGCCTGCTGAAAGGCGCCGCTCTCACCCTGCCGCGAAGCGGCCAGGAGCTCGAGCAGCGTGGTCTCGGGCACGATGCGGCGAAGCTAGCGCTTTCGCACCGTCATGACAAGAAGAAGGAGTCTCGTTCGCCGTCCAGTTGAATCGGCTAGCGCGGAGCGCGGACGGCCCGCTGCGGCAGCACGTGCACCAGACCGAGCACGACTCCGCCCAGCAGGATGATCGTCGGGCCCGCTGGCATGGCCATGCGGACGGCAACCGCCAGGCCGCCGACGGTGAGCAGCAGGCCGATGCCGCAGCCACCTGCGACGATCGCCGGCAGGCTGCGGAAGAGGCGTAGCGCGACCAGCGGTGGGATGGCGAGCAGCGCGATGGCGAGGACGATGCCGACCAGGGAGAGCAACGCCACTACCGAAAGCGCCACGATCAGCAGGAGGACGAACGAAAGCCGCCCCACCGGCAAGCCCTGGAGCTGCGCATGCTCGTCGTCGAAGGCGGTCGCAATCAGCTCCCGGCCGAAAAACAACAGCGTGGCGATCATGGCGACAACGAAGCCCGACAGCAGCACGAGATCCTGAACTCGCACCTGGGCGAGGTCGCCGAACAGAATCGCCTCGACCTGCAAGTCGCTGTTCGCCGACCTCGACAACAGCAGCATCCCGGCGGCCATACCGACCGCCCAGAGAACGCCGATCGCGGCGTCCTGGCGGGCGAGACGCTCGCGCCGCAGGGGGGAGAGAGCTGCGGCGGCGAGCACCGCCACTCCCGCCGCTCCGGCTCTGGGATCGAAGCCCAGCACCAGCGCCAGGCCCACGCCGCCGAACGCGGCGTGGGCGATGCCTCCGCCGAGAGCGACCAGGCGGCGCAGAACGACGACGGTGCCGACGAAACCGCACAGGAGACTCGCCAGGAGCGCGGCCGCGAGCGCGGCCGGAGCGACTCCTAGAGCCGCCGCCAGCGCGTCGAAGAGCATTCTCATCTCAGCCGTGCCCGTGGCCACAGACCAGCGGATGAGTGTGGAGCGAACCGATCTCGACCGGCTCGAGGCGGCGGTCGACGAGCTCGGCACGTTTCGGCAGAAAAGTCTCGGGGTCGAGATCGTGGGTCGCCAGGACGATCGCGGTCCTCTCTGGCAGGGCGGCGATGAGCTGCCAGAAGGCCCGGCGCGAGGGCTCGTCGAGCGCCGCTGTCGGTTCGTCGAGAATCAGCAGATCGGGCTCGGCGATCAGGGCGCGGGCCACCAGAGCCCGCTTCAATTCCCCACCTGACAGTTCGGTGAGGTAGGCCCGGCGCAAAGCGCCCAGATCGAGCCGTTCCACCAGCGCTTCCATCAGCTGGCGCTCGTGCGGATCGTTTCCGCCCAGCGGGCGCGACCGACGGCGATCGCGCAGCCGGCCCTGCAGGATCATCTCCTCCAGGCGAACGGGGAACTGGCGATCGAAAGCCGGAAACTGCGGCACATAGCCGAGCCGCAGACCCCGCCGGCGGTCGAGCGTCCCACTCGCCGGGCGCAGCAATCCGAGGACGAGTCGGACCAGGGTGCTCTTGCCGCCGCCGTTCGGTCCGAGCAGGGCGAGGCGATCCCCCTCCGCGAGGTCGAGGTCGATCTCCTCGAGGACGACGTCGGCGCCGAACCGGTACGAGACCCGGCGCAGAGTGACGATGGCGTCAGCGGCAGACACCTGCTGATGATATTACATTCTCATCGAGCACCGGGCAGGGCGGTCTGCGTCCCGTGTCGTGCCAGATACCCTTTGAGATGGAGCTTGCGCGCGGTGTTGGCGGAGCTCATGTAGCGCACCGTGCCGAAGATCGGGCGCTCCGGTCCCCAGGCCCGGTCGAAGCGGCCGAAACACCAGAAGATGCCGCTGTAGGAGTTGGGATTGCGGCCGTCAAGGGCGTAGCGGTCGTTGAGCTCGACGAGGGCCGCGACCGCCTCCGCCGGCGTCGCCGACCACTCGAGCACCTTCTTGCCCCACAGCATTCTAAGGTAGTTGTGCATCCGCCCCTCGTCGGTGAGCTGGCGCTGGGCCGCATTCCACAGCGGATCGTAGGTCTGCGCCGCGGCCAGCTCGTCGAGCTCGTAGCGCGGCGAGCGCAGATCGGAGGAGTGCTTCGCCAGCGTCGCGAGCGCCCACGGCGGCAGAGATTCGTAGCGGTCGTAGTCCGCGCGATGGTGGCAGAAGTGATAGCCGACTTCGCGCCAGGTCACGACCTGGTCGAGAAACGCCTCCGCCGGCGGCGACATCCGCCACCAACCGGCACGCGCCCCGGTCGTGCTCGGCGCGACATCTTCCGGCGACCACCGCTCCACCTCCGCCAGGTCGTGCAGGATCTGATGCACCGAGAGATGGCCGAAGTGGAGGTAAGGGGAAAGTCCGCTCGCGCCCTCTTCGTCGGGATGGTTGCGATTCTCGGCGTACAGCAAAAGCTTCCGGTAAAGGAAAGCTGAGAACTGCGCCTCGGCGGCTGCGCTTCCGCCGCGCTGGACGCCCGGCGCGACGGAATGATCGATCGGCAGCGCCGCAAGCGCCGCCGCATCGCCGGCCAGAAGCGAGTCGGAAGCCCAGCTCCAGTCGCGATCGCCCTCCTTTACCGAAAGCTCTTTCAGTGCGGGCAGATCGAGGCTGTCGAGCGGCGAAGCCGCCGGTGCTAAGTCAAGGTGAGCGGGCAGCTTGTGCTGGAGGATTCGCCGGAACGCGTAGGCGGTCGGCGGGGCGACGTCGGTCACCGTGAGCGGCAGCAGTCCGTTGCCGTCGACCGACTCCAGACGGCATTCGACCTGTTTCGCGGCGGCCTCGACCATATGCGGCAGAAAGAAGCAGGGGAACTCGTCGGTGACGATCAGAGCGGCGCGGCGCGACAGCGCGCGCAGCAGGCCTTTGCCAGCGCCGGCCTCCGGCTCGACATACGGCAGATAGAGAATCCGTTTCCCTTGCGCCCGCCGGGCGTTCTCGGCCATGCCCTCGAGCACGAAGCGGTGGATGCGGTCACTCGCCCAGCGGTAATCGCAGCGCAGCGCTTCGAGCACGACCAGCGGCTTGCCGAGTTCTTCGGCCCAGGCGATCGCCCGGTCGAGGGCGAAGTTCCACCCCAGCCGCCGCTGGGCGATCATCCAGTAGAGGACGAACTCGCCTTCGGCGTTGGGCTCCCGATCGACGAGGGTCCGAATCCGCTCCGGGAACTCAGAGAGGCTGCCGCCCGCCGCTGTCGCTGTCGCCATCGTCTGAGCTCCCCGGCGAAGCCTATGTCAGTCCATGCGCGTCGAACGGCGCCTCAGTCGACGACCGTGGATCCGTGGAAGATCCGGCATCCATCCGCGGCGAGGCAGCGCCCTCGTCGGCTAGAGCTCGAGCTGGGCGCCGAGCTCGATGACGCGGTTCGGGGGGATGCGAAAGAAGGCGTTGGCGGGGCG
>JBDTQT010000093.1:0-14091 GCA_039932055.1 Thermoanaerobaculia bacterium
CGATCGAGCCTCGCCTCGGCACCTGCCGCCAGAACGAATGAGCCCGGGCGCACGCGAGGTGCGCCCGCCGCCGACTTCGTAAGGACCGCCTGTGGCGGATCCGTGTTCCGCTCATTCCTCTTGCTGCAGGAGAGTTTCATGTCCAGAGTCTCGCGCCTCCTTGTTTTGTCCAGCCTCGTGCTGTGGATGTCCGCGCCGCTAGCGGCAGCTTTCGAAGTCCGACTTTTCCTCCCCGGTCGCGGTGCTGCTGCCGGTTTCACCGTTTCGGTCGTCGGTCAGCCGTTGACGGCCGTCACCGACGCCGAGGGACGGCTGACGCTCGATCCGTCGCCGGCGCTTCCTTTCGTCATCGTCGCCACCTCGCCCTCCGGTGAGACCTCGGCACCTTTCGAAGTCGCCGATCTGGCGGTCGGGGAGATCGTGCTGCCGGAGGTCCTGCGCGAGAGCGTGACCGTCGTCTCCGGCGTCGCCCCCGGTATCGATCTCCTCCCGGCCGCGGCGGCGACAGTCGTTACCCATGAGGAGCTCGAGCAGCGCGCGCCGCAGCGGCTCTTTCAGGCGCTCGAGTCGGTGGTTGGAACGTCCAAACTGGGAGATGGCGCCGATTCGGTACTGGCGGTGCGCAATCTCGGCCGCGGCCGGACGCTGATCCAGATCGACGGCGCTCGCGTGTCGGCCGAGCGTCGCGCCGGACCCTCGGCGACCTTCGTCGATCCGGCGACGCTCTCCGCGGTCGAGGTCGCCAGGGGACCAGGTTCCGTCGTCTACGGTTCGGATGCCTTCGGCGGCGTCGTCAACGCCGTCACTCGCGATCCGGATCTCGACCGCTTCGCCTTGAGCTACGGCGTCGAAGGCGCCTTCGACGCCGCCGACGAAGCCTCGGGTTTCGTCGCGGCGTCACTGCCGGTGGGGGCTGGAGCCGTGCTCGTCGAGGGGCAGTATCGCGAGGCCGGCGACTTCCAGGCGGGAGGCGGCGAGGAGATCTTCAATTCGGGCTACACCACTTTCGGTGGCGGCCTGCGCTATCTCCTCCCCCTGCCGGCGGGGCGCCTGCGCCTCGGGCTGAATATCGACCGGGTCGAGGACCTCGGCAAGGCAGCGATCGACTCGCGGCAGATTCGCGCCTACTACCCGAACGAGAACTCCGACCGGCTGACCGCCTCCTGGATCGGTTCCGCCGGAACCTGGGATGCGCTCGAGGGCTCGGCGTTCTATGGCACCTATGACATCGTCCTCGACCGCGATCGCGCGCCGACGGCGACCTCGAACCGGCGGATCGACCGCGCCGACACCCAGGCCAAGGATGCCTCGGCACGCTTTGTCGCCGGGCGAGCGCTCGCCGGAGGCCGGCTGCAGGCGGGACTCGACCTGGTCACCCGCTTCGATCTCCAGTCGGTCTTCTCGCAGAGCCGCTACGCGGCAGACGGGACGACGGTGACGCGGGTGGATCGCTTCCCGGCGATCGACGATGCGCAGAAGTTCGACGGTGGCCTCTTCGCGACCTGGAGCCGGCCGCTCGCCGACCGCGTCTCGCTCGCCCTCGGCGCGCGTGGCGACTACGTCGAGAGCGAGAACTCGGGCGGCTACTTCGGCGATCGATCGTCCGACACCAGCGCCTTCTCGGGCAACGCCTCGATGGCCTTCGGTCCCTACGCCGGCTGGACGACGACCGCCCAGATGGCGCGTGGATTCCGGACTCCGACTCTGTCCGATCTCTACTTCCGCGGTCCTTCCGGGCGCGGCTTCGTCATCGGCAACCCGGATCTGGAGCCGGAGACCAGTCTGCAACTCGACCTCGGCACACGCTGGCGAAGCGGCAAGACGGCCATTGGTCTCTTCGCCTATCACTACGAGATCGACAACCTCATCGAGCGCTACAGCGCCGGCGACAACTTCCAGTTCCGCAATCGGGGACAGGGAACCATCGAAGGCATCGAGGTCGAAGTGCAGACGGTGATCGCCGAAGACTGGAGTCTGGAGGGCGGTATCGCGGTCTCGGACGGCAGCACGGACGGCGGCACCGAAATCGACGACATCGCGCCGCCGAACGGCTGGGTCACGCTGCGCTATTCGTTCGCGACGGCCTATCTCTTCGGCCGCGTGACGAGCTTCCTCGCCCAGGACGAGCCCGGTCCGACCGAGCTCGCGCGCGATGGCTACACCCTGTTCGACCTCGGTGGCGGCTACCGCTTCAGCGAGGCGATCGAGCTGCGCCTGATGGCCCGCAATCTCGGCGACAAGCGCTACTACGCGGCGGCCGACAACGCCGCGGATCTGGCGACCGGGCGGATTGTCTCGCTGGCGATCTCGGGTCGGTTCTGACCTAGGCGTTGGCGCGCCGCAAGTAGAAGTAGGCCGGCAATCCGAGCGCCACGAGTCCGAGGCCGAGCAGCGACTCGACCGGGCGCTCGGCCACCGTATTGACGAGCAGCACGGCCATCGCAGCGAGGAAGGCGATCGGTACCCAGGGGTAGCCCCAGACCTTGTAGGGACGGTCGGCCCCCGGTCGGGTGCGGCGCAGGACAAAAACCGCCGCGCCGGCGAGGACGTGGAACAGCACGGTGACCAGGACGGAGTAGGTGTAAAGCTGGCTGTAGCTCCCCGAGAGCGTGAGCACCACTGCCCAGAGGCTCTGCGCCCAGAGACTGCGTGCCGGGACGTGGGTCGCCGGGTCGATCCGCGCCAGCGAGCGGAAGAAGAGGCCGTCCTCGGCCATCGGATGGTAGATGCGCGAGCTGTAGAGAATGGTCGCCGCCAGGCAGCCAAAGGTCGATACCACCACCGCCGCCGCGAGCCACTGACCGGCCACCGGTCCGAGCAGAATCGCGGCGGCCGCCTCGCCGATCCGGGATTGCTCCGCCATCTTGCCGACCGGCATCGCCCGCAGGTAGACGAAGTTGATCAGCAGATAGAGGCCGGTAATGATTGCCGTGCCACCGATCAGGCCGAGCGGCAGGGAGCGGCCGGGGTTCTTCATCTCACCGGCGGAAAAGGTGAGACCGTACCAGCCGTCGTAGGTCCACAGCGCGGCGATCATGGCGACGCCGAAGGCGGCCAGTAGTCCGCTCGCCGGCAGCGGCGCGGTGAGGCCCAGCGTGCTCCTCGCCGGCACGAGGAAGCCGAGCGCAGCGACCGCCAGGATGGCGCCCATTTTCAGCACGGTCATCAGGTTCTGCACCGCGGCGCCCTGTTTCAGGCCGAAGTGGTTGACCGCCGTGAGCACCAGGATGGCGGCGACCGCCGTCACCTGGACGCCGGAGAGGTTCCAGGTCCAGCCGGCAATCGTCAGCGAGGCGAGCACGTTGGCGGTCGAGGAGAACGGCAAGAACGCCCCGAGATACTCGCCGAAGCCGACGGCGATCGCCGCGATCCCTCCGGACATCATCACCAGGAAGCAGGCCCAGCCATAGAGGAAGCCCGGCAGTGGGCCGTAGGCCTCCTTGAGGAAGACGTAGATTCCACCGGCGCGCGGGAACATCGCGCCGAGCTCGGCATAGGTCAGGGCGCCGGTGAGCGACAGGAGACCCCCGGCGAGCCAGACCGCGAGGAGCATGCCGCCGTGCGGCAGGACCTTGGCGATGTCGGAGGAGACGAGGAAGATACCGGTGCCGATGACGCTGCCGACGGTGAGCAGGACGCCGTCCCAGACACCCAGTCCGCGTACCAGCTCAGCGCGAGGTTCCGCGCCCGGGTCGGCGCGCGGTGCGGCCGTTTTTTCGGACATTGCGGCGCATCCTACACGCGCCGGGCCCTCCTTTCCCGCCTTGCGCTACACTTTGGAAAATCATGTCCGACACCGACATTCTGCAGGCAATCGATTCCGCGATCGAACTTCTCGCGCCGGTCGACCTCGCCGCCAATCTGGTGCGGATTCCGAGTCACCCGGGCCTCGAACGTCAGGAGGAGCGCGTGGTGATGGCGCTGGGGCGGTTCTTCGGCGAACGCGATCTCGCGGTGCAGCTCGAAGAGATCCTGCCGGGCCGGCCGAATCTCCTGGTCAGCATCGCCGGCGAGCGTCCCGGTCGGCATCTGCTCTTGTGCGGACACACCGACACGGTGCCGCTCAACTCGGGGGATCCCGGTGTCGGTCTTTCGGGCGACATTCGCGACGGGCGACTCCTCGGCCGCGGTTCCGTCGACATGAAGGGCGCGCTCGCCGCGATGGCGACGGCGGTCGTCGCCCTGTCGCGCCATCTGCCGGCGGGCCGGGTCTCCTTTGCCGCGGTAATCGACGAGGAGATGGAGAGTCTCGGTGCCGAGCAGTTGGTCGAGACCAGCTTCCGCGCCGACGGGGCGGTGGTCGGCGAGCCGACGTCGAACCGGATCGCTCTCGGACACAAGGGGCTCGAGTGGCTCGAGGTCCACTTCCAGGGCAAGTCGGCGCACGGCGGGACGCCCGAGAAGGGAGTCAACGCGGTATCGGCGGCGGGGATGTTCCTGGCGATGGTCGAGAACGAGCTCAAGCCGCGTCTGCTGGCGAAACGGCATCCAATTCTCGGGCCACCGACGCTCAACTTCGGAACGATTCGCGGCGGCGATCAGCCGTCGACGGTGGCGGCGACCTGCGTGCTCACCCTCGATCGCCGCACCGTGCCGGGAGAGAACTTTCAGAGCATCGTCTCCGAGCTGACCGATCTGCTGGAGCGCGTCGAGCGCGGCTTTCCGGGCCTCCACGCAGTCGTCCGGCGGGTGCAGGGTGGCATGGGCAATCTCCTGCACGTCGCCCTGGTCACTCCCCCCGAGGCACCGCTCGCCATGGCCGCGCAGACCGCCCGGCGCGAGGTCTGCGGCGAAGTGGGTGAGCTCACCACCTTCCCGGCCTGGACCGACGGCGCGCTGCTCTCCGGCTACGCCGGGATTCCGACCATCATCCTCGGCCCCGGCGACCTCTCCCTCGCGCACTCGCCGCGCGAGTCGGTGCCGGTCGCCGAGATCACCGAAGCCGCCCGGATCTATGCCCACCTGGCGCTCGCCTTCTGCGCCGGAGTGGCGGTGTGAAGCTCAAAGTCCCGCACACTTTCGTGCTGCTCTTCGCGCTCGTCGCTCTGGCGGCGATCGCCACCCACTTGCTGCCGGCCGGAGAGTACACGCGCACGGAGGTCGCGGGGCGCAAGCTTGTCGACCCTGCTTCGTACCATTCGCTCCCGGCGCACCCCGCAACGGTCCGTGACGTCTTTCTTGCCTGGCCGCGCGGCCTGGCCGAGACCGCTTCGATCGTCTTCTACATCTTCATCATCGGCGGCGCTTTCGGAGTTCTCCAGGCGACCGGCGCTCTCGACGCGCTGATTGCCGGAATCGTTTCAGGGGCAGGCGGACGCGGCGAGATCATTCTGCCGGCGTTGATGCTGCTGTTCGCGATCGGCGGCGGAACGATCGGCATGGCAGAGGAAACACTGCCTTTCCTGCCCGGCCTGGTGCTGTTGGCGCGCCGGTTGGGCTACGACGAGGTGGTCGGCGGAGCGATTGCCCTCGTCGGCGCCGGTGCCGGTTTTTCGGGCGCTTTCATGAATCCCTTCACCGTCGGGGTCGGCCAGGCAATCGCCGGGCTGCCGATCTTCTCCGGCCTGGCCTACCGGCTCATCGTCTGGTTCGCCCTGACGACCGTGACGATCGGCTACGTCTCCTGGTATGCCCGCAGGCACCGGCTGCCATTGAAGTCGCGAACCGATCCCGCGGCCGAGGCCCCGCCCAAGGTCGCTCTGGGGCGCCGTCAGGCCGGGGTCCTCGCGATTCTGCTGCTGGCTTTCGTCCTGCTCGCGGTGGGCTGTCTGCGATGGGAGTGGGGACTGCTCGAGCTCTCGGGGCTATTCGTCGCCGTCGGCCTGCTCGGCGGGCTGGTCGGCGGGCTCGGGGGAGATGCGACGGCGGAGGAGTTCGTGAAAGGCGCCGCGGGCTTTGCCGGCGCGGCGCTGGTCGTCGGATTGGCGCGCGGTGTCCTGGTCATCTTCGACGCCGCGCGGGTGACCGACAGCATCCTGCACGCCATGGCAGGAGCGGTGCAAGGCCTGCCTGCGGGGGCGACGGTCGCCGGGATCTATGGCGTGCAGGTCGCGCTCAACTTCTTCGTCCCTTCGGGGAGCGGTCAAGCGGCGCTTTCGCTGCCGATCCTCGCTCCGCTCGCCGACCTCACCGGGGTCACCCGCCAGACGAGCGTTCTCGCCTTCCAGTTCGGCGACGGATTCACGAATGTCTTCACGCCGACGCAAGGGTACTTCATGGCCGGATTGGCGCTCATCGGGGTCCCTTGGACTCGCTGGGCGAAGTTTATTTGGCCGCTGCTGTTGATCTGGCTCGTGCTTGGAATGGGTTTCCTGCTCATCGCTCAGGCGATGCGCTGGGGACCCTTTTAGCCGGATCCGCCGATGGCTCACCGGTTTCCCGAGAGCGCCGTTTTCTACCGCAAGCTCCGGCACGAGTTTCCGCTGGCGGTGCGGGCCGAAGGTTGCTGGATCGAAGATGATGGCGGCCGGCGCTGGCTCGACGCCTCGGGCGGCGCCGTGGTCGCCAACCTCGGCCACGGCGGTCCCCTCGCCGGCGAGATCGCCGCCGCGGTGGCGGCGGAGATCCGCGGGCTCGGCTATATCAACGGCACCCAGTTCACCCACCGCGCCGTCGAGGATCTGGCGCGGGAGCTGACGGCGAAGACGCCCGGCGATCTCGACTTCGCCTACTTTCTCGCCAGCGGGTCGGAGGCAGTCGAAGCGGCGGTGAAGCTCGCGCGCCAGATTCAGGTCGAGTCTGGTCGGCCGGAGAAGTGGAAGGTCATTTCGCGCGTCCCGTCCTACCACGGCAACACCCTGGCGGCCCTGGCTCTTTCGGGGCGCGAGCACTACCGGACGATCTACGGTCCGCTCCTCCTCGACCTGCCGCGCATTGCGGCACCCGACCTCTACCGCGATTCTGACGGCCCCGCCGCTTCGGGCGCCGCCCTCGAAGCCGAGATCTCGCGCCAGGGGCCCGATACCGTCGCCGCCTTCATCGCCGAGCCGATCGGTGGCTCGTCCTCGGGCGCGACCGTGCCCGCGCGCGCCTACTGGGACGAAGTGGCGGAGATCTGTCGCCGCCACGACGTGCTGTTGATCGCCGACGAGGTGCTCTGCGGCATGGGGCGCACCGGGCGTCTCTTCGCCTGCGAGCACTTCGACCTCGTGCCCGACATCCTCGTGCTCGGCAAGGGTCTGAATGCCGGGGCGCTGCCGCTCTCGGCGGTGGTCGCGCGACGCCCCCTGGTGGAGCTCCTCGCGGCGGGCAGCGGCGCCTTCAACCACGCCCAGACCTACTCTCATCAGCCGGCGCTCTGCGCGGCGGGGCTCGCGACGCTGCGCTGCCTGCTGCAGGAGCGCCTCGTCGAGCGCGTCGCGCGGCTCGAGGCGCCTTTCTTCGGTGGCCTTTCCCGATTGCGCGAACATCGCCAGGTCGGCGACCTGCGCGGCAAGGGTTTCCTCGCGGCGCTCGAGTTCGTCGCCGACCGGGCGACGAAGCGGCCGTTCGACCGCTCCGAGCGTTTCGCGGAGTGTTTCACCGAGCGGGCGTTCGCCAACGGCCTGATTGTCTGGCCGAACGCCGGCAACGTCGACGGCACGAACGGCGACCTGGTGATCGTCGCGCCGCCGTTCACCGCCACCGAGGACGAGCTCGAGGAGATCGTCCGCCGGCTGGATATCACCCTGAAGGAGATGAGATGAGCCAAGACCGCCGCATCACCTACACGTCGACCGCCGCCGATCCTGAATTCCGCGCCACCTTCGACCGCGAGCTGGCGCGGGTTCGCGCGCGCTTTCCGCTCGCTCTCGGGGGAAACGTCGGCGAGGGCCCGGTCGAGGGTTTGCCAGAGCACCCCGTCGTCTCGCCGATCGACACGCGGCTGATCGTCGCCGAGGTCGCGCTAGCGACGCCGGGCGAGGTCGAGTCCGCCGTCGGTTTCGCCCGCTCCGCCTTCCCGCGCTGGCGGGCGCTCGCCTGGGAGCGTCGCGTCGAGATCGTGCGCGAAGCCGCCGAGCGCGTCGCGGCGCGCAATCTCGAGCTCGCCGCCTGGATGGTCTACGAGGTCGGAAAGACCCGGTTGGAGGCGATGGCCGAGGTGGAGGAGTCGGCCGACCTGCTGCGCTACTACGCCGAGCGGCTGGAGTTCCATCGCGGCTACCGCCGCGCGCTCGCCCGCATGAGCCCGGCGGAGACGACCGAGAGCGTGCTCCTGCCTTATGGTGTCTGGGCGGTGGTCTCGCCGTTCAACTTCCCGGCGGCGCTCGCCGCCGGGATGATCGCCGGTGCGCTCCTGGCAGGCAACACCGTCGTTTTCAAGCCGGCGCTCGACGCGCCGGTCACCGGTGAGCTGCTCTGTGAGGCGTTCTGGGCGGCCGGAGTGCCGCGCGACGCGCTGCAGCTCGTGCATGGCCGCGGCGCGACGGTCGGCGCGGCGCTGCTCGCCGACGAGCGTATCGCCGGCGTCGCCTTCACCGGCTCGTCAGAGGTCGGCATGCAGATCGTGCGGGCCGCGGCGGAAGGTGCTGCCGGCGGCGGGCCGCGCCCGGTAGTCGTCGAGATGGGCGGCAAGAATGCCTGCGTCGTGACCGCCACCGCCGACCTCGACGCCGCCGCCGAGGGTGTCGCCCGATCGGCCTTCGGCTTCGGCGGCCAGAAGTGCAGCGCCTGCTCGCGGGTCTACGTCGAGCGCGCCGTGGCTCGCCCATTTCTCGAGCGGCTCGTGGCGCGGACCCGGAAGATGGAGGTAGGAGACCCTGCCACCGGCGACCCGGCGCTCGGACCGGTCATCCGCGCGAGCGCGGTGGCGAGTTTCCGCAGCTACGTAGAAGGCATTGCCGCGAGCGGCGGAGAGATCGCCTGCGGTGGAACAGTGCTGGATCAGGGAGCGCTCGCCCATGGCTACTACGTCGCGCCGACGATCGCGCACCTGCCCGATGCCGAGCATCCGTACTTCGCCGAGGAGATGTTCCTGCCCATCCTGCTCTTCCAGGAGGTGGAGGGTCTGGCCGAGGGGATCGCGCGTGCCAATGCCGTCCCCTACGGCCTGACCGCCGGCCTCTTCAGCACCGACGCGCACGAGAAAGAGTACTTCCTCGAGCGCATCGAAGCGGGCGTGGTCTACGTCAACCGCCGGAGCGGCGCCACCACCGGCGCGTGGCCGGGGATCAATCCGTTCGGCGGTTGGAAAGCGAGCGGAGCGCCCGGTCCCGCGGCGCTCGGCCCCGACTACCTGCTGAACTTCCTGCGCGAGCAGAGCCGCACGGTCAACGGCTTCGGCGGCTGATCGCGCGGCCCTTTGCGGAAGGTGACTACAGTGCTGTCGCGAACTGTGCGAGCGCCTACTGCGGCATACCCCCGGACATCACGCCGTAGGCTGAGAGCGCCATGCCGATTCCCATGACGACGTAGCAAACCAGCATCCTCAGGAACGGCGTCTTGCACATCGCCCAGTTCTTGGCGATGTAGACGAAGATCGCGAACGGCAGCAGAAGGCTCGCGATGCCCCAACCGATGCTGGTCTTGAACGCCATGATGAGAATCTGAATGCCGAAAACGGCCCCACCGATGATCCCGCCCCACATCAGGATCTGCCCCAGAATACCCATGTGCCTTCCTCCGCGATGCGAATCGGCCTCCGCGCCGGTCGGGCAGGCGCGCCGGAGCACTCCTCCGACGTCGTTCCCTTGCCGAGCTTTGGCCTGAAGTTTCTGGCTTCTAGACTAAGAACGTGAAGAGCCGGAAAAGGGGGACAGCTCGCCCCGGCTTTACCGGAAAGTGCCGGTCGGGCTAGAGTTGGGTTTCCTGTAGCCCCGGCGCTGCACCGTCCGGCACCGATTCGCGGCCCGCCGCGACCGGCCCGGCGGGCCTCATCCACCGCACGCTTCGACCTTTCGCGAGAGACCATGGGACGCATATTCGAGACTCGCAAGCACGTGATGTTCGCTCGCTGGGACAGGATGGCCAAGGCGTTCGCGCGCATCGGCAAAGAGATCGCCATCGCCGTCAAGGCCGGAGGGCCAAACCTCGAGTACAACCCCCTGCTGCGGCGGGTGCTGCAGAACGCCCGCGCCGTAAACATGCCGAAGGACAAGGTCGAGTCGGCGATCAAGAAGGCCTCGGGCCAGGGCGCCGTCGACTACGCGGAGGTTCTCTACGAGGGCTACGCCCCCCACGGCGTCGCAGTGCTGATCGAGACCGCGACCGACAACACCTCCCGCACCGTCCCCAATCTGCGCACCCACTTCAACAAGGGCAACGGTAATCTCGGCAACACCGGCAGTGTCGCCTTCCAGTTCAAGCGCGTGGGGGTCTTTCGTCTGCATCCCGAGGGGCTCGACCAGGAGACGCTCGAGCTCGAGCTGATCGATCACGGCCTCGAGGAGATGGGCGAGTCGGTCACCGAAAAAGGCGAGCCGCAGATCGTCATTCGCTGCGCCTTCAACGACTTCGGCCCGCTGCAGAAGGCCCTCGAAGAGCGCAAGATCACGCCGATCTCGGCGGAGTCGGAGTACATCCCGATTACCACCGTCGAGCTCTCGGAGAAGGAAGCGAACGAAGTTCTGAAACTCGTCGACGTCCTCGAGCAGGACGACGACGTCCAGCGCGTCTTCCACAACCTGGCCTGACGCCGACAGGAGGTCAGCGCTCGCTTGCCCGTCATGGGCTGGCGAGCTCCGGCAGCAGGTGGGCGCGCCAGAGGCTCTCGGCGACCTCCGGGCGGAAAAATCCGAAATGCCCGATCCGGCGCTCGCCGAGATCGCCGGGCTCGAACCGCTTCATCGTGCGCGGTGCACTGGCGTAGAAACGGTGCAGCGATTCCGTGTTGCGGAAGGACATGAAGTCGTCGTCGGTGAAAGAGAACGAAACGATCGGCGTGGTCACTCCCTCGAATAGCCGCCGCGCGAGTTCGCCTTCTACGCCGACCGCGTACTCGGGGTGCAAGCACCAGCGCCGCCATTGCGCCATGACGCCGCGCGGCAGGTCACCCACCATTTTCAGGCGTTTGCCGGGGAAGTAGCCGAAGAGCGCCATCGACGCCGGCACGATGCCGTACCAAAGGATGCCGGCGAAGCGCCGCAGGCGCGGCGAGTTCTCTCGCCAGTAGCCGCTGCCGCTGGCGACCGTGATCATCTTGGCGACCGCCTCGCGGTTGGGGACGAAGGGCAGGATCTGCCCGCCGAGACTATGCCCCAGCCAATAGAGCGCCTTGCCCGGCGCCTCTCGCCGGGCGAGGTCGACCATTGCGGCGCAATCCTCGCGTGCCCAGTCGAGCAGGCCGACATCGAAGCCGCGCAGCGAGCGCTGGTGTTCGGGTGGGCGGGAGAGCCCCATGCCGCGATAGTCGAAGGTGAGGGCGACGAAGCCCTCTCCGGCCAGCCACTTGGCGAGCGGCGCATAGAATGCCTGCGCCGCGCCCATGGCCGGGACGAGGAGGACGGCGCCGCGGCACGCGTGGCCGTCGCGGGGGGGGCGAAAGATCCGCGCCGCGATGCACTGCCCGGGGGTGACCTCGACCTCGCGGCTCTCGAGAACCTCCCGCTCCATGACCGGCAGCCTAGTGACTCGTAGCGGAGGATTCAACAGCGGCTGGTCTGCTCTCGAGCGTCAGCTTTGGTCATTGTCCGCTGGCGTCCTCGTCCACGGTTGTCCAGCGCGCGGTGAGGAGGATCGCCGCCATGATCGCGTAGCCGCCCACCCACGGCCAGGCCGGGGTGAGCGCGATGACGGTATCCGAGGCCGCGAAGCGATAGGAGTGCAGGAGGCCGGCGGCCGAGAGGGCCGCGGCGATGGCGCACCAGAGCGCGGCGAGCGTGAAGCGGCGCTCGATGATCGCCACGGTCGCGGCGGACAGGATCATCGCGGTAAGGATGAACCCCTGGTCGAGGGCGAAGGCGCCGTGCGCCCAGGTGTCCGAGCCCATGAAGGCGGCGATCAACTGCTCGCCGAAGGGCGGTCCGCCTGGCATGCCTACGCCAGCGGCTCGCAGTCCATTCTTCAACTGCAGCGCGCCCCAGGCAGCGACGCCGGGGAGGAGCCCGACGACGACCGCTGGAGCATGCGCGCGCGGAGTCGCCTCGAACGCCTGGGCGGTGATGACGATGCCGATCCAGAGGACGATCGCCATACCGGCGTCGATCGGCACCGCCCAGGCGATCCAGGCGAGGGTGCCGGAGAAACAGACCAGGGTGAAGAATGCGGCGTTCAGGATCGAGTAGCCGGCGCGGGCGCCCATCGCTTTCCAGCCCGGATGACCGATGTAGATCGTCGTCGGGAAGCACGAGCCGAAGAGCGCGGCAGCGAGGGTCCCGAGACCGTTCATCGCGAGCGCGGGGCGTGTCGGGTAGGCGTCTCCCGCCGCCTCGGCCGACTCGATGTTCTGCAGCGAACCAATGACGTTGAACAGGCCCATCGGCAGAATGACCGAGAGGTAGACCAGCCAGTCGCCGCGCATCGCTGCGAAGAGCTCGGCGAAGACGGGGAGTGGGGGATGGAACTGCAGCGCGACCTGCGGCATGCCGCCGATGGGTGCGATGCCGACGATCCAGGCCAGGCTGGTGCCGACGGCGACGGCGACGAGCCCCCCGGGCAGGCCGCCGCGGAATCGCACTCTGCCAAAATAGACCAGCATGACGATGGCCAGCGTGGTGAGTCCGACGATCGGGCGAGCGTAGGTGCGGAAGAGAAAACCGAGCGAAATGAACGTGAGGGCAATGCCGGCGAGGGTCGAGAGCAGCGCGGCGCGCGGCGTCGACTTGCGAATGCGCTCGGCGACCAGCGCGCCGCCGAGCTCGATCAGGCCCGATCCGACGCAGGCGACGAGTCCCGCCTGCCAGGCGACGGTGGCGGGATCGGCGGCGCCGGCGGCCGCGGCGGCGAGCTTGGCCGGCAGCATCACCAGGAAGACAAAGGCGAAGAGCGAGAGGGTATTGATGCCGTACGGCAGGGCGCAGACGTCGGTCCGTCCGGTCCGCCGCGCCAGCGCCAACGCCTGGCGCGCGTAGTAGAGGTTGCCCACCAGGAGCGACACTGCCGCCCCCGGCAGGATCCGGCCGTAGACCAGTTCCATCGGAAAGCCGAGGACACCCCTGCAGAGGGCGTCGATGACCAGCAACTGGACGAGGTTGTCGAGCGCCAGGCCGAAGAAGCCGTCGACGTCGCCGCGAGTCATCCACTTCATGCCGGTGCCTCCCCGTGCCGCTCCGGATCCGCGGTCAGTTGGGCGCCGGCCCGCAGTAGTCGAGGTTGGTGTCGATGTCGAGGTTGGTCGGGAAGTCGACGCCGAGCGCGTTCTGCTGGCTGTAGACCTTGCCGGTCCAGGTGTCGATGATCGTCAGGCTCGCCGCGACGTTGGTGGGCCCGGCGATCGAGACCCAGGTGTTGCCGTTGAAGCTACAGGCGTCTACGAGCTTGAACAGCATCTCGTAGTTGTTGCCGTTGAAGAACCAGGCGTAGCCCGAGCCCTCGTTCTTCTTGATCAGGTGGGCGTAGCCGCTGCCGCCGTTGAAGTCGCTCCAGGTCCCCTGAACGCGGAAGCGGCCGTTCTGCAAGCAGATGGAGCGGTCGCCGTCGGGCGTGCAAGGACCGATCAGGACCGGGTCCGTCCTCTCGATGCGCTGCGGGATGCCCGGTGCCGGGAGATCGGTGCTCATGTCGAGGGTCTCGGCCGCCGGGCCGCTGCCGTCGCAACGGAAGATCGTGTCGATGTCGAGGTGGCCGTTGGAGTTGAATCCCAGCGGGTTGTGGTAGGTCAGAGTCTGCAGCGTCGCGGTGTCGCGGATGACGAGGTCCATCTCGACGTTGGAGAGCGCGCGCCAGAACACCCAGTAGCTGCCGGTGCTGCCGCAGCCGTTGATGATCTTGACGATAAGCTCGTTGCTCTGCGCGTTGAAGAACCAGAAGTCACCGGACTCGTTGGAGAGAATCGTCGCCTGGCCGTGGCCGGTGCGGTCCTGGAAGTCGCGCCAGGTCACGCCGATGTTGAATTTGTCGCTCTGCAGGCAGAGAGTGGTCGAGTCCGGCGTGCAGGCGTCGGCGGGATCCTCCTCCGGGGCGCCGGAGAGATAGAGCTCCACCTCGTCGTTGACGTCCTCGTCGGCGGCGTAGAGC